>DASWWL010000204.1:0-44092 GCA_036400975.1 Novosphingobium sp. | reverse complement strand
GGCGAGAACGGCGCCGATACGACCGCGTCGGAGAAGCCCTTGTTGGCGACCGAGGCGATGTCATAGACCTTGAAGCCGCCGCGTCCCTCGGCGACGAACATGTATTCCCCGCGCATCTGGAGGCAGCCGACGCGATCGCGGGTTCCCTGCACGATGTTGCGGAATTCCTCGAGCGCATGGGTTTCGCCCGAAAGCTTGCCGTCCAGCGTCTTGCCGCGCGTCCAGTTCTTCAGCTCGCGGCCGTTCTTTTCGACATGGAGGTTGTACCAGTCGGGATAGGCATAACGGTGGAGATAGGAACCGATCACCGCCTGCGGCTCTTCCCATTCGGTCACGCGCACCGCTTCGAACCCGCCTTCAAGTCCAGTCCAGGCGTTAAGCCCGACGAAATTCACGTAGTTCGTGCCGAGCAGCAGGAGCTGCGCCATGATCGCGTTGTTGTCGTCCTTGCCGGACAAGTGGCAGTCGGTGCAGGTCTTGGTCTCGGTCAGGCGCACGGTGTGCGGGAAGTGGGGCGCGAAGGCCTGGCTGGAGAAGCCGATACCGGAGATCGGCGGCTGCTGGATGTAGATCCGTTCGCGGTTTATGTTGGTGGAGGAAAGCACCAGCGCCGACGTCGAACGGATCGGTGCGACTTCACCGCCTTTGGTCGTCATGTGCTTGCCGAGCTGGAACATGTCGTCGCGCGCCACTTGCGGGTTGTAGGTCGCGAAGTTGCGCGTTTCCTCGCCCTCATAGTGGTGGCCTTTGGTCTTCCAGTTCGCCTCGATCGGCAGATGGCAGCCGCCGCAGCTCGTGGTCCAGGACAGATGGCAGGTGAAGCAGGCCATCTCGCCTTCCTTGTGCGCCCGGTCCGCCATGGGCACGCCGGGGCCGAAGCTGAAGCGCCCGTCGTCGGCGCCCGAGGCGCTCATCAGCTTGGCGCGCGCCGATTTTGCGTTAAAGTGCGGCGAGGCGGGATCGACCGCGTCCTTCACCAGGCTGACTTCCCATGACAGGTTGGGATCGACGATCGAGCGCTGGATCAGCGTGCGTCGTCCGAAACCGTCCTCCCGCCATTCGAACCGGCGCTGGCCATCGGGGTTGCGCAGCAGCGAGAGGTTATTGCCCTTGGGCGGGGCGGCGGGACCCGAGGTCAGAAGCGTCGGATAGGCGTCGGCAGTGCCATGACAGTCCTTGCAGCCGATCTCGACCGCGTTCGCCACTTCGCCGTGGATGTACCCGGTGCCGTGGCTGTCCTGCGCGAAGTGGCAGTCGGCGCACTGCATGCCCTTTTCGGCATGGATATCCATGAGGTGCACGGCCTTGCCGGGATTGGTGCCGGGCTGGACGAACTTGCCTTCACCCGCCTTGCGCCATTTCTCGGGGTCGTTCGGATCGACGATCCTGCCGTCGGCGTCGAGCAGGTTGCCCTCGCGGTCGC
The DNA here is from genome assembly GCA_036400975.1 of Novosphingobium sp. Classification (GTDB taxonomy): domain Bacteria; phylum Pseudomonadota; class Alphaproteobacteria; order Sphingomonadales; family Sphingomonadaceae; genus Novosphingobium. The sequence continues at coordinate 42,669 of DASWWL010000204.1, read as the reverse complement.
GCTTGAAGATCGCGCGGAAGTTCCAGCCGTGGCCATGGTAGTCGGCGAACTGCGTATCCTTGAGTTCTGGATTGAGGTCGTAGACATTGCGCAGGAAATCGAGATCGCCCCACTTGCCCCGCGCGGCTGCCGCTTCGGGATTGCGATCGGCGATATGGCGTACTTCCTCGGCGGTCGGGTATTTCTGCTTTGCCGGCCACATCTTCGGCGCGTCGGATTCATAGTCCCACATCGTGTAGCCGAGGTAGCTGTTCAGGAAGATGTTCGGCTGGTGCATATGGCAGTTCATGCACTGCGCGGTGGGGATGGCCCGCGTGAACACGTGCTGGAGCGGATGCCCCTTTTCCTTTTCGCCGGCAGGCGCCGCGCCGTGGCCATCGTCATGGCCGTCACCGTGCGTGTCCTTGCCGTGCGCGCCCTTCAGGCCGCCGTGTGCCGGCTGCATCTTGTTCGCGATCGTCGGATCGACGGTGATCGTCTGCCCGTCGCGGCCGAGAGGGGCATAGATCAGGCTGTGGCGCGGTTCGCGGTCGTTGGCGTAGATCACATGGCAGCCGGTGCAGCCGGAGGAACGATAGTCGCCAGGCTGGTCGTTGGTGCCCATGAACCAGGTGTAGGGGTCGTTCAGGCGGGTCTTGTGAATGTTGAGCACGGGGATCGCGACACGGATGCCGGTGCCGGGGCCGCGGCTCGACTGCTTGAGGTCGGGGCGGCCGGGTTCTTCCAGGCGCTGGATGTTGCCGGTGAGGTTCGGCAGGCCGATCTCGGGGAACTGCGTGGCGATGTTGCGCCCGCCGCGCTCGAATACGCGGAAGACGTCGCCTGGCGGAATCACGTTCCAGCGCGGCAGCGGATACAGTTCCGCCAGCGCGCCGCGTGCCTTCTGCGCGGCGGTCAAGGTGCCCGGAGGATCGCCGGGCGAGACGATCTTCGCCGGCTTGCCGTCGCGGGTATAGGCCTCGCCGAAGATGTAGTTCTTGAAGGGGACGATGCCGTTGTTATAGGCCGCGCCGCCCCACAGCATCGCGCCGGTCGCCATCAGCGAGCGTTCGGCGGCTTCGATCACCGGCAGGTGGCAGGCGCCGCAGGCGTCGCGCGCGGCGCGATAGTCGCCGGGATTGACGAAGCGGACGAACTCCGGCGCTTCCTTGTTGAGCAGGGTGTAAGTCCGCTCGGGATTGGCCGAGGAGGGATAATGCCAGCCGCCCGGATACTTCGGCAGGACATGCGCCTTTTCCATCGCCGCGCGGTTGTAGGGATGGTCGTAGCCGAGTTCGGGCTTGCCGAAAGCCGCGGGCGATTTCGCGTCGCCGCCATGACAGTCGATGCAGCCGAGCTGGACCGCGGGCGAGACGTGCATCGTCGATGCGTCCGTCCGGATGTGGCAGCTCACGCAGCTGCCGGATTTCATATCGACGTCGGCCACGCTCTGCCGGGCCGGGGCGGGCGCGGCGCGCACCAGGGCGTAATCGCGCGCGACCGGCTTTTCCTCGTCGCTGGCGAAAGTGCGCGCGGCGGGCATCGCCAAGGCCAGCAGGCCGCAAAGGTGCAGGAAGAAGCGCAGCAGCCGCATCAATAGGTCACGATCAGATTGGCGAGCACCGAATAGTAGTTCCGGTGATCGTTGGAATTGTCGAAGAGGTCGCGGAAGCCAGCGCCTGGCAGCAGGGCGGCCGCCGACAGTCGCATGACGATGTTCTGCGTCGCCTTGGGGCGCCAGATCGCCGCCGCCGACAGATCCCAGCCGATCGACTTCGGAATGCTGCCTTCCACGCGCAGCGCCTGCAACGTCGCAGTATCCTCGAACCAGAGGTGGTTGGCATTGCCGGAGATGCGGACCTCGGGGCTCAGGTCGAAATCCGCGCCCGCCCCCAGCAGCATCGTGCCGGGGTTGTTGAAGTTCGATTGCCCCTGTTCCTTCGACGAGCGGAGCGAATTGAGGACGCCGTTGCGGCCGCTGATCGAAATCACGCGCCCGCCGCCTGCGAAGGGGATGGTCTGACGTATCCAGTACGAGGTGTCGGCCCCTGCGAAGACGGGATTCTCGAACACCGCGTCGAAACCGGTTTCCTTGTCGTCGTAGGGGTTTCCGTCGCCGCTGGCGTAGAGGCCGGACAGGCGGAAGCGCATCCAGTCATGGTCGTAGGACAGCTCCGCCGCGCCGAAGAAGGCGCGGATATCCGCCTTTTCTCCTGTGAAGAAGCTGTTCCGGTCCTCGCCCAGCGCGGCATAAGCCGAGGCGGTAAGATTAAGCCGGCCGATGCGTCCGTCGGCATTGTAGCCGAGGTAGAAAACGTCGTAGTCGCGCCCGCGCAAGGTGCCGAGCAGCGCGGGCCGCACCGGGAAGCCGTTGTCGTCCACCTCGATCTCGTTGCCTTCGCGGTTGCGGTTGTAGGCGAGGGTGATCTGGCTGGTGAGGCCGGGAATGAGGAAGTCCTGGCGATAGGCGTTCGCGATGAACAGGAAGTCGTCGCGCGGCCGCTCGGTAATGTTGTTCAGGCCGCTGTTGGTGTCCTTCTCGATCCGCCAGAAGGCGGCGAGATTGTACTGGAAGCGGTTGTTGTCGCGATTGCCGAAGAAGCGGATACCAAGCTGGTTGTCGTTGAACAGGAACCCTCGGAAATCGGCCTGAAAAGGCTGGATGCCAACGCGCACGGAATCGAAATCGTAGCGTTCCGAAGTGTTGCGGATGTGGTAATCGACAAAAATTTCCTGTAATCCCAGGAAGTTGTCGCTACGCGTGGTGCCCTTCGACGGTTGTACGTAAAGCACGCGCCGTTCGGGCACCTGTACGTAATTGTAGTTGAAGGCCAGCGCGACGCGATACTCGATCTCGGGCGGCTTGAACGCGGTGTTGCCCTTGATCAGTGAAGCGCTGGCGATGAAGGTCTGCGAGAACACGAAGCTCGCGTCCTTGCCGAACACGTCCAGGCTTTGCGGCCGCGCGGTGGTCTGCACGCCGACGGGGATCGGGAAGGTGCGCGGCTCCAGCACCGTGTCGCTGACGACGCTGGCGTTGAGGAACCAGTCGTCGCCCTTGAGGAAGCCGGGGCGTTTGCCTTTCGCCAGCGCCCTGTCGCCCTTCAGCGTGTTCTGGTGATACGGATCGAGCGGCGAATGGCAGACGTCGCGCAGGCCGTGATAGAGGTTGGCCAGCGTCTGGTCGCCGCCCTTCTTCGGGCACAGACTGGTAAGGATGCGCCAGCGGTCCGGCACCGGAAGCTGGTCGGTAGGGAAAGCCTCCGGCTCGGGCGCGCGGACGGCCCCGATGTTGTTCTGCATCGCGCGTTCCGGCAGCGGGGCTTCATAGCCGGGACGGCGGCGGCCTTCGAGCACTTCGGAATCGACTTCTCCCGGTTCCGGATCGGCGCCGGGCGGCAGCATGACGGGACGGTCCGCTGGCGGGGCGTTTTCCATATTGGGTGCCGATGCATCGGCAGGCTGCTCGGGATGCGCTTCGCCCATCGGCTGGGCGAGCAAGAGCGGCAGAAGGATCGGCCCCAGTCCCATCAAAGCCCCTGGCAGACGTTTTGCTGGGAAGAATCGAGGAAGGGCGCAAATGGGCAGCTTACATAGCGCAAGCGCACGTTCGAGCCGCCAACCGGGATCTGTATGGTGTCGGCCCGGATGGCGAGCGCGGCGTTGCCGATGCCGCCGCCCAGGGCGGCCCCGGCGTTATGCAGGCCGAGGAAGCTGATCATGTCGTCCTGGTCGATGCCGTCGCCCGAGACGCCAAGCCCGCCGACGAGCACGCCGTTGCGATAGATGGGCACCGATCCCGGAAAGATCTGAATGCCGTTCGCCAGCCGCTTTTGTCCCGTCACCACATCGGGCAGCGCGGTGCAGCTTTGCGCGGTATCGGTCGGGCTGGCGCCGAGCACGAAATTCAGATGCTCGCCAAGGTTGCCGAAGATCAGCGCGGACTGAAGGCCGGTCGAGAACGGGTTGAACTTCGCGATCGGCCGGCTGAACGGTCCGTTCGGGCGCCCGACTTCGCCGTCGGGGAAGTACGGCCGCGACACGAGGCCGTTGGCGCGATCGGTGAAGGCGATCCTGCCGGTGAGCGCATTGGGGTCGTTGAAGAATGTCCGCGCCGCCGCGACGAAGGCGCGCACGTCCGCACTGGGATCGGCGAGCAACTCGTTGCCGGCTTGCGGGTTCGAAAAGAACGAGGCAGTGCGCGCTTTCTGCAGCGATACGTCGATGCCGAAAATCGGCGCGTCGGGCGAGCGGACCACCCCGAGTACCTGCCCCCGCGTATCGACCAGTGAAATCGAGACTTGCGCGCGGCTGTCGAGAGGCTGGCGGATTTGCGCGCGTGCGCGCGACATGACGGCGAAGGCTTGTTCCAGAATGACCTTCGCTTCGTTGGCGGTGATCGCGCTGCCGACATCGGCGGCGTCGGTGCCGGCGCGGATCGGATAGCGGTTCGTGCCGCCGCCGTTGGTCAGGACGAAGGCGTTGCGGTCGGAGAACTCCGCCGCCGTCGAAGCGCGTACGCCCGATGCCTCGGTGCCGTAAGCCGCGCCTGCTTGCAGGGTCGCGGTCGGGTAATAGCCGGTCAGGGCCACCAGCGCGCCGAGCGCGGGTGCGGTCGCGGCATAAGTGGCGCCAGCTGCTCCGGCTACGTTCGCATAATCGGCATCGGTGTAACGCAGCGCGGTGCCATCGACATTGATGCGGTTGGCCCGGATCGTTTCAGGTGCCTCGAAGCCGAGCGTACCGGCAAGGGCGATGCGTTCGTCCACGTCGCTATCGACGTCGAGCACATTCGGGTCGAAGCCGTAAGTCCCGTCCGCCAGAACGCCGACACCCCCTACTACGACGCCGTTCTTGTATAGGGGGAAGCCACCGGGATCGGCTGCTAGCCCCAATGGCGAGCGCTTCGGTCCGATCAATGCGGCGGGGCCGATCGTGGCGCGCGCGGCGAGATCGGAGCAGGGGAGCTGGCTGAACTGCACGCCGTAAAGTGGCCCGCTTTCCAGCCCGGCGGTCGATGGCGCGGGCGGGAAATGCTGCTGCACGATCATGCTTGCAGTGCGCGAGGAGAAGGCGTTGCCCGCGCTCGACAGGTAGGCTCCGGTGATGGCCTTGGCGATTGCCGTCGCCTCTGCCGGCACGTCGAGGCCTTGTACGTCCTGTTTCGAGCCGTCGGGCGCTTCGGGGATATGCGCGTTGGCCGGGGCTCCGGTCATGCGGAACAGCGCGAGCACGTTGCCCACGCGGTCTGTCACGGCGATTACGGCGGGCCTGCCCTCGGTCTGCGCCTGTTTCGCCGCCTGCGCGACTATCCGGCCGACATCGGCGCTTGTCAGCGTTTCCTGCGCCGGCGCCGTATAGCCGGCCGCCGGTGTGGGAGTACCGGTAGGGGTTGGTGTCGGGCTGGTGCCGCCGCCGCCCGACGAGCCGCCATCGCCGCCGCCGCACGAGGCGAGGGCCAGGAGCGCAACCGCCGCGACGAGGTTTGCCCGCCGCCGCATCACCGCAATGCCTCTATGCTGCGCGCCGCCTGGCCGAGCGCGGCGCGGAAGGCGGGAGGATCGTAGCTCGTCGGTGCGGAAACGGCGGCATAGGCGCGATTGACGTTGGCGCGGATGCCCGCCGCCGCGCCGACGGTGATGCGGCCCTCGCGCACCAGCGCGTTCAGCAGCGTATCGATCGCCATCACCGCCTGCGTCGATCCGGTATAATCGGTGAAGCGCGGCGTGATCGTCTTGCCGGCAATGGCCGAAATCACCGCGAAAGCGCTGTCGCTGCCATAGCTGCGTGCGGCGAGCGCGCCCGAAAGGGCGGCGGCGGCGCTGCGCAGGCGGGTGGCGGCGGCGACTGTCTGCGTACGGCCCTGGCCCATCGCCGCATGAAAGTTGCGACTTGCAGCGTCGAAGCCCGCAGCCTGAGCCGGGGCGAGGACCTGTGCAACCGCCGACAGCATGATAAGGTTCTCGTCGTTGTAGGGCGGCAGGCCGAAGGGGATCGGACGGCCGGGATTGGTTTCGAAGCTGCGGCGCCGGTCGGGCTTGTCGTCGATCGGCCGATGGCAGCTATGGCAGTCATAGAAATAGAATTCGGGGAAGACGCCTTCCGTCGCCAGTTCGGGCCGCACGAACAGACCGAGCGACCGCTGCACCGCCTCCGCCTGGCCAACGGCCCAGAGACGCAGGCTGTCGGTGCGGCCTTTGCGGCGCAGATAGTCGGCATCCTCGTTGTGGTGCTGCTGAAGCGAGGAGAAGAGATCGAGTTCGAAGGCGACGCGCGGGTGCCCGGCCGCCATCATGCTGTGTGTGACGAACTGGCCGGTATTGGCGCTGCCGAAGTGGCAATCGAGGCAGACGCCCGCGCGCGTGCGCGGATTGTCCAGTGCGATCATGCCTTGCGCGATGTTCGACGCGCGCGTGGCGGGCACCGCATAGTGGCTGGAGAGCCAGCCTCCCGATGGGCCATGGCACGATTCGCAGCCGACGCCGTCGCCGAGCTGGAAGCGTGCGCCGCGCTGCGCCGCCGGCGCGAACGTCGCATGGCATCCGAGGCATGCGGTGGCGGAAGTTGCATTTCCGAGCCCGAGCGAGGCGGCGATGCGCTGCCCACGCGGCGAAGCAAGTGCCGCGTAGGCGCGGCTGTGTGCGCCGGTCTTGCTCGAAGGCTCCTGCCAGTAGCGAAGCTCGTCCTGGCGGACGACCTTGCCGTCCCCTTCATTGCGGCCATGGCAGGTCGATCCGGCGCAGCTTGCGACGCCTTCGTACTGGCCGGCTGCGGTGACGGGAGAAGCGGCGTTGAGGCCGCAGGCAAGCGCCAGCAGGATGAACAGGCGATGCAACCGCGAAACAAGGCGCGGTCCGGTCCGTACATCCCCCATCGGCGCAACGTGCGTCATTCGTTTCATCCCCCCGAGGCACAATGCGCTATTTTGCCCGCCCCGTGAAGCCGCGCCCGTTTTTCCTTGCCGCACAATCCACGGCACACCGCCGGATCGGCGAGAATGGAAATCAGGTCTGGCCTTCGCGCGCTTTTCTTGGCGGGAATGGCGGCTGCGTCAAGCCGTTCCGGCATCATTCCAATAGTTTGCGGCGTTGCCGGAAAAATGCGGTAAGTGGCACTTTCCCGTCCCTCTTGCGCGCTGCCGGCTTCTGCTGCAATGCAAAATCATGCGCATTGCCATCGTCGACGAAAGCGCCGCGCGCGCCTCGGTCATACAGGAGGGACTGGCGACCCTCGACGATTGCGAAATCTTCGTCGTCACCGAAAGGCGCGGGCTGGTTGCCCGGATCGGCGAGATCGCGCCCGACATCGTGCTGATGGATCTCGGCAACCCGTCGCGCGACGTGCTCGAGGAATATTTCGCCGTCAGCCGTGTGTTGGCGCGTCCTATCGCCATGTTCGTTGACGAAAGCGATGAGGAATCGATCGCCGCGTCGGTCGATGCCGGCGTCTCGGCCTATGTCGTAGACGGCCTGGCCGCGAATCGCATTCGTCCGCTGCTCGACCTTGCGGTGCGGCGGTTCAATGCATTCTCGCGGCTCCAGTCCGATCTGGCCGAGGCACGCGGTGCGCTGGCCGAGCGCGAGACGATCGACAAGGCGAAGCGCATCCTGATGGACAGCCGGGGGCTGCCCGAACCGAAAGCCTATGCCGAGATGCGCAGCGCCGCGATGAGCCAGGGCAAGCGCATCGCGGACATCGCCGAAGCCATCGTCACCGCGCACAAGCTGATGGGAGGAAAATAGTTGGGCCAGGAACTGACCATAGGCTTCCTGCCGCTCGTCGATGCCTGCTTGCCGATCCTTGCGCGCGAGCATGGCTTTGCCGAAGACGAAGGCATCACGCTGAATCTGATGAAGGACATGAGCTGGGCGACGGTGCTCGACAGGCTGCTCTACGGCCACAGCGATGCCGCCCATATGGTCGCGCCGCTGGCGATCGCCACGACGCTAGGGCGTGGCCGGCCGGCGCAGCCCATATCGGTGCCTTTCGTGCTGGGTCTGAACGGCAATGCGATTACGCTGCATCCCGAGCTTGCCCGCCGGGTTCGCGGAGAGCCTGCGACGCTTGGCGATCCGGCCAAGGTGGGTGCGGCATTGCGCCAGGTCGCGTCGGAGCGGCTTGCGGCCGGCCGGCCGCTGCGCTTCGGTGTGGTTCATCGCTATTCGAGCCATAACTACATGCTGCGCTACTGGCTGGCCGGCTGCGGCCTCCTGCCCGAGCGCGACGTGGAGATCACCACGGTTCCGCCGCCGTTCTGCGCCGATGCGCTGGAGATGGGCGATGTCGATGGCATCTGCGTCGGCGAGCCGTGGAACAGCGTGGCCGTGGCGCGCGGTGCGGGGGAGATCGTGCTGGCGACCGCGCAGATCTGGCGGCGCGGCGTGGAAAAGGTTCTGGCGCTGCGCGAGCCGGTGCTCGAAGAAAAACGCGGCGCGGTCGAGCGTCTGATCCGGGCCTTGTGCCGGGCCGGCCGCCACTTCGTCGATCCGGAGAACTGGGATGCGAACGCGGCTATCCTTGCGCGGGCCGAATACCTCGACAGCGATGCGGTGTTGATCAAGCGCGCGATTTCGGACCGCCTGCTGCTGGCGCGCGGGGGCGAGGTGGTGCCTTATCCGGATTTCATGTTCCAGTACCGCGAAGCGGCGAACTTTCCCTGGGTAAGCCAGGCGGGGTGGCTCTACACGCAGATGGTCCGCTGGGACGGGTTGGCCTTCGATCCCGCCGATGCCGCCCGTGCGGCGCGGGTATTCAGGCCCGATGTCTATCGCAGCGCGTTGATCGGTACGGACGAGCCGCTGCCGGGCGCCAGCTCCAAGGTCGAAGGCAGCCTCGACCGGACGACCGCCGTCGGCACGCAGCAGGGGCGCATGACCCTGGAAAGCAATCGCTTTTTCGACGGCAGGGTGTTCGATCCGGCCGATCTTCCGGGGTATCTCGCCTCGCTCGGCTGAGGCCGGGTTTTGCTGCAACGCAAAAATGCTTTGCCTGCGTGCCGCGAATCGGATAATTCTCCGCCCGCAGCAGTGATGGCAGCCGCCCAAGGACGGGCGAAAAAGCGCCTTCTGCTTCATAGGAACATCGTGGCAATGTCGCCGCCCGATCTGGTCCCCTTCCGGGATCAAGTCGAGGCGGCTTTTCGCATTGCGCGCAGGAGCGAGCGGGCCAGTGTATACCGGGGTGTCAGCGCAGAATGAGCGAAAGGAGCAGGCCTATGGCCATCGCCGCGCTCACGAGCTGCCAGAACAGCACCGGATTGCGCTCCAGCAGCGCCGCCGAATGCATCGTCCGCCGGCGCAGGCCGCCGCCGTTTTCCAGCGTGCGCAGGAGCTCGATCACATCGCCGAAGCGCGCCTGTGGATCGGGCTGGATCGCCGTCAAAATCGCGTCGTCGAGCCAGCTCGGGATTTCAGGGCGGTGCTGCGAGGGCGGCGGCACGCGGCCGAAGCGTGGCCGCTGGAAAGCTTCTTGCTCGCCGTAAGGCCACTGGCCGGTGAACCAGCGGTAGAGCGTAACGCCCAGCGCGAACTGGTCGGTCAGGGCATCGCCGGCGTTTCCGTCGAACTGCTCGGGCGCCATGTAGCCTGGAGTGCCGGGGATCTCGTCGGCCCGGAAATCCTCTATGCGCGGCAAGCGCGCGACGCCGAGGTCGATCAACTTCAATCCGCCGTCCTCGGTCAGCATGATGTTGTCGGGCTTGATGTCGCGGTGGATCACGTCGAGCCGGTGGAGTGCGGCGACTCCTCGCGTCAGCCGGATCGCCTGTTCCAGCGCGACCGGCAGCGAGGGGCGGCCGCGGGCCATCCTCTGCGCCATGGTTTCTCCGTTCAGCAGAGGCTGGATGCCGTAGAGTGCGCTCTGACGGTCGGGCCGCACCGGATGGGCGGCTGCCACAAAGGGGCTGGCGACACGCTGCGCGATCATGATCTCGCGCGCGAAGGCCAGCCGCATCGCCCGTTCGCTCAGCGCCTGCCGGCGCGGGAACTTGAGCACGACCTGGCTGCCGTCTTCGCCGTCCGTTCCGGCCAGCAGCACGGCGTAGCGTCCTTCGCTCAGCACCCGCTCGATGCGGAAACCATCCAGGCTTTCGCCAGGCTTCGGTGGATCGACAAAGGGCAATGCGGACAGATCGGCAAGAATGCCGTCGTGCTCGGGTTTCGGCAGGCGGATGATGTCGAGCACGAGCGCGGTCGCATTGTCGCGCCCACCCGCGGCAAGCGCGGTTTCGGTCAAGGCTTCCGCGGTGGCCTGGGCGCTTGCCTGCTCGGCAAGGATCCGGGCGATGCGCGTGGGCGAAAGCACCCCGTGAACGCCGTCGCTGGTCAGAATCAGCCGGTCGAGCGGGGCAAGCTCGATCGTCGTGTGATCGAGGCGCAATTCCGGTTCGATGCCGAGCGCGCGGATCAGGACGTGCCGCAAGTCGGGTTCCGGGCGGACATGATCGATCGTCAGGCACGTCAGCCGCTCGCCGGCGTAACGCCAGGCGCGGCTATCGCCGACATGGGCGAGATGGGCGCGACGCCCGCGCAGGGCGATCGCGGTCAGTGTCGTCGCGCTGTCCGCCATGGCGTCGCCCCGCGCCTGGGAATGAAGCCATCGGTTGAACGCCGTGAGCGGCCGCTGCATCGCTCGCGCCGGGCCGAGCGTATCCGGAATGGCGTAGAAACCCTCGAACAGCGCGCGTACCGCCAGTTCGGCCGCAACCCGGCCCTCCCGACCGCCGCTTACGCCGTCGGCCAGCGCCGCGATCACGCCATGGCGCGCGCGTTCCAGCGCCGTGCCCAGGTAAGTGCCGGCGAAATCCTGGTTTTCCTCGCGTGGACCGGTGAGGCTCGAAAAGCCTGCCGTTACGACCAGTTCGCCCGCGTTCCACACTTTTTCGCACCCCTTCCCCGGACGGGCGTCATGCCCGCCCGCGTGAGGATTGGATTTCCCACCGCTTCGTCAAGCCCGAGAGAGTTCTTTCGATGAGTTCAAGTTTCTGGAAGGCCGGTCACCGGCCTACGCTGATCGCCGCGTTCCTCTATTTCGACATTGCCTTCATGGTCTGGGTGATCCTCGGGCCGCTGGCGCCGATCATCGCGCAGGATCTCGGACTCGACGCTGGCCAGAAGGGACTCATGGTCGCGGTGCCGACGCTGGCAGGCGCGGTCCTGCGTCTCGTCAACGGATTGCTGGTCGATCGCATCGGGCCAAAGCGGACAGGCGCCATCGGCCAGATCATCGTGATAGCAGGCCTTGCCACCGCATTCTGGTTCGGCGTGCACAGCTTCGAGGCCACGCTTGCGCTTGGCGTGGTGCTCGGTTTCGCCGGGGCGAGCTTTGCGGTCGCGTTGCCGCTCGCCAGCCGCTGGTATCCGCCCGAGCATCAGGGCAAGGCGATGGGCATTGCCGGCATGGGCAATTCAGGCACCGTGCTTGCCGCGATCTTCGCGCCGCTGCTGGCCAAGGCGTTCGGCTGGAACGAAGTGCTGGGACTGGCGCTGATCCCGCTCGGGATAGTCTTCGTTTTCTATATGGTTGCAGCCAAGGATAGCCCCGATCAGCCCGCGCCCAAGCCACTTTCCGCCTATGGCGAAGTGCTCAAGGAACGCGACGCATGGTGGTTCATGCTGTTCTACGGCGTCACTTTCGGCGGTTTCGTCGGTCTTTCGAACTCGCTGGCGATCTGGTTCACCGACACTTTCGCGCTGACTCCGGTCAATGCAGGCTATTGTACTGCGGCTTGCGTCTTCGCCGGTTCGCTCATCCGTCCTTTCGGCGGTGCGCTGGCGGACCGCATCGGCGGCATTCGCACCCTGACGATCGTCTATGCGCTCGCCGCGGTGCTTCTCGTCGCGATCAGTACGGGCCCTGCGACGCTGCCATTGGCTCTGGCGCTGTTCATCCTGACGATGGGCACGTTGGGAGCGGGTAACGGCGCGGTATTCCAGCTGGTGCCGCAGCGTTTCCGCAAGGAGATCGGCGTGATGACCGGACTTGTCGGTTTTGGCGGCGGGGTGGGCGGGTTCTATCTCGCTTCCTCGCTGGGTTTCGCCAAGAAGCTCACCGGCAGCCCAGCGCCGGGCTTTCTGATCTTTGCCGCGCTGGCGCTGATCGCGCTTGCCGGCCTGACGGCGGTCAAGAGCCGCTGGCGCACCACTTGGGGCGCCGCGCTTCAGGGCGCGCGCATCTAGGGGAAGAGTTTTGCGGATGGTTCGGTGTTGAACCATCCGTCATTGTTGCAATGCAAAACGGCAATTGCCGAACAGCTCTCTGCACCCTTTAAAAAGGCAGAGATCGTGAAAAATAAATACTTATAAAACAAATATAAAAACTATCATAATTCCTTCGGGTCGCTTTATGTCGCAGCGCGATATTTATTTCGCTGCATTGCAAAATATTTCTTTACCGCAGGCGCGAATCGGATACATTCGACATCGGCAAACGGGGTCTCGTCCAAGGGAGGACGAATTAGCACCGCCAGGCCGAACATTCACATTGCGTGGCAACGTCGCCGCCCGATCTGGCTCTATTCGGAGCCGTATCGAGGCGGCTTTTTTCGTTGCCCGCATCAGTACGGGGACTCGCAAAATGGCAATGAGGGGCTTTCGGTTCGATAGGCGCGGTATGATCGCCGCGCTGCTGGCAGGCGTGGCGCTCGCGGGCTGCGGCAAGAGCGAGGCGCCCACCGGCGCCAGCGACGTCGCGAAGATCGCGGCGGAGAAAGGCATCGAGAAATCCAATCTCAAGCTCGGCTTCATCAAGCTGACCGACATGGCGCCGCTTGCTATCGCCAAGGAGAAGGGCTTCTTCGCCGAAGAAGGGCTGAACGTCACGCTGGAACCCCAGGCCAACTGGAAGGTCCTGGTCGATGGTGTCTCGGGCGGCCAGCTCGACGGCGCGCATATGCTTGCGGGCCATCCGCTCGCTTCGGCGGCGGGGATCGGTTCGAAGGTCAAGATCATCACGCCGATGTCGCTCGATGTGAACGGCAAGGGCGTGACGATCTCCAACCGCGTCTACGACATGATCGCGCCGAGCCTGCCGAAGGGGCCGGACGGCAAGATCCTCCAACCTGTATCGGCGGCGGCGCTGAAGCCTGTCGTCGCGAAGTTCAAGGCGGAGGGCAAGCCCTTCAAGATGGGCATGGTCTTCCCCGTCTCCACGCACAACTACATCCTGCGCTACTGGCTGGCGGCGGGCGGACTGAACCCGGGCTTCTACCTGCCTGGCGACACCGCGGGCGTCACCGGCGCCCAGGTGCAGCTTTCGGTCACGCCGCCCCCGCAGATGCCTGCGACGCTCGAAGCCGGCACTATCGAGGGCTATTCGGTCGGTGAGCCGTGGAATCAGGCGGCGGTGGCCAAGAAGGTCGGCGTGCCGATCATCGTCGATCCCGACATCGCGGGCCTTACCGGCGACAAGGTCTTCGGTCTGACGGAGGCATTCGCCGCCAAGAATCCCAAGACGACGCAGGCGATCCTGCGTGCGCTGATCCGGGCGTCGATGTGGCTGGACGCCGATAACGGCAAGAACCGCGCCGAGGCGGTGAAGATCCTGGCCTCGCCGAAATACGTAGGCGCCGACGAGAAGGTGCTGATGGCCTCGATGACCGGCAAGTTCACATTCGGCGCTGGGGACACGCGCGATACGCCCGAATTCAATCTCTTCTTCAGCCAGCAGGCCAGCTACCCGTTCTATTCGGACGGCATCTGGTTCCTCACGCAGATGCGTCGCTGGGGTCAGATCGCCGAATCGAAGCCCGATCAGTGGTATCTCGACACCGTGAAGGCGGCCTATCGTCCGGACCTCTACATGGAGGCGGCGAAGTCGCTGATCGCCGGTGGCATGGCCCAGGCGTCCGACTTCCCGGAAACCGATGGCTACCGCGCCTACAGCAAGAAGGCGATCGACGGGATCGCCTTCGATGCCCACCGCCCGGCCACTTATGCCGAAGGCTTCGCGATCGGCCTGAAGGCCGGTCAGACCGTGACCGCCTCGGGCGTCAAGTAAGGAGCAGGACATGGCCGTCGTCACGCTCAGGAAAGTGGATGTTCCCATGGATAGCGAGGAGCAAGTCCCCACCGGGACCGAACCTGGCGGCGAGGCGGCGGCGCCTGTTGCGGCCTCTGGCGCAAGATTATCGAAACTGCCGTCGGGCAAGGCCCTGTTTGACGGGCTTTGGCCGCCGGCGGTCGGTATCCTGGGCTTTATCGGGCTATGGGCCGTACTCGCGCCCATGGTGCATACCTCGCTCGGCGCGCTTCCCGGTCCGGGCGATGTCTGGGACGCCTTCATGGGGCTGATGGCCGAATATTCGGCTGCCAGTTCCGAGGCGGCGGCCGCCGAGGCCTCGGGTCAGATCTATTCGGGGCCGCCGACCTTTATCGACCAGATATTCACTTCCCTGAAGACGGTGGGAATGGGCTTCGTTCTTGCCTCGCTGGTCGCGGTGCCGCTGGGTCTGCTCGCAGGCATGTCGAAGCGGTTCAATGCAGCGATCAACCCCCTGGTGCAGGTCATGCGCCCGATCAGCCCGCTCGCCTGGCTGCCGATCGTCACCATGGTCGTCTCCGCCTCGATCACCAGCGACGATCCGACGCTGGCGAAAAGTTTCGTGATCTCGGCCATCGTCGTGATGATGTGCTCGATGTGGCCCACGCTGATCAACACCGCGATCGGCACGGCCTCGATCGACAAGGATCTGCTGAACGTCGGCCGGGTGCTCAGGCTCGGTTGGTTCGCCAAGCTTACCCGCCTCGTCCTGCCTTCGTCGCTGCCCTATATCTTCACCGGCATGCGCCTGTCGCTGGGCACCGGCTGGATGGTGCTGATCGCTGCGGAGATGCTCGCGCAGAATCCCGGCCTCGGCAAGTTCGTTTGGGATGAGTTCCAGAACGGCAACGAAAAGTCGCTTTCGCGCATCATGGTCGCCGTCGTCGTCATCGGGCTGATCGGCGTGGCGCTCGATCGCATCATGATGGGCTTCCAGGCCCTCGCCAGCCGCAACCGCACAGTCTGAGGAGGGCAATCCATGGCGGACCCGATCCTTTCGCTTCGCAATGTGACCAAGCGCTACGCCGGCAAGGCCGGCATCACCGAAGTCCTTGGCGGCATCGATCTCGATGTCGAGGAAGGCGAGTTCATTGCCATTCTCGGCTTCTCCGGCGCAGGCAAGACCACGCTGATCTCCGCGATTGCCGGTCTCGTCGAGCCGGACGGCGGAGAGATGCTCCTGCGCGGCAAGGCCATCGAGGGGCCGGACAAGGATCGCGGCCTTGTCTTCCAGTCCTATTCACTGTTCCCCTGGCTCAGCGTCGAGAAGAACGTCGCGCTGGCGGTGGACGCGGTGCACAAGGATCGTAGTGCGGAACAGCGCGCGACGCTGGTTCGCCAGAAGGTCGAGCTTGTTGGGCTCGGCCACGCGATGGACCGCAAGCCTTCGCAGCTTTCTGGCGGTATGCGCCAGCGCGTCGCGGTCGCCCGCGCGCTGGCCATGGAACCCGAGATCCTGTTGCTGGACGAACCGCTTTCCGCGCTCGATGCACTGACCCGGGCCAAGCTGCAGGACGAGATCGAGCGCATTCGCGGCGAGGAAAAGCGCACGATTATCCTCGTCACCAATGACGTCGACGAGGCGCTGCTGCTGGCCGATCGCATCGCCGTGCTCACGCCCGCGCCGGCTGCGCGGATCGGACGGTTGTTCGATGTCGCCCTGCCGCGCCCGCGTGACCGCGAGGCGGTGAACGACGATCCCGCCTTCCAGGCGCTGCGGCGCGAGATCGTCGGCTACCTGGGTTCGCTTGTCGCCGGGCAGGATCGGAAGGCGGTCGATGCCGAAAGCTTGCCGAATGTCGCGCCGCTCGATCTCGCGCCGCCGCCAAAGGCCTATCGCGATGCTGCGGCGCGGGGTGTCGCGCGGCGCTATCTGGAGTTCTTCAAGCTTCACAAGGTCTATCCGACCCCGAAAGGGCCGCTGACCGTGGTGGAGGACTTCAACCTCCTGATGGACAAGGGCGAGTTCATCTCGCTGATCGGTCACTCCGGCTGCGGCAAATCGACGGTTCTGACCATGGCGGCGGGGCTCAACGCGATCAGCAAGGGCTCGATCGTGCTCGACAACCGCGAGATCGACGTGGCCGGCCCGGACAAGGCCGTAGTGTTCCAGGCGCCCAGCCTGATGCCATGGCTGACCGCGCGGCAGAACGTCGCCTTGGGCGTGGAGCGCGTCTATCCGCATGCGTCGAAGAGCGAGCGGCGCGAGATCATCGAATACTATCTCGACCGGGTGGGTCTGTCAGACGCCAAGGACAAGCTTGCGGCGGAGATGTCGAACGGGATGCGTCAGCGCGTCGGCATCGCCCGCGCGTTTGCCCTGTCGCCGCGCCTGCTGCTGCTCGACGAGCCCTTCGGCATGCTGGACAGCCTGACGCGCTGGGACTTGCAGGACGTGCTCGTGGAAGTGTGGAACCGCACTAAGGTGACGGCGATCATGGTCACGCACGACGTCGATGAGGCGATCCTGCTGGCCGATCGCGTGGTGATGATGACCAACGGCCCGCACGCCACCATCGGCAAGGTGCTGAAGGTCGATCTGCCGCGTCCGCGCGACCGCAAGGAGCTGCTCCAGCATCCGCAATTCTACGCTTACCGACAGGAGGTGCTGCACTTCCTTGCCGAATACGATCACGGGCCGAACGCAGAGGCGGCCTGAAAAATATGAGGGGATGCCTGGCGGGCACGAATCCACGCCAGGAGGGAAAAGAAACATGAGGTCCATTATTGCCGTCGCCGCGCTTGCGGCGCCGATCGTCTTTGCACAGCCTGCGCTCGCGAAAGCGGGCGATCCGATTCCGCTGGGCAATGGTGTAACGTTCGATCCGATCGTCGAAGGCCGGCTGCGCTATGAGCATGTCGACCAGCCGACGCTCGACGCCGATGCCGTGACCATGCGGATACGCGCGGGCGGCGAGCTCAAGATGGGCAGCCTCTCGCTGCTCGCCGAAGGCGAAGGCACGCTTGCGCTGGTCGACGATTACAACGCCTTTCCTTTCGCGATCGCCAACGGTCAGCGCCGGCCGGGCTATTCGGTCGTACCCGATCCGATGAACATCGACCTGAATCGCATCCAGGCGCAGTACCGCTTCAAGACCGCGACATTCACCATCGGCCGCCAGCGCATCAACCTTGATGACCAGCGCTGGGTGGGCTCGGTCGCCTGGCGGCAGAACGAGCAGACTTTCGACGCCGTCCGCGGCGAGGCGAAGGTCGGCCCGGTGATGCTCGACGGCACTTACGCGATTTCGCAGCGGACGATCTTCGGCATCGATGCGGGGCCGCGCCAGGCATTTGACGGCACTTTCTTCTTCGCCGGCGCCGCGGTGAAGACGGGACCGGTGGCCGTGAAAGGCTTTGCCTATCTTCTCGACTATGACGAGGCGATCGCTTTCGCCAATTCTTCGCAGACATACGGCTTCCGCGCGGTCGCAGGCTTTCCGCTTGCGCCCAAGACCAAGCTCAACCTCACGGTTTCCTATGCTCGGCAGAGCGCCTACGGCAGCGCTCCGGTGAAGTACGAGGCCGATTACCTCGCAGGCGAGGCGGGCATCGATTACAAGGGACTGACCGTGCTGGCCGGCTACGAAAAGCTGGGCACCGATGCTGGTGCGGCGGGCGGCGCCAGCCGCGCGGTGCAGACGCCGCTTGCCACGCTGCACAAGTTCAACGGCTGGGCCGACGTGTTCCTCACGACGCCGAACAAGGGCCTTGAGGATATCTATGCCGGCGTCGCCTACAAGTTCGACGGCATCAAGCAGCTCCCCGGCCTGAACGCGGCCGTGACCTATCATACCTACAACAGCGACGTCGGCAGCATTGATTATGGCGACGAATGGAACGCCAGCCTGGGCTTCCGGCTGGGTCAGTTCGCGGTGCTGGCGAAGTACGCGAAGTATAATGCGGATCGCTTCGGCACGGACACGGAGAAGTTCTGGCTGCAGGCCGAATTCAAGTACTGAGACGGCAGCGGGCCATGTTGCACTGCAAAAACAGCTTGCCGCGTGGCCCGCGAATCGGTTAGACAGGCCTCAAGCGAGGCAGCGCCGTCCAACGTCGGACGAACCAGCGCACCGCTATCAACTGACAATGCGTGGCAACGAAGCCGCCCGATCTGGTTCTTCCGGGGACCAGTCTCGAGGCGGCTTTTTCGTGTTGCGCGTTCTGGACTGGAGATGCGACGTGAATGCGCCGATGAATTTCGAGAATGGGACACGGCCCGACGGCACTGCCGAGCGGCTGGTGGTGATCGGCAACGGCATGGCCGGCTGCCGCGCCGTCGAGGAAATCCTTGATCGCGATCCCGCGCGCTACGCCATCACGATCTTCGGCGCCGAACCGCGCGTCAATTACAACCGCATCATGCTCTCGCCCGTACTGGCCGGCGAGAAGCGGTTCGAAGACATCATCATCAATTCGGCCGAATGGTATGACGAGAACGGCATCACGCTGATCTCCGGCGATCCGGTCGTGCAGATCGATCGCGAGACCCAGACGGTGATCGCGCAGTCCGGGCGTGTCGAGCCTTATGACCGGTTGCTGATCGCGACCGGCTCGGACCCCTTCATCATCCCGGTTCCGGGACACAATCTGCCCGGTGTCGTCACTTTCCGCGATCTGGACGACGTAGACAAGATGCTGGCGGCCGCACAAGGCGGCGGCAGCGCGGTGGTGATCGGCGGTGGCCTGCTCGGGCTGGAGGCTGCGCATGGCCTTTCACTTCGTGGCATGCAGGTCACCGTCGTCCATCTGATGCCTACGCTGATGGAGCGCCAGCTCGATGAGGCGGCCGGCTGGTTGCTGAAGGCCGAACTGGAGCGCCGGGGCCAGACGATCGTTACGGGGGGCGATACCGCCGAGATCGTCGAGAAGGACGGCCATGTCGCGGCCGTGAAGCTGAAGGACGGACGCGAATTTCCCGCCGACATCGTCGTCATGGCGGTCGGCATTCGTCCCGCGACAGGCCTTGCGAAAGCCTCTGGTCTCGAAGTCGAGCGCGGCATCATGGTCGACGACCACATGGTCACGTCCGATCCGGCGGTGCTCGCGGTGGGCGAATGCGTGCAGCATCGCGGGACCTGCTATGGCCTTGTCGCCCCGCTGTGGGACATGTGTCGAGCCCTGGCCGATCACGCCACGGGAACGCCTTCCGGCTACGAGGGCTCGGTAACCTCGACGAAACTCAAGGTTTCGGGAATCGATCTGTTTTCCGCCGGCGACTTTTCCGGGGGCGAGGGTTGCGAGGACATCGTCATGCGCGACGCCGCACGCGGCGTGTACAAGCGTGTCGTGGTCAAGGAGGACCGCCTGATCGGCGCCGTGCTCTATGGCGATACCGCTGACGGCAACTGGTATTTCGACCTGCTGAAGAAGGGCGAGGACGTTTCGGAAATCCGCGACGCCCTGATCTTCGGCCAGGCCTTCGCCTCGGGGGGCGCCCTCGCGGACCCTAATGCTGCCGTTGCCGCCCTCTCGGACGATGCCGAGATCTGCGGCTGCAACGGCGTTTCCAAGGGCAAGGTGATCGAGACGATCAAGGCGGGCGCCTGCAGCCTCGATGCGGTGCGCTCGCAGTGCAAGGCTTCGGCGAGCTGCGGTTCGTGCACCGGTCTTGTCGAAAGCCTGCTCAAGCTGACGCTGGGCGACGACATTCAGTCCGGGCCGAAGACCGTCTGCAAGTGCACCAGCTTCAGCCACGATGACGTGCGCCGCCTGATCCTGGAAAAGGAGCTTAAGGCGATACCGCAGCTCATGCAGGAGCTGCACTGGACCACGCCGGACGGCTGCCACTCCTGCCGTCCCGCGCTCAATTACTATCTGCTCGCCGCGTGGCCGGGCGAATACGAGGATGACCAGAAGAGCCGCTTCGTCAACGAGAGGATGCACGCCAATATCCAGAAGGACGGCACCTACTCGGTCGTCCCGCGCATGTGGGGTGGCCTGACCAACCCGCGCGAGCTGCGGGCGATCGCTGACGTGGTGGAGAAGTACAACGCGCCCATGGTCAAGGTCACCGGCGGGCAGCGTCTCGACATCTTCGGCATCAGGAAGGAAGATCTGCCCGCCGTCTGGGCCGATCTCAATGCCGCCGGCATGGTCTCCGGCCATGCTTACGGCAAGTCGCTGCGCACGGTGAAGACTTGCGTGGGTTCCGAATGGTGCCGCTTCGGCACGCAGGATTCGACAGGCCTTGGCGTCAAGCTCGAGCAGATGACCTGGGGCTCCTGGATGCCGCACAAGTTCAAGATCGCCGTCAGCGGCTGCCCGCGCAATTGCGCCGAAGCGACGATCAAGGACTTCGGCGTGGTCTGTGTGGATTCGGGCTACGAACTCCATGTCGGCGGCAACGGCGGCATTCACGTCCGCGCCACCGATCTCCTCTGCAAGGTCGCGACCGAAGAAGAGGCGATGGAAATCTGCGCAGCCTTCATCCAGCTCTATCGCGAGCAGGCGCATTATCTGGAGCGCACCGCGCCGTGGATCGAGCGTGTCGGTCTGGATCATGTGAAGGCCGGCCTGTTCGACGATCCCGAAGCGGTGAGGAAGCTGGCTGCCCGCTTCCGCTATTCGCAGCAGTTCATGCAGGATGACCCCTGGGCCAGGCGCGCTGCCGGCGAGGATTCCGAGCTGCATCAGCACCTTGCCGAGGTGCGCCCCCTGGAGTTTGCATGATGATCGGAGATTGGCTCGATATCGGTCCCGTGGACCAGATTGCCCCCGGCAACGCCCGCACCTTGCCGGTGCGCGGCGGGGAGGAGATCGCCGTTTTCCATACGCTCGACAACCAGTTCTATGCGCTGGTCAACAAGTGCCCGCATAAGCAGGGACCGCTCAGTCAGGGCATCGTCCATGGCGGGGTGGTGACTTGCCCTCTGCACAACTGGAACATCTCGTTGAAGACCGGCGAAGCTCTGGGCGACGACGAAGGCTGTGTGCCGACGATTCCGCTGCGCGTCGATGCGGGGCGCATCTACCTGCTGCGCGAAGCGGTGGTTGGCCAGAAATCCACGAAGGCGGCCTGACGGTATGGGGGCTATCCGCACGACCTGCGCCTATTGCGGGGTAGGCTGCGGTATCCGTGCGACGGTGACCGGCGATCGCCAGGTCGCCATTGCCGGTGATCCAGACCACCCTGCCAATCGCGGCAGGCTGTGTTCCAAGGGGACGCATCTTGGCGAGACGGTCGGCCTCGAAGGGCGGTTGCTGTACCCCGAAATCGGCGGCAGGCGGACCACCTGGGACAAGGCGATTTCGCATGTCGCCCGCCGCTTTGCCGATACCATCGCGCAGCATGGGCCGGACAGCGTCGCCTTCTATGTCTCGGGCCAGTTGCTGACCGAGGATTACTACGTCGCCAACAAGCTGATGAAGGGCTTCATCGGTTCGGGCAACATCGACACCAATTCGCGTCTCTGCATGTCGAGCGCGGTCGCCGGCCACATCCGGGCCTTCGGCGAGGATGTCGTGCCCGCCACTTACGGCGATCTCGACGAAGCCGATCTGATCGTGCTCGTCGGTTCGAATACCGCGTGGTGCCATCCGATTGTCTATCAGCGGATCATGGCCGCGCGCGCCGCGCGAGGCACGAAGCTGGTCGTGATCGACCCACGCCGCACCGAGACTTGCGAGGAAGCGGACCTTCACCTGCCGCTGCGGCCCGGCAGCGACGTGGCGCTGATGAACGGCTTGCTCGCCCATTGCCGCGAGGCGGGGGTCATCGACGAGGCCTTCCTCGCCGCGCATGTGACTACCCCCGAAGGCTTCTGGAACGCGCTGGACGCAGGCAGCGACCTCTGGTCCACCGCCGCCGCCTGTGACCTGCCGCCTGCGGACTTGCGTGCGTTCTACGAGCTGTTCGCCGCGAACCCGCGCACGGTCACGATGTTCAGTCAGGGCATCAACCAGTCGGTGCGCGGCACCGATCAGGTCAATGCCATCGTCAACGTCCATCTCGCCACGGGGCGTATCGGCAAGCCCGGCGCGGCGCCGTTCTCGATCACCGGGCAGCCCAATGCCATGGGTGGTCGCGAGGTGGGCGGGCTGGCCTCGACACTTGCCGCGCACATGGATTTTGCGCCCGAAAATGTCGAGACCGTCGGCCGTTTCTGGGCTGCGCCCAACATGGCGACCAAACCGGGCCTCAAGGCGGTCGATCTGTTCCGTCAGATCCGCGAGGGTCGGGTGAAGGCGCTTTGGGTCATGGCGACCAACCCGGCCGTTTCGTTGCCGGACGCCGCCATGGTCCGCGAGGCTTTGGACAGATGTCCCTTCGTCGTCGTGTCCGACTGCATTGCCGATACCGACACCGGCCGCTTCGCTCACGTCAAGCTGCCGGCGGCGGGCTGGGGTGAAAAGGACGGCACGGTCACCAACAGCGACCGGCTTATCAGCCGCCAGCGCGGCCTTTTTCCCCTGCCGGGCGAGGCGAAGGCCGATTGGTGGATCGTCACGCAGGTCGCGCGCGCGATGGGCTGGGGTGATGCCTTCGCTTTCGAAAGCGCCGCGGATATCTATCGTGAACATGTCCGGCTTTCCGCCTATCGGAACGGGGGGAAGCGATTGTTTGATCTCGGTTCGCAGGCGGCGATCACCAATACCGCCTACGAGGCGCTGGAACCCGGCCGCTGGGGTGGCACTCCATTCGCCGATGGGCGTTTCTCGACGCCCGATGGAAAGGCGCGGCTGATCTCGGCTGCACAGATCGAGTTGCCCGCCCCGCTCGCGAAGTTTCCGCTGGTCCTCAACAATGGCCGTTATCGCGACCAGTGGCACACGATGACGCGCACCGGCCTGTCGCCGAAGCTCTCGCAGCACCGGCGCGAGCCCATGGCGGAAATTCATCCGGCCGATGCGGAGTCTGCCGGCGTGGTTGATGGCGATCTCGTGCGCGTGGCGACGCCCCAAGGCGAAAGCGTGTTTCGCGCGCTGCTGAGCGATGGTCAGCGTCGGGGCGAGGTGTTCACGCCGATCCACTGGACAGATGTTCAGTCGACCGGCGGGCGCACCGGCCTGCTGCCTGGCCCCCATGTTGATCCGCATTCCGGCCAACCGGGTTTCAAGCGGACTCCCGCGCGGGTGGAGAAGCTGGCCATCGAATGGCGCGGTTTCCTGATCGCGCGCAATCTGCCCGCGAATATTCCTGCCGCCTATGCCACGCGCATCCGGGTCGCGGGGGGCTGGCTGGTCGAGCTGGCAGGCGAGGGCGATTTCGCCGCGCTCGCCAAAGCGGTGCTGCCGAAGGGCGAACGGATCGAGATCGTCGATGCCGCGCGTGGTGGGCTGCGCATGGCCGTTCTGGCCGAGGGGCGGCTGGACGCCGCGCTTTACCTCACGCGCGATGGCCATCTGCCGAACCGCGAGTGGCTGATCGCCCAGCTCGCCGATGCCGAGACGGCCTCGTCGATGGAGCTGCTCGCCGGCCGCTCGGCGACGCCGCAGGTCGATCGCGGTCCGATCGTCTGCGTCTGCTTCGATGTCGGCATGAAGACGATCCTCGAGGCGATTGGCGGACAGGGGCTCACCAGCGTCGAGGCGGTCGGAAAGGCCTTGTCCGCCGGCACCAACTGTGGTTCCTGTCGTCCCGCGATCCAGCGTCTGATTGTCGAAACCAGGGAGGCCGTTCATGTCTGAACAGGATCTCATCGCTCCGGGCGAGGTCTGGCTCGTTGGCGCGGGTCCCGGCGATCCCGATCTGCTGACGCGCAAGGCCGAAAAGCTGATCCGTGCCGCTAGTGTCGTGTTCCACGACGCGCTGGTGGGGCAAGGGGTGCTCGATCTCGTCCCCCCGCACGTTCGGCGCGTCCATGTCGGCAAGCGTTCGGGGCGTCATTCGAAGGATCAGAAGACGATCGACCGGCTGATCGTGGAAGCAGCGATCGGCGGCGAACGGGTGGTGCGGCTGAAGGGCGGTGATCCCTCGATCTTCGGTCGCGCCACCGAAGAACTCGATGCCTGCAGGGCGGCGGGAGTGCCGGTGCGAATCTGTCCGGGAATAACGGCTGCAAGCGCGGCTGCGGCGGGCATCGGCGCATCGCTTACCTTGCGTGGCCTTGCCCGCAAGCTCACTTTCGTCACGGCCCATGCCCGCGCGGGCGAAGCGCTGGAACTGGACTGGCGGAAGCTGGCCGATCCGGAGGCGACTCTCGCGGTCTATATGGGCAAGGCTGCGGCGGGCGAGATTGCGATGCGGCTAATGGCGGCCGGGCTTGCCGCGGATACTCCGGTGGCGCTTGTGGAGAACGCCAGCCTGCCGCAGGAACGTGTTTTCCTTACCCGACTCGATCTGTTAGAGTTAGGCAGCCGCACCGCACTAGGCGACGGGCCTGCGCTTCTCCTGATCGGCGAAGCGATGCGTCAGGCGGAAGCGGTCAATTCCGGCGAAGACCGGGTGATAAAGAATAATTGGGGGATGCGATGCCAACACGAACGGAGAATGTCGACGATCTGATATCTGGCCGCCTCGGCCGCGGGGCCGAGAGGGAATTGTCGGATCGTAATAACCTGTTTCTCGTACTGACGCTCAATTTGGGCCTCTGGGTGGCGATGGCGCTGTTCGTCTACCTGATGTTCTGATCGTTTCCGGCGGAAGATTCGCCGGTTGGAGGACAGTGCATGGGGCCGATCAGGTTAGCAAGCGGCGCGCGATTTGCCGCACGTCCGCGGCCATGTCTTCGCGTTCCAGCGCCAGGGCAAGCGTGGCTTCAACAAAACCCGCTTTCGAGCCGCAGTCGAAACGGCGGCCGTTGAACGTGACGGCGTGGAAGGGCTGCTGGCCGATCATCTTGCTCATCGCGTCTGTGAGCTGGATTTCGCCTCCCGCGCCCTTTTCCTGGCCTTCCAGCGTTTCCATGACTTCGGGCTGAAGAATGTAGCGGCCTGAAATGATGAGGTTCGACGGGGCTTCATCGACTTTTGGTTTTTCCACCAGCCCGGTCACTTCGGTCAGCGTGCCGTTTCGCGCGCCGGGTGCGATCACGCCGTAGCTCGACACTTCCTCGCGCGGCACTTCCAGCACGCTGACGAGATTGCCGCCTACCTGTTCGTAGGCCTCGACCATCTGCTTCATGCAGCCGGGCGAGCCGACCATCAGTTCATCGGGCAGGAAGATGGCGAAAGGTTCATTGCCGACGATGGCGCGGGCGCACCAGATCGCATGGCCGAGACCCATGGGAACCTGCTGACGGACCGTCAGCAGGTTGCCCGGCTGGATGCGGGTCGGTTTCAGCACTTCGAGCGACTTGTTGCGCTCCGACATCGTCGCTTCGAGTTCGAAGGCGTGGTCGAAATGCTCGACGATGGAAGTCTTGCCGCGTCCCGTGACGAAGATGAGCTGGTCGATCCCCGCCTCGCGGGCCTCGTCCACGGCGTATTGAATCAGTGGCCGGTCGATGATCGGCAGCATTTCCTTCGGAATGGCCTTGGTGGCGGGGAGAAAACGGGTGCCGAGGCCGGCCACGGGGAAGACCGCCTTGCGGACGGGCTTATGGGGAGGGGCTGCTGTCATCGGCATGATTTATACCTATTTTATGCTGCAGTGCAGTGAAAATATTGTGCCGTCACGATGGGAGGCCTGCTTTTCAGCACGGGTTTGGGGCGGCTTGCCGCCGCTTCGATTCCCGCTAAACGAAGGAGCATGGACAAGATCATCATTCGCGGCGGCAAGAAACTGTCCGGCGCACTCCCGATTTCCGGCGCCAAGAACGCCGCGCTCACCCTGCTGCCTTGCGCCCTGCTCACCGATGAGCCGTTGACGCTGCGTAACCTTCCGCGCCTTGCCGATATCGACGGGTTCCAGCACCTGATGAATCAGTTTGGCGTATCGACGACGATCGCCGGATCCCGGCCCGAGGATTTCGGCCGCGTGATGACGCTGGAAGCGCCGCGCATCACCAGTTCGGTCGCGCCCTACGAACTGGTGCGCAAGATGCGTGCCTCGATTCTCGTGCTCGGACCCATGCTTGCGCGGATGGGTGAGGCAACCGTTTCGCTGCCCGGCGGCTGTGCGATCGGCAACCGGCCGATCGACCTCCATCTGAAGGCGCTGGAAGCGCTGGGCGCGCATATTGAGTTGGCCGCCGGTTACGTGAAGGCGATCGCGCCCGACGGGGGCCTTCCGGGTGGCCGCTACAGCTTTCCCGTGGTTTCGGTCGGCGCGACAGAGAACGCCTTGATGGCGGCCGTCACCGCGCGGGGCAAGACGACGCTGCACAACGCCGCGCGCGAGCCGGAGATCGTGGACTTGTGCAACCTCCTCGCCGCGATGGGGGCGGAAATCGAGGGCATTGGCACTTCGGACCTTACCATTCATGGCGTCGATCGCCTGCACGGCGCTACCTATCGCGTGATGGCCGATCGCATCGAGGCGGGTTCCTATGCCTGCGCGGCCGCGATCACCGGCGGCGACGTGCTGCTGAAAGGTGCGCATATCGAGGAGATGGAGGCTACCGTACAGGCGCTGCGCGATGCCGGCGTCCATGTCGAGCCGCGTCAGGGAGGGCTCTATGTCGCTGCCGATGGCCCCCTGCGGGCCGTTACGCTTTCGACAGCGCCTTATCCCGGTTTCGCCACCGACATGCAGGCGCAGCTCATGGCGCTGCTTTGCCGGGCCGAGGGTGCCAGCGTGCTGACCGAGACGATCTTCGAGAACCGATACATGCATGTGCCTGAGCTCAACAGAATGAGCGCGCATATCGAGACGAAGGGACGCACCGCCATCGTTCACGGCGTGCCGAAGCTGACCGGTGCGGAAGTGATGGCGACCGATCTGCGCGCTTCGATGAGCCTGGTCATCGCCGGGCTGGCGGCAGAAGGGGAAACCAGCGTCCATCGCCTCTATCACCTCGATCGCGGTTATGAGCGGCTGGAGGAAAAGCTTTCGCTGCTCGGCGCGCAAGTGGAGCGGGTTGGCGACGATTGATGCGCCTTGCACACTGATCGCGAACCTTGACGGGCCTGGGGCGTTGCACTCTCTGAACCAGTCAAGGAGCAAGGACATGGGTCTGCTACAAATCGCGGTTGCCGCGGCAGCCGGTTATGGTCTCTATCGCTATGCTGCCCGCGGGCGGGAAGCAAATCGCGTGGCTTTCGCCCATGGCGAGTCCAGCGGCGCGCCGGTCGATGTGCGTAACGCTGGTCCGGCGTCGATGCGCAGCGATCCTCCACAGTGGGACAAGATTGACGAGGCGAGCGACGAAAGCTTCCCCGCCAGTGATCCGCCGGCGATCCCACGCGCGCGATAACCTGTACTCTTGTCATTTCCCCGCGCGCCTTGCAGAAAAGGGGTGCGGGGTAAGGCAACCTCCCGCTGTCAGGCGTTCCCGCCCAAGCGTTGTCGCTTTTTTGAACGGGCGGCATGCCGCCGTTCGCGGGAACGTCAATGTCTGCGCAAAACGTATCTTCTTATCCGCCCGCGCCTGCTGGCAGGCCTGATTTTTCCGATTTCTTTCGCACTTTCGCGCGTATCGGCTGTTTGAGCTTCGGTGGACCGGCAGGCCAGATCGCGCTGATGCAGCACGAACTGGTGGATCGGCGCGGTTGGGTGGATCAGCAGGCTTTCCTGCGCGCCTTGAACTTGTGCCATTTGCTGCCCGGTCCCGAGGCGCAACAGCTCGCCACCTGGATCGGGTGGCGGCTTCATGGCACGCGCGGCGGACTGGCGGCCGGCTTGCTGTTCGTGCTGCCGGGCGCTCTGGTCATGCTGGGTCTGTCGCTGCTTTATGCGCTGGCGGCCGGAGTGGCCTGGTTCGCGGCGCTTTTCCTCGGCATCAAGGCCGCGGTGCTGGCCATTGTCGCACAGGCGCTCCTGCGAATCGCCGGACGTGCTCTGGGCACGCCATTCAAGCGGCTGCTCGCGGCTGTCGCGCTGATCGCGCTTGCGACGCAGGCACCCTTCCCTGTCGTCATACTTGGCGCCGCCGTGATCGGTGCGGTTGCCGGAATTCGTCGACCCGAGTGGCTGGCGCTGCACGCCGGGCCTGTCGCGCCGGCCTTGGCGACGCGGGGCAGCCTCACCATCACTACGGTTCTGACGGTGTTCGCCTGGCTGGCGATCTGGGCCGCGCCGATGGCGCTGATCGCGGTCACGCTCGGCCCGGACCATGTGCTCTGGCAGATCGGCGCTTTCTTTTCCCGCCTCGCCGTAGTGACGTTCGGAGGCGCTTATGCGGTGTTGTCTTATATGGCGCAGGCGGTGGTGGAGAACCATGGCTGGCTGATGGCGGGAGAGATGGCGGATGGCCTTGGCCTCGCCGAAACGACGCCGGGACCCCTCATCATGGTTACGCAGTTCGTGGGCTTCCTGGCCGCATGGCGGGATCCCGCGCCGTTCTCGCCGCTGCTGGCGGGTATGCTCGGAGCAGGGCTGACCACCTGGGTTACTTTCGCGCCATGCTTCCTGTGGATCTTCGCCTGCGCGCCATGGATGGACCGGCTAGAGCAGGTGAAGCCGTTGCAGGCGGCGCTGGCGGCGATTACCGCCGCCGTCGTCGGCGTCGTCGCGCATCTGGCGTTGTGGTTCGCCGTGCATGTGCTGTTCCTGCGTCCAGAGGCGGAGGTGTTCGGTCTGCCCGACGTCACCAGCCTCGACTGGCGCACCGCGACCATTGCCCTGGGCGCGGCGCTGCTGCTGTTCCGCTGGCGGCGCGGAGTGGTCGAGGTGCTGGTCGCGTCAGCCTTGGCCGGCCTTCTGTTCGCCGCGCTGTAACCGCGCGGCAAGCCACAGGCGGATGGCGCATGCGAGACCCGGTGGAGTGGGGGATGCGATCCGCTCTGCGTCGATCCGCGCGACGAGGGCGTTGAGCGGAACCGCTTCAGCCCGCGCCGCGTCGCGCAGCAATTCCCAGAACAGCGGTTCGAGGCTGATTGACGTCTTGTGTCCGGCGATTTCGACCGACCGCTTGACGGGGGGATGATATGAGGGCGTCACCCCCTTAATACATATGCTGCCCGCCGTTGATCGACAGTGTCGAGCCGGTGATGAACGCACCCTCCTCGGAAGAGAGGAACACGACGCCGCGCGCGATCTCGCCTGCTTGGCCGAGCCGGCCGACAGGGATCTTGGCGACGATCTTCTCCAGCACCGGCGCGGGCACTGCGGCGACCATGTCGGTGTCGATATAACCGGGGGCGATGGCGTTCACGGTGACGCCGAATTTCGCGCCTTCCTGGGCGAGCGCCTTGGTGAAGCCGTGGATGCCCGACTTGGCGGCGGCGTAGTTGACCTAACCATACTGGCCGGCCTGGCCGTTGATCGAGCCGATGTTGACGATCCGGCCCCAACCGCGGTCTCGCATGCCCGGGAAAGTCGCCTTGGCCATGTTGAAGCAACCGCCGAGGTTGATGCGCATCACCTCGTTCCAGTCATCGAAGCTCATCTTGTGGAGCGTGCCGTCGCGGGTCACGCCGGCATTGTTCACCAATACGTCGATAGGACCGTGCTCCGCTTCCACCTGGGCGCAGCCGTCGATGCAGGCCTGATGGTCGCCGACGTCCCATCTGTAAGCTGAAATTCCTGTTTTTTCGGTGAAGGCGCGGGCTTTTTCCTCGTTACCGGCGTAGTTGGCCACGACCTTGAAGCCCTGTTCCTGCAAGCCCAGCGAGATCGCCTCGCCGATGCCTCGGGTTCCGCCAGTAACGATTGCCACACGCGCCATACGCATTCTCCTTGGAAAGCCGCCGTCATGCTAGGAAATGCGCGGGTTGCGCACAAGCGACGTTTGCCTCTTGCGACTGGATTTCTGCGATTTCATGACGGTTCGGCCGATAGTCGCGCGGAAGTGCTCAGAAGCGGAACTGAGTGCCCAGATAGACCGCCTGGCCATCCTGCTTGCCATCGGTCAGCGGCCGCAGGCGCTCGCGCTCCTGCGAATAGCGCACGCCGGCGGTGACATCGAGATTGCGCGTCAGGCGATATGCGCCGCCGACATCGACCTGATCCTCGTCACCGGCGAAAGTGCGCGGCGCCCGGCCGGCGGCCTTGTTCTCGTCGATGACGATGCGCGGGCTGAAGCGGGGTTGGCCGCTATTGCTCGTCGATGTGATATCGAAGCGTGACAGATCGGGCATTTCGATCTTGCGCGTTTCGATCGGCGACACGAAGCTCTGCGCGAAATTCTGATAGCCGCGAGAGACGCCGAGACTGAAGGCGGTGGGCGCGATGCGGAGCTGGGCGAGGCCGGCGTCGGCGATCTGGGAGGGTCTGATTCCGTTGACCTGGATAGTGCGTGCGGTCACCGGATCGACGCGCACCGCGACGGTGACGGAGCGGTCCGGCCGGTTCGGCGTGCCTGCCGGCGTAAACGGGAAGAGCTGCCCCTTGGCGAGCGACCGGAAGGGAATCGCGCGAGCGGAATTCTCTCCTTCGCCGTCCCTGACGGAAGAATCGGCATTTTTGTTACTGGTGATGGCAGTGGACTGGAAGCTCGTGGTGAAGGCCAGAACGGCGCTGGGCAGGGCGAGCAGGCATACTGCCCCGGCCAGCAGCATGCCGGCTGTCGCACCGCTTCCCGAACCCTGTTCCGCCACTTCAGAATGCTCCCGATGCGAGAAGATTCGCAAGGACCAGCTTAACACAGCCTTGCCGCCCGCGCGACTTATCGCGGCTAGCGGGTGTTCAGCGCAAGTCTATCTGGCGGCGGGCAACGCTCGGCCGCCTCTTGCCGCGCGGGCGACGGCGGTTATAGAGGCTCTCTGCGGCGATCCGGCCGCGCGGTCCGTGCGGCGAATTCAGCCTATGACAGAACTGGAAAAGCGAAAGATGAGCGGCAGCAATTCAACTGGCCTTCTCTCCACCCGGTCGCTGATGCGCGCCGGAGTCGTCGCCATGATGGCGCTGGCGGTGGTCGGATGCGGCAAGAAGCGGGGTCTGCGCCCCGAAATCGCCGCCTCGCAGGTGACGACGATCGGCGTCAACTCTTACTTGTGGCGCGCCAGCCTGGATGCGCTGTCGTTCATGCCGCTGCTGCAGACCGACAGCAACGGCGGCGTCATCGTTACCGACTGGTACGTGAACCCGGCGAATCCCGGCGAGCGCGTGAAGGTCACCGTTACGATCCTCGACCAGGATCTGCGAGCCGATGCGCTGCGCGTTGCGGCGAGCCGGCAGGTCGCGCAAGGCGGCGGCTGGGTCGATGCGCCGGTGCAGGCGGCGACTGTGCAGAAGCTGGAAGACGTGATCCTGACCAAGGCTCGCGACTTGCGCCGGAACGCCATCGGCGGCTGAGGACTAACCATTGTCATGAGTGAACGTTTCGATCCGTCGTCGGCGGATGCCCGCTGGCAGCGCGAATGGGACGAGCGCCAGTGCTTTCGCGCCGACGACGCCAGCGCCAAACCACGCAGCTACGTGCTGGAGATGTTCCCCTATCCATCGGGGCGCATCCATATCGGCCATGTGCGCAACTACACGATGGGCGACGTGCTGGCGCGCTACAAGCGCATGCAGGGCTTCGAGGTGCTGCATCCGATGGGGTGGGACGCCTTCGGCATGCCGGCGGAGAACGCCGCCATGGAAAAGGGCGTTCACCCCGGCGGCTGGACGCGCGATAACATCGCCAACATGAAGGCGCAGTTGAAGCGTCTGGGCTTCGCGCTCGACTGGAGCCGCGAGCTGGCGACTTGCGAGCCCGAATACTACGGGCACGAACAGGCGCTGTTCCTCGATCTCTACGCCGGCGGTCTCGTCTATCGCAAGGAATCGGCGGTCAACTGGGATCCGGTCGACATGACCGTGCTCGCCAACGAGCAGGTGATCGACGGGCGTGGCTGGCGTTCGGGCGCATTGGTCGAGAAGCGCAAGCTCAGCCAGTGGTTCCTCAGGATCACCGATTTCGCCGATGAGCTGCTCGAAGGCCTGGGCACGCTGGACGGCTGGCCCGAAAAGGTCCGGCTGATGCAGGAGAACTGGATCGGCAAGAGCCAGGGCCTGCAATTCCGCTTCGATGTGATCGATCCCCCGGCCGGGCTGCCCGCCAGCTTCGATGTGTTCACTACCCGCCCCGACACCATGTTCGGTGCGAGCTTCGCCGCCGTCGCTGCCGAGCATCCGCTCGCGCTCAAGCTGGCCGAGGGCGATGCGGCTGTGGCTGCCTTCATCGAGGAATGCCGCAAGGGCGGCACTACCGCCGCCGAACTCGAAACGGCGGAGAAGAAGGGCTACGACACCGGCCTGCGCGTGGCGCATCCGCTCGATTCGGCACAGAGCCTGCCGGTCTACATCGCGAACTTCGTGCTGATGGACTATGGCACCGGCGCGGTCTTCGCCTGTCCGGCGCACGACCAGCGCGACCTCGATTTCGCGCGCAAGTACGGCCTGCCGGTGCGCCGCGTCGTTGCCGATGGCCAGAACACCGCCGCCGAATACGCGGGCAACGAAGCCTATACCGGTGACGGCATGCTGGTGAATTCTGGCTTCCTCGACGGCATGGAGGTGGAAGCCGCCAAGGCGGCCGTGATCGCCCGCGCCGAGGGCGAGGGCTGGGGCAAGGGCCAGACCGTGTGGCGCTTGCGCGACTGGGGCGTCAGTCGCCAGCGCTATTGGGGCACGCCGATCCCGTTCATCCACTGCGAGGCCTGCGGCATCGTGCCCGTGCCGAAGGATCAGCTTCCGGTCACGCTGCCCGAGGATGTCGATTTCTCGACGCCGGGCAACCCGCTGCTGCGCCATCCGACCTGGAAGCATGTCGATTGCCCGACTTGCGGCCAGCCTGCGCAGCGCGAAACCGACACGCTCGACACCTTCGTCGACAGTTCGTGGTATTTCCTGCGCTTCGCCAGCCAACCCGCCGACAAGCCGTTCGATCCGGAAGAGATCGCACGCTGGCTGCCGGTCGAGCAGTATATCGGGGGCATCGAGCATGCGATCCTGCACTTGCTCTACGCCCGCTTCTGGACACGCGCGCTGAAGCGCATCGGCAAGCTGGATGTGGCCGAGCCTTTCGCCAGCCTGTTCACGCAGGGCATGGTGACGCACGAGACTTATTACCGGAGTGTCCGTAAAGACTTCACCCGGGAAGATGGATCGATTGCCGACGTCTTAACACTCGACGAGATGTATTCTCCTTTCGAAGTTATTCGCACGAGCGAAGGCGCGACCTTGAAGGCAGATGGCCAGCCAGTTCAAATTGGCAAAGTCATCAAGATGTCGAAGTCGAAGAAAAACGTCGTCGATCCCGATGAGATCGTCGCGACTTACGGCGCCGACGCGATCCGCTGGTTCATGCTGTCCGACAGCCCGCCCGAGCGCGACCTGCCGTGGTCCGAGGCCGGCATCGAGGGTTGCGGCCGCTTCGTGCAGCGCCTGTGGCGCCTGTTCGGCCAGTATGATGCGGCCGCGTCTGGCGAGGACAAGGCGCTCGACCGCAAGCGCGACCAAGCGGTCGCCGCCGTGGCCGAGGATATCGAGGCGCTGTCTTTCAACAAGGCGGTTGCGCGCATCTACGAACTCGCTTCCGCGGTGGAAAAGGCCGCGCCTTCGGCCAGCCGCAGCCAGGCGATCAGGACGCTGCTGCTGCTCGTCGCGCCGATGATGCCGCACCTTGCCGAAGAGGGTTGGGCTACAATCGGGGCCGGCGATTCTGGGGGCCTCGTCGCCGATGCCGCCTGGCCGGTATTCGATCCAGCGCTGCTGGTGGAAGACGAAGTCACCGTCGCGGTACAGGTGAAGGGCAAGTTGCGCGACACGCTGACCGTCGCCAAGGGCACCAGCCGCGAAGATCTGGAAGCGCTTGCGCTGGCGAGCGACAAGGTGCAGCGTGCGCTGGACGGGGCGGAAGTGAAGAAGGTGATTGTCGTGCCCGACCGGCTGGTGAATCTCGTCGCGTGAAGCGTTTCACGGCCTTTGTCCTGCCCATACTGCTCGCCGGTTGCGGCCTCCAGCCGATGTACGCGGGCGGCGGCAACGGCGCGGTGGCGCAGGGACTCGCGGGAGTCGATGTCTCGTCGATCGAGGGCAAGGCCGGATGGCTGGTGCGCAACGCGCTGGTCGATCGGTTGGGCGCGGCCGGCGATGGCGCGGCGCGCTATCGCCTCGACGTTCGGCTCGATGACCAACTCGAAGGCTTGGCGCTGCTGTCGGACGACACCATCAGCCGCGAACGCCGCACGCTGCGTGCGCGCTATCAGCTCGTTGATTTGTCGAGCGGGGAGATAGTCTACGATGCCACCGCCGGATCGGATGCCGGTATCGATGTGGTTTCATCCGAATATGCGGTGATCGCCGCCGAACAGACCGCGCTGGAAAATCTCTCGCGCGATGTTGCCGATCGTATCGTCACCAGCCTTGCCGTGCATCTGAGGAAGAGCGGAAGCACGAAACCGTGAAGGCGACGCAGCGCGATTTCGCCGGTATGGCGGCGCGCGCGGCCAAGGAAGCGCGGATATTCTTCCTTTGCGGGCCGGACGAAGCCGGCGCGCATGACGCCGCAACCCGTCTGCTGTCGCTTCTGCCTGATCCCGGCGAGCGTATCGAGCTGTCTGGCGCCGATCTGCGCCGCGATCCAGTGCGGCTGGGGGACGAGGCGCGTTCCACTTCGCTGTTTGGCGACAGCCGCCATATCTGGGTCCGCGCCCAGGGTGACGATGCCCATGACGCGGTCGCCAATCTCCTGACCGGCGATGTCGATCCCTGCCCGGTGCTGATCGTCGCGGCCGGAGCCACGGACAAGTCGCGTACGGCCAAGCTGTTGGCCGATCGGCCCGACGCGCTGGTCGCCATGTTCCATCCGCCGGACTTGCGTTCGGTGACGGCCGCGGTGCGTATGATGGCGGATGCGGCGGGCCTGCGCATGGGCGGCGATCTGGCCGAGCGCGTTGCCCGTGCGGCCGGTCTCGATACCCGGCTCGCGCAATCCGAAATTACCAAGCTGGCGCTTTACCTGGATGCCGGACCGGAAAGTCCTCGCACGGCCGATGCAGCCGCGATCGATGCGATCGGCGCGCGGACGGAGGAGGACGGCTTCGGTGCGCTGGTCAATGTCGTGCTTGGCGGCGAGAGCGCGCGTCTTCCCGCAGAGCTCAGGCGCATGCGCGAGCTGGGCCTCAATCCGGTGGGCGTGCTACTGGCGCTGGAACGGCGCGCCGCGCAGCTCGCGCAGCTTGCGGCGAAGCTCGGGCCGCGCGGCGACGTGGTGGCGCTGCTCAAGGCCGAGGTCGCGGCGCGGCGAATATTCTGGAAGGACGAGCGCGAGCTGGGCGAACAGCTCCGCCGCTGGCGCGGCCGCCGGCTTGAACGGTTGGTCGACAAGCTGATGACGATGCACCGCACCTTGCTCGGCAACAGCCAGCAGGCGGAACTCATGCTCGCGCAGGGACTGGCCGAGATCGCGCGGGTGGCAGCGACAAAATCGTGAGCGATCTTCTTGTCGAAAGCCTAATTCTTCTTCGGTACGGAGAACGTGCCCGAGACTCGTCCACCACCGCCGCCTGAAGCGCCGAGCGCCGACGAAGACCCGCCGCCGCGTCCGTCCACGCTCGAAATGCCGGTGGTGAGATCGATCACCAAACGCCCGCCGTTCAGCGTGTCGGTCCCCCGGCGCAGCGCGACATTGCCGGCCATGGTGATGATGCGGCGGTTGAAGTCATAGACTGCCACATCGCCACGCGCCGTTTCGTTGCCGCGATTGACGGTGACGCCGCCGGTCGCGTCGATGCGCTGGATCGCCAGCGAGTTGGCGTCGCTGTAGGCCACCGTGGTGCGCGCGGCGCGCAGGCGCAGGTCGGCCTGCGTGATATCGACGTTGCCCGAAAGCACGACGCGCTTCTGCTTGTCCTGCAGTTCTATGCGGTCCGCCGCGTAGTTCACCGGTGCATTGCTGTTGTGCGAGCCGATCACTTGCGCGCCGAGCTGCTGCCAGCCGATCAGCGCGGCGCTGCTCATGGCGAAAGCGCCTAGCGCGATGCGGATGGGGTTACGAAGCATCATCGGGGCATCCTCAGCTGGCCGGGCACCATCCGCAGGCGGGCATTTCCTTCAAGCGTCACCGTGCGTTCGCCAAGGTCGGCCCTTATCCGGTCGGCGGTGAATGTGCCAGCCGGAATGGAGCCGGATACGCCGCCCGAGCCGACGACCTTGCGCGTATTCAGGTCGATGCCGACGTTGGCGGTGGTCATACGATAGCCGTCGGCGGCGGCGAAGTTCACCGGGCCATCGACCCGGATCAGCGCGGTGTCGAAGTTGTAGTGCCCGTCCGGCGCGGAGATTTCCGCTGGCCCGTCGTTGAGCAGGAGGCGCGCCATCAGATCGTTCATGTCGACCACCGGCACCCGCGACGATTGCTGTACGGCCTTGCCGGCGGTGACGGAAAAAGTGCGGCCGACATTGTCCTGCCCGCGATACATTGCCTTGTCGACGCGCAGCCGTTCGCTGGTGACGGCCACTTTGTTGCGGTCGAGCAGGAAGCTGACCTCGCCGCGCGGGGACAGCGGGGAGAGGATCATCACCGCCGCTATCACGCCGATCCCGGCGGGGAGCGCCCTGGCCAGCCAGCCGACCAGCCGATCGTGCGACCCGCCCGGCGCGGCGAAGTGCCGCCGCTTGTCGCGTATGATGTCGGCGTCGGCGGTCATGCGGAAGCGGTAGGCCCTAGGCGGATTCGTGGTTGAAGATGTCGTGCTCCGGCCAGCCCGCCAGGTCCAGCCGCGCGCGGTGGGGCAGGAAGTCGAAGCAGGCCTGCGCCAGCTCCGTGCGGTTCTCGCGCGCCAGCCGCTCGATCAGGATCGCATGCATCGCGTGCAGGTGCCGCACGTCGGAAGCGGCATATTCGCGCTGCGCTTCGGAAAGTTCGGCTCCGCCCCAGTCGCTCGACTGCTGCTGCTTGGAGATTTCCTTTCCCAGAAGCTCGCGCACGAGATCCTTCAATCCGTGGCGGTCGGTGTAAGTGCGGACCAGCTTGCTGGCGATCTTGGTGCAGAACACCGGCGCGGCGACGACGCCCAGATAATGTTCGATGGCGGCAAGGTCGAAGCGAGCGAAGTGATAGAGCTTCAGCCGCAGCGGATCGGCCAGCACCGCTTTCAGGTTGGGCGCGGCATAGGAACTGCCGGGATTGAAGCGCACGAGATGTTCGTCGCCACCGCCATCCGAGATCTGCACCAGGCAAAGGCGATCGCGCGGGGTGCTGAGCCCCATGGTCTCGGTATCGACGGCGACGGGCCCTGCGGCGAGCACGCCTTGGGGGAGATCTTCTTCGTGGAAGTGGACAGCCATAGGGCATCGGGCTTAGGCGTATCGGCGCAGGAATCAAAGGGGTTTCGGGTAAAGACGATGGCCGCGCAGGATGTTCCGGAAAGCTGGCGCGGCGCGCTCGAACCCGCGCTGGCAACGCGCGAGGCACGGAAGCTGGGCGGTTTCCTGGCTGCGGAGGAAGCGGCGGGCAAGTGCATCTATCCTCCACGCGGCACCCGCCTGCGCGCTCTGGAACTGACTCCGCTGGATGCGGTGAAGGTCGTGATCCTCGGGCAGGATCCCTATCACGGAGCGGGGCAGGCGCATGGCCTAGCCTTTTCGGTCCAGCAAGGGGTCAAAGTGCCGCCTTCGCTGGTGAACATCTACAAGGAACTGGAAAGCGATCTTGGTCTGCCCCGTCCTTCCCAGGGCAACCTGGAGGCATGGGCACGGCAAGGCGTGCTGCTGCTCAATAATGCGCTGACGGTGGAAGAGGGACGCGCCGGATCGCACCAGAACCTCGGTTGGGAAGCGATCACCGACGCGGCCGTGGCTGCAGTCGCCGAGCGTGAGGAGCCGAGCGTGTTCCTTCTCTGGGGCAGCCACGCGCGCAACAAGGCGGCGCGCGTGCCCGCGCTCAAGGATGGACGCCATCTCGTGCTGACGGCGCCGCATCCCAGCCCCCTTTCCGCCCATTCGGGCTTCCTCGGCTGCAAACATTTCAGCAAGGCTAACGCGTTCCTTGAAGCGAAGGGACGCGGACCGGTCGACTGGCGGGTCTAGCTCATGCCCACCCGGCGGTCTGGGCGAGCAGCCACAGGCCGATGGCGAGGAACAGAAGCGCTGCGAGCGTGCGCACCAGGTTGAGCGGTACGCGGCGGATCAATTCGTTGCCCAGGAACACGGCGGGCACGTTGGCGATCATCATGCCCAGCGTGGTTCCGGCCGTGACCCACAGCACGCTCTGGAACTGCGCGCCGAGCGCGACCGTGGCGATCTGCGTCTTGTCGCCCATCTCGACGAAGAAGAACGCGACGAGCGTGGTGAGGAACGCGCCGAAGCGCGGGGGCTTTTGCTCTTCGTCCTCGAACTTGTCGGGGATCAGCGTCCAGGCGGCCATGAGGAGGAACGAGGCCGCCACCGCATAGCGGAACCAGGTGCCGTCGAGGAACGCCGAGGCGCGCTCGCCGGCAAAGGCCGCGAGCGCGTGATTGGCCAGCGTCGCGGCAAGGATCCCCAGAACGATCGGCAGCGGCTTCCGGAACCGCGTGGCGAGGACGATGGCGAGAAGCTGCGTCTTGTCGCCGATCTCGGCAAGCGCGACGACGGCGGTCGAGGTAAGCAGGGCTTCCATGGAAAACTCCGGGCCGGGCGACGGACAAGACAACGGCATCGCGCATCCCGCCCGGCCGAGCGGAGGCGCAACGCCATTGGTCTCGCCCGAACGATTTCTCGCTCCTTTCGCGCCATGGCCTCTCGACCAAGCATGTTGACGCGAAAGCCCGCTCTCATCGAGCGGCTGGCTACTCCCCAGATGACATCGACGCTTTAACGGATCGGAGGAGACGCGCAAGCCGCGAGTTCACGAGCGACATATGTCGCGACAAATCCGTTCTCAATGCCGGGCAGTGGCACTAGCCTCGCGGTCAAACGAAGATCGGAGAGGATCATGCGCAGACTGGATGGGAAAGTGCTTCTTGTCGCCGGCGGCGGCAGCATCGGCGGCGGCATCGCGCGCCGTTTCGCGGAGGAAGGCGCCTCGGTCGTACTCGGCGACGTCGACATGGACAGCGCCGGGGAGATCATCGAGGATATCCGGAGCAAGGGCGGCACCGCTGTCGCGACGAAACTGGACGGCGCGGACGAGGAATCGGTCAACGCCGCCGTGGCGCTCGCCTGCGAAACGTATGGCGGGCTCGATGGAATGCACGCCAACTTCGCCTATTTCGGCGATCACTCGCTCGACGTGACGGTGCTCGACATCCCGCTGGAAACCTTCGACGCGGTGATGAACGTCAACACGCGCGGCTTCCTGTTATGCACCCGCGCGGCGCTGCCGAAGATCCTCGAGCGCGGCGGAGGCTCCATCGTCTTCACCAGCTCGGCGGCGGCCTATATCGGTGAAATCGGCCGTGTCGCCTATGGCATGAGCAAGGCCGCCGGCCATGCGCTGATGCGCCATGTCGCCAGCCGTTTCGGCCCGCAGAACGTGCGCTGCAACGTCATCGCGCCGGGCCAGATCCGCAACGTGAAATGGTCGGCGGAGATCACCGCCGCGCAGGCCGCCTCGGCCGATTATCGTCATATCAAGCGCCCGGGCACCCCGCTCGACATCGCCGCGCTTTCGGCGTTGCTGATGTCGGACGAGGGCTCTTTCATCACCGCGCAAGTGCTGAACGTCGATGGGGGCAGGACGATGCGCGCCTGATGCGCGCAAACGGTTCGCGGCGGTAGGGGCTCCTCAGCCTTTCGCCTCGCGCCGCTGCTGGGCCTTGCGCGCGAAGATGTTGAGCACCTCGACCAGCGTGGAAAAGGCCATGGCAGCGTAGATGTAGCCCTTGGGCACGTGCACGCCGAAGCCGTCAGCGATCAGCACCGCGCCGATCATCAGCAGGAATCCCAGCGCCAGCATCACCACGGTGGGATTGCGCGCGATGAAGTTCGCCAGCGGATCGGCGGCGAGCAGCATCGCCGTGACCGCCGCCAGCACCGCGATCACCATGACCGCGAGGTTGTCGGTCATGCCCACCGCGGTCAGGATCGAATCGATCGAGAAGATCATGTCGAGCAGGATGATCTGCACGATCGCCGCGCCGAAGGTCATCGTCACGACGCCCTTCTTGTCCAGCACGTCGCCCGAAGGCACCGGATCGACGCTGTGGTGGATCTCCTTGGTCGCTTTCCACAGCAGGAACAGGCCGCCCGCGATCAGGATCAGGTCGCGCCACGAGAACTGGGTCTCGAATGTCGGCACCCCATGCGCGTCGAGCGGGCCGGTGAGGCCGAGGTCGAAGACCGGCGCTGTCAGCCCCACGATCCAGGCGATCATGGAGAGCAGCGCCAGCCGCATGCCCAGCGCCAGCCCGATGCCGATGCGCCGCGCCTTCTGCTGCTGATGCGCAGGCAGCTTGTTGGTGAGGATCGAGATGAAGACGAGGTTGTCGATCCCGAGGACGACCTCCATCACGACAAGGGCGATCAGCGCGGCAAAGGCGGTCGGGTCGGTGAAGGCCGAGATCAGGGTTTCCATCGGGCGCTAATTAGGATGACCTGGCGGCCGCGACAACGGCGCGCGTTGGATGCAGGCGCGGACGATGCGTTTCAGCAATGATTTGTTACAAAATTGCCCGGGCATCTCCGGCATTCCCGCCTTGAACGGTGCGCCATTGCCCCTGCGCCAGCCCGTCCAGCGTCCAGTCGCCTATGCGCCAGCGCACCAGCCGCAGCGTCGGATGTCCCACCGCCGCCGTCATCCTCCGCACTTGCCGGTTGCGGCCTTCGTGGATCGTTAGCCGCAGCCAGCAGTCGGGCACGCTCTTGCGAAAGCGCACGGGGGGATCGCGCGGCCATAGGGCGGGCTCGTCGATGCGTTCGACTTGCGCGGGCAGGGTCGGTCCGTCCTTCAGGCGCACGCCGCGCCGCAGCCGTTCCAGCGCCGCTTCATCGGGATCGCCCTCGACCTGCACCAGATAGGTTTTCGGCATCTTGAAGCGGGGATCGGCGATGCGCGCCTGCAGCCGGCCGTCATCGGTCAGCAGCATCAGTCCTTCGCTGTCGAGGTCGAGCCGCCCGGCGGGATAGACGCCGGGCACATCGATGAATGCGGCCAGCGTCGGCCGGGCGGGGCCGGTGCTTTCGTCGGTGAACTGGCACAGCACGCCATAAGGCTTGTTGAACAGGATGAGCGTCATCGCGGCTCAATCCTCGTCGACGAAAGCCAGGTTGCCCCGGTCTATCAACGCGGCGATCAGCGTCAGCGCCGGGACGGATGCGGCGAGGGCGGGATCGATCTCCGCCACCGTTCCCGCGCACAACCGTTCCGCCAGCAGGGCGGTGCCGTCCGCGCAATCGAAGCATTCACCGTCCACGAACAGCAGGATTTCCCGATCCTCTCGACGGATGAACGAGAACCGGCTGGCCGGGTTGCGCTGCAGGCGCCCGCCCGCCGCCAGCAGCGCGCGCAGTACGTCCCGATCGACCGGCTCGTCCGGGCGCCAGTCCGCATCGGCATATTTGGGCAGGCTGGTGTAGCCGCCGAACCAGCGGGCGAAGGCATCGCGGTCTGACAGCGCTGCCATGACCATCGCATGCAGCCGGTCGATGGCGGATGCGGCGATCTCACCCGGATTGGCCTGCGCCGTCAGGTCGGGATCGGCATAGCGGTCTTCCTCCGCCATCGCGTCGGCCTGATGCTGGGACCAGCTTTCGACCAGCTCCGCGCGCGAGGGTGCGCGAAATCCGATCGAGTAGGTCATGCAATCGTCGCCGACCGCCACGCCCTCATGCGCGAAGCGCGGCGGAACGTAGAGGATATCGCCGGGTGCCAGGATCCATTCGCCGGTGGCTTCGAAACCGGGGATCAGGCGCAAATCCTCGTGTGGCGACAGCGGCGTCGCCGAATCGCAGGGTGGCCCCACGCGCCAGCGCCGCCTGCCCAGTCCCTGCACCAGGAACACGTCGTACTGGTCATAATGCGCTCCGACGCCGCCGCCGTCGGTGGCGTAGCTGACCATCACATCGTCGATGCGCCAGTCGGGCACGAAGCGGAACGGCTCGATCAGCGCGGCGACATCGGGTGCGTGATGATCCACCGCCTGCACCAGCAGCGTCCACGGCCCTCCGCCAAGTTCGGCGAAGCGCGTCTCGGGCAGCGGTCCGCTTTCCATCGCCAGACGATCCCCGTCGCGGGTGATGAGGCGCGACTCTATGCCTTCTTCGCAAGCGAGGCCCGCCAACACATCGGGTTCCAGCGGATTGCGCCACCCGTCCCATGGATTGCGAATCAGCAACGGGCGCTTCTGCCAGTGCTCGCTCAGGAAAAGATCGACGTCGAAATGAGCAAGTCGCATGCCGCGTCCATGCGCCGACGGGCTCGCGCTGTCAAAATGATGAGATGGGGGCGTGCGGATGGATGGGTTGGGCTGATGTTGGCACGTGGCCTTCGCCCTTCGACAAGTTCAGGATGAGTGGGGTTCCTAATAGGATTTTATATAAATATTTGATAAAAAAGAAATAATATCTCCATCGTCTTGCGGTACACCTTGGCCTACATCCCGATCTCGACCTTCATCCAATCCTCAGCCAAGATCCGCGCAGCGAACGCCACGCGCTGGAGCTGGCGCGAAGAAAACACGCGCCATGCGCTTGACATGTAGGAATGTTCTTCATACGTTCCGTTCTGTCAGGTTTCCAGACTGACAAAACCGCGACGGGTACGGGAGACGCGAAAGGCCTTCGCTTCTCTTGTCTCCCGTAGTGCGGTCGGCGCCCGCGCG
>DASWWL010000203.1:0-13170 GCA_036400975.1 Novosphingobium sp. | reverse complement strand
CGCCGTTCCTGCTCGATATCCGCGCTGCGCCACAGGATCGTGGCGTCGTCGAGCTCGATATGGATGATGCGCGCGGTCCCCATCCGGACGACCATTCGCAAATGGTCGCGGACCCGGCAAGTCCGCGACGCGATCGTCCCCGCTATCCACAGGCCCGTGTGGCATTCCGGTCCTTGCCCCTGTTCCCGCATAGGCGCATGGACAGCAGCTTATGGCAGATCAAGACCTCCTTACCCGCCCCGCCGATCCGCTGCGCGCGCTGCCCGCGAATATGGAGGCGGAGGCCGCCTTTCTCGGTGCGGTGCTGATCGACAACCGGGTGATCGAAGAGCTGAACACCCAGCTTTCTCCCCAGCATTTCTTCGAACCGAATCACGGCCGCATCTACGAACGCATCCTGCAACTGCTTGATCGCAAGGCGGTGGTCACGCCGGTCACGCTGCGGCCCTATTTCGAATCGGATGAAGGGCTGAAGGAACTGGGCGGCGTTGCCTATCTCGCCCGGCTGAC
Organism: Novosphingobium sp.; assembly: GCA_036400975.1. Lineage (GTDB taxonomy): Bacteria > Pseudomonadota > Alphaproteobacteria > Sphingomonadales > Sphingomonadaceae > Novosphingobium. The sequence goes on along the minus strand of DASWWL010000203.1, from coordinate 12,660 downwards.
CGCCGATGGCCAGGGGCTGCTGGCTCCGCGCGAACTGGCGGAGCAGATCTACGACCTCGCCCTGTTGCGCGAATTGGTCAGCGTCGGGCGCAACCTTGTCGAAAACGCGATGGACACCTCGGAGTCGGTGGAGCCGCTCCAGCAGATCGAACATGCCGAAGCGGCGCTTTATGCAGTGGCGGAAGGCGCTGGTTCGAACAACGAGGCGCAAGGCTTCGCCGCGGCCACGCGCGTCGCCATCGCCGCGATCGAAAAGGCGCTCAATTCGGGTGGGCACATTTCGGGCAAGACCACCGGCCTCACCTCGGTCAACGAAAAGATCGGCGGCCTGCACGATTCCGACCTCATCATCCTCGCCGGCCGTCCCGGCATGGGCAAGACCTCGCTTGCCACCAATATCGCGTTCAATGCCGCGGATCGCCTGCGCCGCGATCTGGCCGACGGCATCCCGCCGGAGAAATCCGTCGGCGCCGCGACCGCGTTCTTCAGCCTCGAAATGAGCGCCGACCAGCTCGCCACGCGTATCCTCGCGGAACAGTCTGGGATCAGTTCCGAAGCGCTGCGCATGGGCAAGATCAGCCGCGACGATTTCCAGAAGCTGTCCTTCGCCAGCCAGACGCTCGCGGAGCTGCCGCTCTACATCGACGACACCCCGGCGCTTTCGATCGCGGCGCTCAGAGCCCGCGCCCGCCGGCTGAAGCGGCGGCACGATATCGGGCTGATCGTGGTCGATTATCTCCAGCTTCTCCAGGGCACTGGCCGCGCGGGCGACAACCGCGTAAACGAGATTTCCGAGATCAGCCGAGGCCTGAAGACGCTGGCCAAGGAACTGTCGGTGCCGGTGATCGCGCTCTCGCAGCTCAGCCGCGCGGTCGAGCAGCGCGAGGACAAACGCCCGCAGTTGTCCGATCTTCGCGAATCCGGCTCGATTGAGCAGGATGCCGACATGGTCTGGTTCGTCTATCGCGAAGACTATTACGTCGCCGCCAAGGAACCCAAGCAGCCGGTCGACGGCGACGGCGCCAGCGTGCACGAGGCGCACGCGACCTGGCAGGCCGAAATGGAGCGCGTCTACGGACTGGCCGAACTGATCGTCGCCAAGCAGCGCCACGGCGCCACCGGCAAAGTGCGCATGCGCTTCGAAGCGCGCATCACGCGCTTCTCCGACCTGGCGCCAGACGATCTGCGCGGAAACAGTTATGGCGACGACTGATCGTCCGGTCGTTCTCATCGCTGGCGGCAGCGGATCGGTGGGCAGCGCCATTGCCGAAGAAGCTGCCGCGCAAGGATGGAACGTGGTGGTGCACGGCCGGACCGAGACGAAAGTCGCCGCCGTGGCCGAACGGCTGGGCGGACAGGCGGCGACATTGGTGCGCGATGTCGCGGGAGATGAAGCGGCCGGCTCGATCGTCGGACAGGCGGTCGCCTGTTTCGGCCGGCTCGACGCGGTGATCGACTGCGTTTCCAACGGCCCTACGAACGGCAGCGTGACGGGACTGTTCAAGGACACGAACCCGGCCGTCTATGGCGCATTCTGCGATCTCTCGGTCGCATGGCTGCAACGCCTGGCGCATGCCGCCTATCCGCATCTGGCGCAGCGGGGCGGCACCTTGATCGCTTTCGTTTCCGACGCGGCGCTCTTCGCCGCACCGCGCCAGTCCATCGTCGGCGCGGCACGCGCGGCGACGGTGGGCTTCATCCGCAACCTCGCGCGCGAGGCTGGCCGTGACGGCATCCGCGCGCACTGCATCTCGCCGAGCTATGTCGCACAAAGCGCCGTCGCGCTCCGCATGGGCGCGGAGCGCATGGCAACGGCGGAAAAGCGCGCGGGCCTGGGCCTGCCGACTGCACGCGACATCGCGCCGATGGCCATGTTCCTCTGCGGCCCCGGCGCAGCGAAGATCACCGGCCAGGTCATCAGCATCAATGGCGGACTGAACGCATAATTGGATCGCGCTGTCACCAGCGGGAGGAACTCTAAGGATCCCCGTCCACGCCAGCCGCCGTCCCTGCACCCTCGCGCTTGGCCGCGCGGGCGCGAATGCCGTCGGCCAGCGCCTGCCAGGCTGCCTGAGCCTGAAGGTACTTGTCCCGTTGGTTGTCGAGCGTCGCTCCAGCCGCCTGCCTTGCGCAATCCGCGGCCTGCTCCAGATAGAAGTCGATTGGACTTGCCATACTCAACTCCCGACATTGAATGGCGTGCTAGCGCTTCTTGTTGCGCGGACCGCCGCCGGGCCCGCCACCACCGATCTTCTCCCGGTAAACGATGCGCCCCTTGGTAAGATCGTAAGGCGTCAGTTCGACACGCACCCGGTCTCCCACGATCGACCGGATGCGAAACTTGCGCATCTTTCCGGCCGTGTAGCAGATGATCCGGTGATCGTTTTCAAGCAGGACGCCGAAGCGCCCGTCGGGCAGGATCTCATCGATCTGCCCTTCGAGCGTCAGCAGTTCTTCCTTCGCCACGCGGTTAAGCCAGTTCGAGGTTGACCGCCGCCATCTTGCCGCGCCGATCTTCTTCCAGCTCGTACTTGACGCGCTGATCCTTCTCGAGCGTGGCAAGGCCCGAACGTTCGACGGCACTGATATGGACGAAACTGTCCGACCCGCCATCTTCGGGCGCGATAAAACCGTAGCCCTTGTCCTGATTGAAGAATTTCACGGTGCCGATAGGCATAAGCTGTTCCTTTCACGGAAAAACAGAATTGACCCGCCCACGAATGCAGGCGGAGCGAGAGTAGCGTGAGAAGGAACAAGGGGCCGAAGCCGATAGGTCCGTCGCAGGCGACGATTGCCCGTGGTAAGGTAGGGTATCGGGCTGAAATTACAATGGACGTTTTTCCAGGCCGCTTCGTGATGTCCCGTCGAGCCCCCGCCGGAAGTCTTCTATTCGTGCCACCGCTTCGTCCAGCAGGGCGTCGGGCTTGGTGAAGCACAGGCGCACGATATGGCGCGGCGCATCCGCGCCTTCCCACAGGGCCGATATGGGAATCGACGCCACTCCTGCCTCGCGCAAAAGCCGCTCGCTGAAAGTACGATCATCGAGCCCGATGTCCGAGGCGGAAAGATCGAGGCACAGGAACCAGGTCGCGGCATTGGGCAGGACCACGAAACCGGCCCGCTCCAATCCGGTCTTCAACCGCTGCCGGGATGCCGCCCAAGAGGCGTTGCGCGACGCGAACCAGTCGCCGGGCAGCATCAGCCCCTCCGCGACTGCCCACTGAAGCGGCGGGGCGGAAGCGTAAGTCAGGAACTGGTGCGCGCGGCCAAGCGCCGAGGCCACCTCCGGCAAAGCGATCATCCAGCCGATCTTCCAGCCGGTGAGACCGAATATCTTTCCCGCCGAACCGATCTTCACGACACGCTTCGCCATATCAGGCAGGCTCATGAGCGAGCGGTGCTGGACGCCATCGAAACGGACGTCCTCCCACACCTCGTCGCAAATCGCGAATAGATCGTGCCGACGACAGGCATCGGCGATCATCGCCAGTTCCGTCGCACTGGCCACCGTCCCGGCCGGATTCAGCGGATCGTTCAGCATCAGCAGCCTGGTGCGCGGACTTATCGCCGCTTCCAGGCTCTCCGCATCGTAAGACCAGGCGGGTGGACGCAGCGCCACCGACACGGGTACGCCGCCAGCGCGCCGCACCGTCGGGGCATAAGCATCGTAGGCAGGCTGGAACAGGATCACCTCATCGCCAGGCCTTACCAGCGCCAGCACGCAGGCCGCGATCGCCTCGGTCGCCCCAGACGTCACGATCACCTGATCGCGCGCTAGTTCAAGCCCCTGCCGCCGCCGATAGTGATGGCAGATCGCGTCGCGCAGTTCGGGCAACCCCGCGCCGGGCGGATACTGGCTGGACTTCTCGGCAAGAGCGCGAGCAGCGGCCTCGATCAGTTCAAGCGGGCCCGCGCCATCGGGAAACCCCTGCCCCAGATTGATCGCCCCCAGTTCACGCGCAAGGCCCGAGACATGCTCGAAAACGGTAGTTTCCATCGCCGCATAGACAGGATGTATCTCCGGACGCCCGCCCTTCACTCGCAGTCCTTTCCGAAATCAGCGGCGATCCGGCCCGTTTTGCCGTCCGCTAACTTGCCATTCAGTCCTTCCGTCCTACATTGGCGGCCTGGATCAAGGACTCACGCAAGCGCATGAACGACGAACAGCCGAACGGCAATCCCTGGGTCAAAAGCCTGTTTATCTGGGGCGGTATTTTCCTTGCCCTGCTGATGGTGGTGTCGATGTTCGGCGCACGCGGCGATGTGGGCACGGCTGTCGGCTATTCCGATTTCCGCACGAAAGTCGCCGAAGGCAGCGTTTCGGAAGTCCAGATCGGCGCGGACCGCATCGTCGGAAAATACAAGAACGGCGACAGCTTCAGCACGATTCCGATCCCCAACGACACCACCCTGCCCCAGCTTTTGCAGGACAATGGGGTAAAGTACGCGGGCAAGGCTCCCGATGAGCCGAACCTGCTGCTCTACATCCTGATCCAGGCGCTTCCCTTCATGCTGATCCTCGGCGTCGCGTTCTTCGCGCTGCGCCAGATGCAGAAGGGCGGCGGATCGGGGGCGATGGGCTTCGGCAAGTCCAAGGCCAAGCTGCTGACCGAGCGTCAGGGCCGCGTCACCTTCAACGACGTCGCAGGCATCGACGAGGCGCGCGAGGAGCTGGAGGAAATCGTCGAATTCCTGCGCGATCCACAGCGCTTCTCCAAGCTGGGCGGACAGATCCCCAAGGGTGCGCTGCTGGTCGGCTCGCCCGGCACCGGCAAGACGCTGCTCGCCCGCGCCATCGCCGGCGAGGCGGGCGTGCCGTTCTTCACGATTTCCGGCTCTGACTTCGTCGAGATGTTCGTCGGCGTGGGCGCCAGCCGCGTGCGCGACATGTTCGACCAGGCCAAGAAGAACGCGCCCTGCATCGTCTTCATCGATGAAATCGACGCCGTGGGTCGCCATCGCGGCCACGGCCTCGGCAATTCGAACGACGAGCGCGAACAGACGCTTAACCAGCTCCTCGTCGAGATGGACGGCTTCGAAGCCAACGAAGGCATCATCATCATCGCGGCCACCAACCGCCCCGACGTGCTCGATCCGGCCCTGCTGCGTCCGGGCCGCTTCGACCGCCAGGTCGTGGTGCCCGTGCCCGACATCGACGGCCGCGAAAAGATCCTCGCCGTGCACATGAAGAAAGTGCCGGTGGCCCCCGACGTCAATCCCCGCGTGATCGCGCGCGGTACGCCGGGCTTCTCCGGCGCGGACCTCGCCAACCTCGTGAACGAGGCGGCGCTGCTCGCCGCCCGGCGTTCGAAGCGCCTCGTCGCCATGCAGGAGTTCGAGGACGCCAAGGACAAAGTCATGATGGGCGCGGAACGCCGCTCCATGGTCATGACCGAGGACGAAAAGAAGATGACAGCCTATCACGAGGCGGGTCATGCGATCGTCTCGGTGAACGAACCGGCGTCCGACCCGATCCACAAGGCGACGATCATTCCGCGCGGTCGCGCCCTGGGCATGGTCATGCGCCTGCCGGAACGCGACAGCTATTCGTATCACCGCGACAAGATGCACGCCAACCTCTCGGTTGCGATGGGCGGACGCGTGGCGGAAGAAATCATCTTCGGCCACGACAAGGTATCCTCGGGCGCCTCGTCCGACATCCAGTACGCCACCGGCCTTGCCCGCAACATGGTGACCAAGTGGGGCATGTCGGACAAACTGGGCCCGCTGCAGTACGAAGAACAGCAGGAAGGCTATCTCGGGATGGGCGGCTCGGCCCGCCTGTTTGCCTCCGACGAGACCAACAAAGTCATCGACAGCGAAATCCGCGGCCTGGTCGATGGCGCGCATGCCCGCGCCACCTCGATCCTGCGCGAACAGGAAGACAAGCTCCATGCGCTCGCACAAGCACTGCTCGAATACGAGACGCTGACCGGCGAAGAGATCAGGCAACTGCTCGATACCGGCAAGCTCGACCGGCCTGAAACCCCAAAGGGCCCAAGCGCTCCTACCCCTGTGCGCGGCTCGGCAGTGCCGAAGTCCGGCAAGCGCTTCTCGGGCGGAGACGCCAGCCCGCAGGGGGTCTGAACAGTCATTGGTCGACCATGAGATGAGGAAACAAAAAGGCCCCGGGATCACTCCCGGGGCCTTTTTTCATCTGTAGGGTGCAGCCAGGATCAGCCGTCGTAATCGCCGCCGATCGAAGTGTTGCGCACGGGCGCCGCGGCGGTGATGCGCAGCGCTTCCGCCGACTGGCTGAGCGAGCCGATCTCATCGACATCGTCATCATCATCGGGGAGCACGCGCTGTAGCGAGCCGATCAGCGTCTCGTTGAGCTGGGTGGGCTTGACCGTCTGCTCGGCGATCTCGCGCAGCGCGACGACCGGGTTCTTGTCGCGATCGCGATCAAGCGTCAGCTCGGCACCGCCCGAGATCTCACGTGCGCGTTGCGCGGCGAGAAGGACGAGATCGAAGCGATTGGGAACCTTGTCGACGCAATCTTCGACGGTAACGCGCGCCATGGGCACTCCGGTAAACTGGAATAGCGGGAAGAAGGCCAGCTAGGGTGCGCGGCACGGAAAGTCAAGGATTTCGGACTCAACGCAAGGACGATGCCGGGCGACGACAAACTCCTTGCTCCCACCCGCTCCTGTAAGGAATAACCTGGCCGAAAGAGGGGACAGAGGATGGCGAGCTTCGGGGAATTCCGGCAGCATTGGCGGCCGCTGCTGGCATGCTTCATCGGCATGGGATCGGCGCTTTCGGTCAACAGCTACATTCTTTCGACGTTCGCGCCCTATCTGATCGAGGAATTCGGCTGGAGCCGCTCGCAATGGGCGCTGGCCGGAATCGTCCAGATGCTCCTGATGGTCTCGCTGCCCCTCGCCGGTAGGCTGACCGACATCTACGGCCCGCGTCGGGTCGCGGCGGTGGGCGCGCTCAGCTTCCCCCTGTTTCTCGTCGCCATCGCCATGATGAACGGCGACATACGGGTCTATCTGGGCATCTACATCGCCCAGACCATCATCTGCTCGACGACGACATCGACCGTCTATTCGCGCGTCGTCGCGGAAGTCTTCAAGATCCGCCGCGGCCTCGCCCTGGCGATAGCGGGCATGAGCCCGCCATTGATCGGCGCATTGGGCGCCCCGCTGATGACATCCTTCGTTCAGGGGCATGGCTGGCGGAGCGGATATCTCACGGTCGCGGCATTCAGCGCGGTATGCGCGGTCGTTACGCTGAGCCTGCTTCCGAAAGGCCGGCCAGGCGCCACCGCCCAGAACCCGGCCAGCGCTTCCGCCCCAAGCTTCGGAGGCGCTTTTCGCGTCATATCCCGCACCCCGGCCTTCTGGGTGATGATCGTGGCGACGCTGCTCATCAACCTGCCCTTCGCGCTCGCCGCCTCGCAGCTGAAGCTGGTGATTCTCGACCAGGGAATATCCGACAGCAACGCGGCCTTGCTGATTTCCGCCTTCGCTCTCGGATCGGTTCTTGGGCGCATCATCTCAGGCACCGCTCTCGATATCCTGCCTGCCCACGGGATCGCCACGATCAACTTCGGCCTGCCGGCCGTGGGCCTGCTGATGCTGGCTTCCGGCCATGATTCCCTGCCTGTGGTCGGCCTGGCCATCATCCTGATCGGCGTGTCCTTCGGCGGCGAGGGAGACATATTGCCCTATCTGGTGACACGCCATTTCGAGATTTCGGTGTTCAGTACCGTGCTCGGCCTCCTGACTTCCGCCACGGGCATCAGCGTCGCCATGGGCAATGCCATCCTCGGCCTGACACTGGCGGCCACCGACAGCTTCCACACCTACCTGCTGACGGCCGCGGCCTGCTCCTTCATCGGCAGCCTCGGCTTCCTGATGCTCGGGCGTCCAGCCTTCCACCGACCGGCCAGCGCCTGACGATCAGGGCGAATCCATCGCGCGGGCGCCTTCGCGATTGACAATTTCCGCCGTCGCAAGGATGGAAAACCCAGCAATGCAAGTGGCGTCAGGCCATGCAGGAGAGTGTTTCACCCATGTTCGAAGTCGAAAACGTTTCGTCCCGCGTCGGCAGCCTCGTGCGCACGACCAAGAAGGACATGCTGAGCGGCAAGTATGCCAAGGATATCGAGCACCTGCTCGTGGAGCGCAGTGCGCTTGCATTCAAGGAAATGAACTTCACCTCCGAGGAGCAGCAGGAGTTCGCGCGCACGATCGGCGAGATCTTCGTCGTCGGCGGCGAGGAACAGCAGACGATCTCGCTCGATCCCAGCAAGAGCCGCAACGCCGCCTACACGCGCGGCGCGTTCTTCTGGCACATCGACGGCGCCAACGACGACATTCCGGCCAAGGCGACGATGCTCACCGCCAAGATTCTTGCCGAGGGCGCGGACGGTGACACCATGGTCGCCAATACTTTCGCCGCCTACGAGGATCTCAGCGACGAGGACAAGGAACTGCTCCAGGGCCTGCGCGCGCGCCACGCGCTCGAATCCTCGCAGCGCATGGTCACGCCGGATCCGACATATGAAGAGCTTCAACGCTGGCAGGCCTATCCGCAGAAATCGCACCCGGTGGTCTGGACGCATAAGTCGGGCGAAAAATCCCTGCTCATCGGCGCGACGGCCTACTATATCGACGGCTGGGAACTGGATAAAGGCCGCGCCCTGCTCTGCCGCCTGCAGGAGCATGCGACGAAGCCGGAATACGTCTATCGCCACAAGTGGAACGTCGGCGACTTCCTGCTGTGGGACAATACCGGCACCATGCACAAGGCTGCCGCTTATCCCCTCGACAGCAAGCGGCTGATGATTCGCACTACCTTGCATGGCGAGGAATCGGTCGCCTGACAAAGACCGTATCGGCATCCCCCAATACTGTCGTTTCAAGGACGGCTTTGAAGCGCCCGTAGACAGACGCGTCTGATCGCCCGCTGGCGAGGCCGGGTGTGCGCCGTGGGGTAGAGAGCAGCGAACGGGCAGTGCGGCCGGCGCTTGTGGTATGTGCCCGGCAGTACGGGCGTGGATGCGTGTGAGTTGTTATGCGAACGGCCGACAGCATCACGCATGGCTGTCCGGCACGACCCTGAGGTGCGGGGCGCTGGCGGGACGGGCTCGCTGCCTTGCCGCCTTGCGTCGGGGCATACCCCGAGGTTTCGTCCATGCCGGTGTGGCATTCACCGGCCTGTCCCTCCGCCGCATCCCGTGGCGGCCTTTTCCGGACCGCGCGGGCGCCGACCGCACTACGGGAGACAAGAGAAGCGAAGGCCTTTCGCGTCTCCCGCACCCGTCGCGGTGTGTCAGTCTGGAAACCTGACATGAACAGAACGTATGTAGAACATTCCTACATGTCAAGCACATGCTTGAGAGCAGCGTGCGTTTCCTTGGACAGACCACGCGGCGGCGTGCGCCGCAAAGATCGTTAACCTGCTCCAGCCCCAAAAAACCTCATGCGCATGTTCGATAAAGCGCCATGAAAAAACGGCGGCCGCACATAGCGACCGCCGTCTTCCAATACTCGTGGCCTCGGGAATTCACCCAAGGCCGGAATGCCGGCTCAATTGCCGAAGGACACGCGCATGCGCACGCCCCACATGCGCGGAGCCCCGATCGAAGCCGTCTCGAAAGGCGCCCCTGCGGAAACTCCGGCGATGTAGGTGTAATAATACTTGTTGGTCAGGTTGGTGACGAATGCCGAGAGATCGACGTTCGAATCCAGCACGTTGTTCCAGTTCAGATTGAGATTGACCAGCGAAACCGGCCGGATCGTGCTGTACTGGCGCAACTTGGGTGACGGCGAATTACGCGAATTGTAGTTCGCCAGAAGCGAGCTGGTGTAGCTGTAGGTGGCGGCCAGCGTGATATTACCCACGCTCTCGTCCAGCGGCAACGTATAGGCGGCCGTCACGTTGAGGCGATGCTCCGGCGCGAAGGTGTTGGGATCGCCAACCCGGAAAAGCGGCCGGACATCGAACACGCCAGTCGGCAGGTTTCCGAAATTCGGCAATTCCTTGATCCGCGTCTTCAGCCAGGCATAGCTCGCCTGAAGATTGAAACCGTCGAACGGCCGCAGAGACGCCTCGACTTCAGCGCCATAAAGCTCGGACTTGCCAGCGTTGATCGGTCCGGCAGAACTCGAGCGGGTGGTGTCCCTTGGCGAGAACGATACCTGGAGCTGCTGGTTCGAGAAGTCATTATAGAAGGCCGACACGTTGAAAGTGCCGCTGACCGCGCCGTCGAAGCTCGTCTTGATGCCTACTTCGTAAAGATCGACCTTCTCGGGCTTGACGTAAGTCAATTCCGGCTCGGCAACCGTCGTGGCGATCGCCCCCGCGCGATAGCCGCGTGCATATTTGGCATAGGCCATGAAGCGGCGGCTGGGCTGGTAGACGAGGTCGATCAGCCAGGTCGGCGCCGAAGACGTCGTCCGGAAGTTCTCGATACACTGCGCATTCGCCAATGGGCTGAAGCACGATGGCGAACCCAGCACACCGAATGCAGGAGCCGGATTGAACCTATAGACTTCACGCTTGGCGCGAATGTTGATCTCGTCCCAAGTGTAACGGAAACCGCCGGTAACCTTGAAAGTATCCGTCAGCGCATAAGTCGCTTGCGCATAGAGCGCGTAATTGCGGAAGCGCGACGAATACTCGAACTTGTTGAGCGCACCGCCACCGATCGAATCGGTGCAATCGAGCGTCGCATAATCGCGGCAGTTAATGCGGAAAGGTGCCTGCGTGCCCGCCGGCCCGAGCGGATCGCTGAGTTCCAGATAACCGCCGGCCTGCCAGGTCAGCTTGCCATCACCGATGCGGCCCTGGAACTGCAGTTCCTCGACGAACGTCGACTGGTCGGCAACGTTTCCGCCGTTGAGCGAACCGACCTGATTGTTGGCGACGAGATATTGATCGAGCGCGGTGCTGCCAGTCAGCGCGCCGGGGCGGAAGCTCGTACCCGAAAACTCCTGATACAGATGCTGCGAGAACTGAGCATAGCTCAGGATATTCTTGATCGTCAGGTTATCGCTGGCCGTCCACGTCGTTGTGTTGGTGAACTGCCAGCTGCGGATGCGCGAATAGGCTTCGGCGTCGCCGCGCAGAAACTCGTACTTGCCGAAGCCGGCCTGGCGCGCCTGCTGATCGCAAGCCAGAGTGCCAAGGCGCCGAGCGCCGGCGCTGAAGCCCGCGCCAGTGCAATCGGCATCGATCAACATCGCCGTCGAGCCATTGATGCTGGAATTGCTGTAAGTGCCGACGAGGTAGTTCTCGAGGTTCGGCGTCAGATCGACGACAAGGCTCCCGCGCAGCGAGACATAGTTCATGTCGTTGAAATCCTTCGCACCGATCGGGGCGCGATTGATCAGATAACCGTCGCGGCTCTTGCGATCGATGCCCAGGCGCAAGCGGGCATTCTCGCCCAGCGGCGTATTGATGACCGCCTGGAAGCCGACCAGATCGTAATTGCCCACGGTGCCTTCGGCGTAACCCTCGAAGCGGTCCGTCGGCTTCTGCGGAACGAGCAGGATCGCGCCGCCGGTCGTGTTGCGGCCGAACAGCGTGCCTTGCGGACCTTTCAGAACCTGCGCGTTCTGCAGATCGAAGAAGCTGCCAACGCCGACGCCGTCACCGGTTGCAATCGAACCGCCGCCGCCGCGAGGCGCCACGACATCATTAAAATATACACCAACGGACGGTGCAGTATCGATAACTTGCGTGAAGCCGCGAATCTGGAAACGGGCGTTGTCACCGCCGCCGCCCAGCTGATCGAAGGCTTGCAGCGAAGGCGTATAAATCGCCAGATCGATAACCGAAGCGATGTTGCGCGCGGTCAACTGGTCCTGGTTGAACGCCGTGATCGAAATCGGAACGTCCTGAAGGCGCTCTTCGACGCGGCGCGCCGTGACGACGATATCGCCGCCGCCGCCAAACCCGTCCTCACCATCCTGCTGGGCAAATGCCGGATTCGAAACAAGAATCGCAACCATGCTCGCCGCGCCCAGAAGGCGGACGTGATTGAACCGTGACATTGTCATCTCCCTTTGCAACTCACCATGGCACGCGCGCATCAAGGGCGTGCCGCCGGGCCGTTCTCTGAGGATCGCAAAAAGGGAGGTCAACACCCGCTCATCGAAAAAAGCGCCATATGGATCATATTTCTCCACGACAGCGCATGATTGCCTGTCGCTGTGGCTATAACGCAACAAAACCGTACCGTATCAAACCATTGCTGATATCGGCTTCTCCTGACAGCGAAATACCGGAAAACCGGGACGGCCCCGGAAATCTCGCATGACATCAACCGCCGAATTCTCCGTACCCTTGAGGCACCACACCGATCGGGCTGCCCGGAAGAAGCCATCCGCACCGAAGGGTGCAGAGCTGATGACAAGCTGATTGAGAGCGTGACGATCTACCCCGACGGCGCGGATGGCCCGGAGGCGGAGGCAGAAGCGGTGGCGAACGCGGCGGATTTGGCGGCGTGGGCCACAAACGACAACGCCGCCCGGAGGGGCGGCGTATCGAGTTCTATGGCGGTGGTTGCGGGGGTAGGATTTGAACCTACGACCTTCAGGTTATGAGCCTGACGAGCTACCGGGCTGCTCCACCCCGCGTCACCGACTGTGTTGCGTACAGGATTGGTCCTGGACGCGAAAAGGGCCCTTTTGGGGCCCTTTG
>DASWWL010000202.1:0-18941 GCA_036400975.1 Novosphingobium sp. | reverse complement strand
CAGCTTGCGCACCCGGCCGTTGCCGACCTCGCCGAACGTCACTTCGCCGCTGGTATCGCCGAAGGTGCCGAGCGTTTCAAGCGGCCGGATCTCGACCCAGCTTTCCCCGGCGAAATCTGCCTCGACGAGATCGCCCGACATCTGCGCCGCAAGCGCCGCGCCGATGAAGAGTTTCGAACCGGCAGTGGTGAAGATGGTCATTGTTTCGTTCCTTTTTCCTGCGCCTGTTTCCAGCGCGAATGACAAGGCGTGCAGAGCGCCATGAAGTTGGTCCGATCCAGCCGGCGATGAGGCGCTTTTCGGATCGGGGTGATATGATCGACCAAGGCGGCCTTCGCGCCGCAGCCTGGTCGCTGGCAGTTCGGATGAAGCGCGAGGAACTCGGCCCGCGCCTTCTCCCATTCCCGGTCATATCCGCGCTGGCGAGCGGTCGGCCGCACCTTGTCGTGCCGCGCCTTCCGCTCCCGATCGCGAAGTTCGACGCATCTGCAACGCTCGCCAGAGGCGACCGTCTTCCCGCAGGAGCAGATGCGTGGAGCACGAACCGGCATCAGCGCACCTGTCAGGCGATCGGTGCGAGGTGCGGACGGCCGAGGAGCGCAACCGCGCCCATCTGGATCGAGGTGCCGCCGGCCTTTGTGACATCGAGACGGACATAACGCTTCGAGCCGATGTAACCGAGCTTGTAGGCGCTGGAGGCGACCATCGTTCCCGGCGCGTCGCCGAGCACGTCATCGTCATGCGCCTGGGCGAAACCGCTGCCGGCCTGGTCGCTTTCCATGACCTTGAACGAGAAGTCGCCGGCACTGGTGATCGCGCCGGCATTGACGAGGAAGGTCAGGGAATCAAACCCCTGACGGTCGATCACGATACCGTCGGCGGCATCGCTCTTCGAACCGGAGGCCACGGCCGGCGTAACCTTGAAGTCGTGATAGAGATCCTTGCGCATTCTGGCCTCCTTCGGCCGCGATATGTCGAGGGTGGAAAGGCGAAGTGGGCAGCCGTTACGTGGCCGCGACCTTCAGGAACTTGATGGAGTTGAAGTCGCCAGCACCACCGCCGACACGCTTGTAGGTGTCGAAGAGAACGCGGCCCTTCTGGGTGACCTCGTCGCGCGTGATGCGCACGCCCTGCCGGTCGACGATGACGTATCCCTGTCGGAAGTCGCCGAAGGCGATCGGGAACTTGTCCGCGCCGATATCGTCCATTTCCTCGTCGATCTCGACGCGATAGCCGAGGAGCGGATGCTCGACACCCTCGATCAGATTGCCGGTCGGTGCCCAGAGGTAACGACCGGTGCTATCCTTGATCGTGCGCAGACGAACCGCCGTGTTGCTGTTCATGAGGAAGGTGGCGTTGCCTTTGTACTTCTTGCGCAGAACCGAAATCAGCTTGATCAGCGCCGTCGTCATGTTGTCGTCGGTCGGCGCGGAGGCGTGGCCGGCGGGCACGTACTGGAACTTGCCCCAAGCACGGGTGAAGTCCTTCTCCACCGTGGTGTCGTAGGTCAGGAGACCGCGCGGACGGCCCTCGACGCCATCGCCCCGCATGAAGCCCTCGCCCTCGGTCTCGGCGAAATCGTGCGTCGCATTGTTGATCAGCCAGGAGGCGATATCGACGGCGGCGTCATCGAGCAGGTGGCGGGTTGCAGCCGGCGCGGCATAGAGCTCGGCAACGCCATAGCTGTGTTTGATCAGCTCGGGCCGTGCGGTGCCCTGCGGGCGATCGTCGCGCTCGGAAACCCACGTCGCACCTCGCTTGCCCAACGAATAGAAGCGCTCATAGCGGTCGGTGGAAATGCTGACGACTTCGGCCAGACTGCGCATCGGCGACAGGTCGGTCAGCAGCGAGCGAATGCTCATATCGACGGTCGGCAGCACGAAATATCCGCCGGCCGGATCGCTGTCTGAGGAAGCCGCCTTCAGCTCGAAGGAGCCGCCAGCCGACTTGATTTCTTCGGTCGAGCCACCGCGCAGCACCGTCGAGAGCGCCTTCAGCTCGATCTGCTTCTGCTCGTCCTTGTCGATCGCGCCGGAAACGCCCGGCCGGTTGGCCTTCTTCTCCAGTTCGGCAATGCGATCGAGCAGCGCCTTGGTCTCGGCGCCGCCTTCGACCTTTTTCAGCCGCTCGTCGACGGTTTTCTGAAGATCCTCAAGGCTCTTGGTGACGAGCGAAAGCGGATCGTCTTCTTCGCCCTTTCGCTCGATAACCACGCTGTTGAGCAGCGCGTGTTTCATGACATGGTGCATGTCAGTTCCTTCCGATATGCGCTGCCGCGCGGTTGATGGCCGAAACAAGCTGGAGCGCCTGAACTGCCGACTTGGCCGAAGTCACCTTCGCGCCGGGATGCATGGGGATCGTCACCAGGGACGCTTCCAGAAATTCGAGGGATTTGATCATCCGGCCGCCGCCGGGACGGGCCGCTGCCTTCTTCGTGATGAAGCCGATGGAGATGCCCTTAACGGCGCCGGACTTGACCAGGGCGCGGACCTCGCGGGCGCGGCTCACCTCGTCGACGAGCAGCTTACCGGTCAGGTGCAGGCCGTCTGATTTCTCCGTGGCCACGTCCCAGGTGCCGATAGGATCGTTCATGTCATGCCCGAAGAGCATCGGGATCGGCATGCTCGCCCCCTTGAAGGCGCCCGGCTCGATCCAGTCGCCGATGCGGTCGGGCGTGCCGAACTTCCAGGCAACACCGGAGATCAGACCGGCATCGTCCGCGATCATCTTGGTTTCGAAGAAGACGCGCTCCACGGTCAGCCCTCCGCCTTGAAATACGGCGAGCGATCGAGGGCGAAGGCATCGACCTGCGCGCGGACCCAGGCGCCCGCGCGCAGGAGACGAAGAAAGGCTTCTTTCGAGAAGGGAACCGGCTTACCCTTCTCCTTCGCGTCCCAGCCGATGACGATGGTGGCGAAGAATTCGTCCATCAGGCGCTCCCGGTCGGCGCCCGTGACGGCGGTCTTGCGCGCGGAAAGGCGGGCGTCTTCCTTCTCCATCGCCTGAAACGCCGT
Organism: Novosphingobium sp.; assembly: GCA_036400975.1. Taxonomy (GTDB): domain Bacteria; phylum Pseudomonadota; class Alphaproteobacteria; order Sphingomonadales; family Sphingomonadaceae; genus Novosphingobium. The sequence continues at coordinate 15,927 of DASWWL010000202.1, read as the reverse complement.
CTTCGAGATCGTCGAATCAGGGCCGGCGACGATGAGCTTGATGCCGGTCGGCTCGCCGCGCACCGGATCGAGCAGCTCGAAGCTATGCCCGGAATTTTGGGCTTCTGCAGTTTTGAGGATTTCACTGAGATCCATCGCCATCGTCCTTTTCTTCGTCGGCCTTGCGGGTTGCGTTGTCGTCGAGCGGCGGGCCGCCGTTGTGGTCAACGCCCGGCTGGCTCGCGCCCGTGTGCGGATTGGCGAACTCGTTGCCGCCCTCGTAGGCGGGCAGGTCGAGCCAGGAGCGGCCCTCGTTCGGATTGATGACGCGGGAGGAGACAAGGCTGCTGATCGCGGTGGCGCGGGCCGTCAGATCGACATTCGTGAAGTCGTCGCGGTCGAAGCGCACCGCATATTCCTTCCGCTCTTCGGCGGTGAAGAGCGCCCGGCGCAAGGCGCTTTCGAGCGCGCGCAACCACGGCTCAAGGCAGAGCTGCAAGAACTGGCGCTGCATCTCCGCCGAGTTCGACCACGTCGCGCGGGTGAGATCGCCGATCAGCGAGGCGGGAATGCTGAAGGCGCGGGCAATCTCCTGAAGCTGGAAGAGGCGCAGTTGCTGGAACTGCGCGTCGACGCTGTTCAGCTGCATCTGCTGCCAGGTCGCGCCGTCCCAGAGCACTGCCGTCTTGCCGGCGTTCTCCGAACCTTCCATCGCCAGCCGCCAGCCGGCGAGCATCTTTTTCGCGCCCTCATCGCCGAGGGATTTCGGTGTCTGGATGACACCGCCGGGACGGGCCGAGCGGCCGAAGAGCCGGCCGGCATGCTGTTCCATGACCTGGGCGACGCCGATCGCTTCGCGGCAGAGCGTCAGGGGCGACTTCGTGAAGCCGGTGCGTAGATGGATGATATCACCCGGCCGCTGCACAATGCCGTTGATCCGGTAGCGCGGCGCGAGCGTGTCGTCGGGATAGTCGACGTTGATGTAACCCGGCCGGTAGCGGATGACCTCGCGGACCTCGCCGCCGACGCGGTTCACCCAGGCGAGACCGCCCTCGTCGCGCATCAGGGCATCGACCATGATGGAGCGGATCAACTCGAAGCCGGATGTCCAGTCGTTCGCCTCGTCGCGCAGGATGGACCGTACCGGGTGATTTTTATCCTCGGTCTCGGAACCATCGGCGGCGATCCTGACGACTTTCACCGCCAGGCTCGCCGCCGCCTCCGAGATGATCCGCACAGCCGCCGACACGGCCGGGACCTTCAGAGCCGTTTCCGCCGACACAGCAACGCCCGAAGCGGTCGGCACCCCGCCGCCGAGCATCTCAAGAATTTGCTCGTCGGTCAGAGCTTTTTGTTCGCGTTTAGCGCGGCGATTTCTGAAAAAATCCAGCATTGCGATTGTATGCCGAATTTTTTCTTTGCCGTAAATTGGACAAAGCTGGACAGGGGAAAACCGTCTAAGCCCATGCTATCCTTTAGAAATTCCCATTTTTACTTCGTAATTAGGAAAAATATAGAGCGAACCTTCCCCCGCCGGTCCCCTCCGATAGGGCAAAGTTCGAGACCACCCCCCTCATCGCCAACTTGGCGGCGAGGCGCTCGGTCAGACGCCGTCAAGCGTAGCCGCCCGCACGTCGGGCTGGTCCCTGAGACCACGTTGCTGCCGCAGGCAGTTCCCCAGCCCTTCTCGCCGCCTCCGCAAGCGCGAGCGCCTCGTCGATGTGATGCCTTTCCAGCGCCCCTCGCCGCCAAAGCGCGATCAGCCACCGCCAACGCAACTCGGGCAAATACCTCAGCTCTTCCCAGCCATCGTTCCAGCCTCCCTCGCCAAACCACTCCGTCACGATCTCCGCCTTCGGGTTACATTCCGCAGAATGTTCCGCGGAATTCCGCGGAATTCCTTCCCGCGCGCCCCCTTCCGTAGGCGGGATATTTTTGCTTCGCGTAATATCTTGTGTTTCACACAATATATTAGGGTTTGGCAGCGACTTCGCAATCAACTGATTTAGTTGATCTTTTCGGGCTTTATCAGTCGCAGAAGGGTGACGAGTTGGTGACCTATCTCCCTCAGATAGGTGACGAACTGGTGACCTATCTGGCTTTCCCTTACTGCCAATCCCGGCGGCGTCGGCCTCCGCTTCGTAGATGACAGCATAGCCCACGCGGCGTGCATCGCCCTCGTTGCGTACCACCTTCAGGTAGCCCCATTCGATCAGGTCAGACACAGCGCGGCTGAAGCTGCCCTCGGCACACTGGACACGCTCGGCGAGGGTTTTACGGCCCGCCCAGCAGCATTGCCCGTTGCGCCCCATGCGGTCATGACCAGCAATCGTTGCGAGAATGCGGAAATGAAGCCCGGTCAGGCGCGCGTCACAGGTGACGCGGCCCGGCAAGGCGGCGAAGAAGTTCAACGCAGTAACATTATCTGCCGTCATCAGGGCCGGCCTTTGAGCCGGTAGCGCGCCTGAACCGAACCGGGGGCCTTCTTCGCATACTCGATGGCACCCGCCTTCATCAGTCGCTCAAGAGCGGGACGGATGTCTCGACGAGATATGTGCAGGACATTGGAGAGCGTATCGCTTGTGGCCGATTTCACGCCGACACGCTGATAGCTCCGCATCGCATCCATGATGCGTGCCTCTACGGGGATGGTGACAGCCATCACACACCCCCATACTGGAGGGCGTGGGCCATCTGCGCCGCCTCGATCGCCTGTCGATTTGTCAGGCCGAAATTGGCGCGAAGCGTTGGAATAATCCGCGCAACGCAATGCTCGCGATGAGTCGCAAGCCATTCTGCCGCCAGTTTCTGCTTGTCATCGTCAGAACGTTGGGCGAACGTTACCCCCGGAATTTCCCCGTTTTGTTTGGGGAAATCCTGCTTTGTTCTGCCGACAGTTGCCGGGGAGAAGGGAGAGGGGGAACCCTCAAACGCCTGAGAATCAGGGAGGTTGATGGTGCTGCTAGAGAGATTTGAACTCTCGGCCTCTCCCTTACCAAGTATGTTCTTGGTATAGGGCATCACTATGCTTTCCTTTCATCTTTTTCAATAGCCACGACTACCTCCCCGGAATTTCCCCATGGGAGGTTATTCATAGATACCTCGTAGTTAGACACGTTGACATGTGCATAGCGCAGCACCATCTTCTCGGATCTCCATCCGCCAAGCTGCATTAACGCGATGAGATCGCGGTTCGCCTGATAGTGCCATGTCGCCCAGGTGTGGCGGCAGTCATGCGGCGTGAAGTCGGTGATTCCAGCCCTGCGGCAGGCGCCATTGAACGCCGTTTTGATCTGTCCGCCGCCGCCATCTTCGCCTTTCTCCTCATAGGGTTTTCCCTTGTTTGTCCTGAAAACCGCCCCTTCGCGATGCTTGAGATTGGCCAGGGCGACAACCACGCGCGGGTGAAGCGGCACACCGCGATCGTCGCCCGTCTTCGTGTCAAGGAACGCCACATGCGCCCGCTGCAAGTCGAGGTCGCGCCAGTCGAGATAGAGAGCTTCAGATAGACGTGCGCCGGTGTAGATTAGGAAAATGACGAGTGGCTTCAGGTGCGGCGCGCACTTCTCGATCAAACGATCGGCTTCCTCGATCGTAATCCACCGGACGCGGCCCTTTGGCTGCTTTGGCCGTTTGATCTCCACCGCATCACAGAGCTTCCGCAGCGCCGCAAACTTCAGGACGGCGGAAATAGGCGTGTAGACTTGACGGTTGCGGGTCGATGGAGCCGCCTCGGGGTAAAGCACCTTAGCGGCGCGGTCTATCGCGATCTGGTCGATCTGGTCGAGCGGCGTTGTTCCGAAATGCCGTGCAATCTTATCGATAAACCGCGCGTCTCCGCCTTGGTCGAGATACATTACGCTGGCTTCGAGGAACGTCGCCGTTTTTCGGATTCCATGGATACTACGGTCGAGGAGTTCCGCTTCACGCTTGATGCGGATTTCTTCCGCCCTTTGGCGGTCGTGTGTCCCTGTAGTCTCGTCCACAGTGATGCCTCGGATGGTGCCTCTGAGGTACCAGTTTGGGCTTCCGTGGCGTTGGATGATTTTGAGGGGCATGGCAAGGACTCCAAGAGGGCAGAAACGTCGGCGTCGGTGAACACGATACGACGACCACCGACCTTCCGGTAAAACGGGCGATCCTTCAGCAGTTCTTGAAGCGTTCGGCGGGAGACGTGCAGCGCTCGCGCCACATCCTCCATCGTGTGCAACTGAGGAAGCGCCATTACTCCCCCCGTTTTTTCTGAACGCGCCGGAGATCTACCCGTCGCATTTTGATCGGGGACATTGGGCCGCCGGGCTTGAAAGTCGGCAGCTTGCCTTCAGCGTGGTAGCGACGAATGGTTTTCTCGCAAAGACCGAGGGTTGTAGCGATTTCTTTGATGCCCGCCGGGCGTTCGTCATTCTTCATCGGACAGCGCCTTTTCGACCTCAACCAGTTCAGCCATCATCTGCTCGACCGCCAGCTTTATACGCTGAGGCGCGCCGGTGTCCGGGTCGTCAACGCCGCCCCCAGAAGCCAGGTGATGCATCTTTTCCTTAAAGACATTGATATTGCCGATCATGTCGCGAAGGCGCGGCACAAGGTCGTTGTCATGATCACCCGGCTCCGAGGAGCTGCCGGGCCTCGGTTCAGCGGCCTCTTGTTGCTTCTTGAGCTCCAAGGCGGCACGGACATTGTCCGAAAACCGGATCGCCTCTTCGGGATCAAACTCAAGCGCTACATCATCGCGACCTGTCATCGCGCGGGCGAGCGCGACCTTCAGTACCGGGAAAACGGGCATAATGATGTGCGCACGCTCCGATACTGGAAACTCTCCCGGCTTGCCGTAAATGCCGTCAACGCGGTCATAGGCGACAACCCGATACTCCTCGCCAGCAGGCTCGACGAAAAGCATCTCGTCGTGCTGCTGCATGACAAAAAGCATCGGACTGACCGGCACCAGGGGAGCCCCGATCATTCGATACTCAAGATAACCCTTTGATATGTCATTGGCGTGCGGCACAGGGACGCCGAGGACCACCAACTGTTTCACGATGGAGACGTGATAGACATCGACAGCCGAGAAACGCTTCCAGCCATCTTTCTCACGGCAGAAGGTTGTCACCAACGAGCGATCATACCAGTTGGTGAGATTGCTGGCCGATACTCCGGCGCCGTACGCCACTTCAGGCAATTTGAATTCGGGTTTCAAAATCTGCACGGTAAAATCTCCAACGTCGCTGATTCATTTTTATCACAAGTGTGATAGAAATGAATAGCAGATCACAGACAAATTTTTGTTGGAGGAAAACCCGGCGACTGACGCCGCCGGGACCGAATCCGTTAGGAATTTTCGAGACTTTTCAGCGCACGAAGATCTTTCGTGATAGCAGTCTCCGCATCTTCAATGATGCGCCTGAAGCCCATCCGCACAAAATCCTCTTTGAGATAGCTACACATCATATGGAGTGCGGACATGCGCTCCTCATAGCTGTGGAGGCTCTCAACGACAGATGAAATCGGGAAGGGTTCGGGCTTCACTTCATCTTGCCCTCGTAAGCGTGCCTCTCGGCCTGCGGCGCCACTCGATTTTAGCCATCCGAGGACAGCTTTCATCATTGCAGGTATCCGATCGGTCGGACCAATCTCGTAGTCCTCAATGGCAAGCTCCAATGCAAGCAATGCTTCAGGGAGGCTCTCAGCGGGCCGGCTCCATGCTTCGAGTTGCCGGATCAGCGGCCAGAAGGTCACCTTCTCCTCGGCCTCCTCTCCACGCTCCTCAGCCTCGTAGCATTTCGCATGGAGGGCGTATGACTCCGCCTTAAATCGAATGATTACCGCAGTTAGTGAGGGATGGGTCATGGCGCGTACTCCTCATCGCGCACATCGCCGCCATGCTCGTTTTCTTCCTGGCGATCATCCTCAGCGCAAAACATCCGCTCGCGCACTTGCGCCTCGGTCCAGCCGAGCCAGGGCTCACCGTCTACGCTGTCTTCCAGATCGGGATCGCCGTCGATCCCATCCAGAATACTGATCAGTCTCTCGATCTCCCGCTCAATGGCGTTGCGGAAGATTAGTTGAGTGCTCGCCGCGAGCACGACGCGCGTCGGCAAGGCGGCAAAGTTGCCGGTGATAGTGGGTTGCATAGGCTTAGCTCACTGGTTTGAACCGGCCTCTCACAGCCGGCGGGCGCAACTCCTCTCACAGAGAGCACCCTATAACGGGTGACGGACCCGCAGCCGGGGGGTGAGAACCTGCCAGTGAGACAGGTCGAGACGCTTTTAAGGTTTCCCTCTGGACAGCACGCTCGCCCCCGGCCTATAAAGAGCCGTTCGGAGCCGCGCCGCCAAGCGCGTCCGTCTATCCGCAAAGCGGATACGTTTCGATCACCGCTCTCTGCCAAGAGAGCAGTCGGCGCCAACCGACAAAGTGATCTATCACTGGTCCGGGTTCTCACACCCACGGACACGCTGCATGATTTGCCGGAAGATTTCAAGCACACCCTTGCCAAAGGGTGACTGCTTGCGCGTAAATGTCCTCACCCGCGCGGCACTTGCGGGTCAGCAAATTTGCCGATTCAATAATGTTCTCGACTGAAACATTTATCGCGCCGGAAAGCGTTCCAGGCGAGAACGCTTAATGGTCCGAACCTGGGACCGTTTCCGGACATCCCCAAATGAAGCGCGACACCATCTCTCAAGCAGAACTAACGCGGCTAGCGAAGATCGCCCGCACCGAAGGTATCTGCGTCGAAATCAAACGTGGCGACACGACGATCAAGCTCTACCCCATGAGCGCGGTAAACGCCGAGACGGCAGAACTAGACCGAGAGCTGGAAGACTTTAAGAAGCTCCACGGCTACAAATGAGGGCTGCCGGGTGTGCAAATTTGCAGACCCGGCTAAGCCGCTCGACACCAAAACTCATTGACAGGCACGGTCACGTAAAAGTCAAAAATCTGGGCGGAAATCCTCTTCGGTTTCCATTTGCCACTGCGCAGCATAGCCGACGCCGACCTATGCGAACTGCAGCAGAAGCGGGCATCCTCCGTCTTCGCCAAAAACCCGCCGCCGCACCATTCGCAATGCGTCAGGAGCTTCGGCGCCCGGTCCCGCTTTCGATAGCAGGCCATCGAGCAGAAGAGCGCCGCCGGATCTTGTGAGCGGAAGCGCTTTCCGCAGCACCCGCACTTCCGCTTGGGGTTCGGCTGGATGCGCCGCCCCTCGACTTGGCACTCCTTGCAGCAATAGCGCGCACTTGCATTTTCGCTATGGAAGGCCTTCCCGCAGGCGGGATTTCCGCATTGGAGCGCCGGCCGTTTCTTTTTGCGGATCATCTCCAGGGCGGCGATATGCATCTTGCTCTCTGCCAAAGTCGTTTCGCAATCGCGCGCACTATGCGCCGCCCCGGCGCAAACCTCGTCACAATACCGGTAACGCCGCGATCCGAGATCTAGTCGAACGTCGAGCCCGCGTCCGCACCAGCAACAACTTTCTGCGGGGATCACGTATTCTCGCTGCCCTTCCTCCCAACGTGGTCGGCGCGGTGTAATGTTCTTCAGTGCCGCGGCAACTATGATTGCCGCCTCGTGATCCGACCGCGCCCAATCGTAGCCAAGCAAGCAGAAGGCGGCGCGCAACCCCGATCGCATGCCTGCCTCATGTTCAAACGGCGATCGACGCCAGTTCCGGAACCTGGTTTCTACCCGCGCGATCACCGCTTTGAGTCGAGAAGGGCGAAGGATTGGCAAACATGCAGGCGGCCGCTCGCTCTTCCTTTTGGCGATGAGCTTCTCGGCATAATAGTCCCGCCGCTCGGCCTTCCGGGCGTCGCTGCGCGCCTTCCTGAAGAGAGGGTCATCGCTCAGGCCGGTCATCCGAACACCGCATCAAATGCGGCGGCGCTCACCGCCTGTTTATCACCGGGCGGCGAAGGCGTCTTGCCATCGGCCGAGGCCCGGCCCTTCTCCCTGGTGGCATGGAGGAAAGCGGTGTCCATGTCCCGCATGATTTGCCACTCCTGGTATGTAACAAGGTTCCCGGTCAGCGTGGCCCATGACCTCATCTCCGTGGCAGAGAGCGCGGACCAGCCATCCATCGCGACAGCGCGGCCACGATGGAGTTCCCAGAACCAATCCCAAAGATGCTGGCCCGCCGAAGATATCTCCGGCGTGCCTTTGGCGATGAGCAGACCGATGGCTTCACAAAGCTCGTCGGTCAGTTCGAAAAAAAATCGGCTTCCTCGTCGACGACCGCCTTCACCTGCTTGCGGATCCACTCAACGGCGAGCACGTCCGCAAGATTGTCCGGCGTGAATTCCGGCTTGGCGCCATTCCACTTGGCATCGCCGTTCCACTTCCAGCCAGACACGGCGGCGGTCAGAATGGCGATACCGTCCTCTTCGAGCTTTTCGACGGAGAGTTTCTTTTCCCGCGTCTTCAGGCGCTGATTGTAAACCTTGCGCTGCGCCCGCTTCACCGCCTCGTCTTCGCTCGACTTGACTGTGATCACCAGGCCGGTGGGATCACCCGTGCCGGGATGAATGATTTCTACGTCGACGGTGGACGGCTTGATACCTGCGAGATCCATAGCTTTTCTCCTGTTAGTTGAACTTGCCGTTTTGGCGTTCCATGGCGCGGCACTGCTGCCGGTTCATGGGGACGATGCGCGAATTGTCGAACATCGTGATTTTCTCGCCGATCGTGTCGGGCCACTCATGAATGCGCTCAGTGGTGACGCCGCTGGCGGTGATCGTCGTAAAATCGACATGGCAACCAACGACGAGATCGCCACGGGCCCAGCCATCACGGCGCGAGGCTTCCATGAAGCCAACGGCGATGTTCCGCAGCCCGCCTTGCGAGACGATCTCGCGATGCATGACGGCGGGCATCTCGTGTTGCATTGCCGTGCCGTGGTGAGCCTTATAAAGAACCATCGGCTCCCTGCCTTCTTCGGCAGTATTCCCAAGGAGGAAGACGAGCGGCCCCTCCGCCTCGGACATGCCGGCAAGCACGATGCGGAACGGTGGTGCATTTACCAGGGGAGCGAGCAAGCAAAGGGCCGCCGAAACCTCGACGACCGCCCGATCAAAGCTGCCGGCTTGCTGGAAAATTCCGAAAAACCGCTCCGTGATGGCATCGACAAGGCCGACCTTCCCGCTACCGGAAACGACGGCGGGCATGCCGGGCATTGCAACAACCTTGCATTCGGCGCCATGGATGACACCTGCGTCATCATAGACCGCCCCGTCCGATACGATGTCGATCCGGCCGCCATGGCGATGGGAAATGATAAGGGTCATTCTTGCTCTCCTTCCGCCACTCCGGCGTTTTTGAGAATGGTGAGGAGGTCCACTCGCGCAAAACCCCGACCGACGCCGGCAAAGCCCTTCATCAGGTGATCGAAGAAATCGTCGGAAGATTTGATGCCGCCGCTGAACACTTCCGAGAGCGTATCCCCCAGGGTGTCCTTGATGACGTCCGACATCTCACGCCACTGATCGTGCTGCCTCAGCACCTCCTCCGTGATGCGAACCTCATCCGCCAGGCGCTGACCGGTGACGCTGGCAACATCTATGTTGGCGGCGCGCAGCTCGGCATAGACGCGCTGTTCCGTTTCCGACCGGCCGGCCTGCTGGCGCTCGAAGAGAAGCTCCTGCGAAAGCCGCGCCGCTGCTAGCGCCTCCTCCGCCACTGCCGCCTCGCGTGCGAGGTTTTTGAAGCTATCGGCCATCTGAGGCGTGACCTTGATCCCCTTCTGCAGGGCTCCGTTCAAAAGATCCTGTTCGATGCGCAGCGCCGAGGAGGCCGAGCCGGTGAGATTCGCCGCTGCCACCTCCGCCTTCATGGCGGCAATGTTTTGTTCGATGCTTCGGGTTAACTGCTCGTACTCCGACACACCGCCGCGCGAGGATCTCCGGCCGCTGAGGCTGCGCGCCTTGTCGCCCTCGATATTGGCTTTGGCAATCGCCTCGATCTGCCGTTCGGTGAGGGTAACGCCCTCCTTCAGGGCGTCGGTTCGAACCTTGCCGATCTCCGTTTCGAGGGATAGCTGATCCTTCGTCAGCGCCGCCCGGCGCGCCGCCTCGCGGATAAAATCATCCGCCTGGGTCTTCATGCTGCGATAGGCGTCCATCGAAGCATTTTCCAGTTCGCGGAACGATGGCCCGGCGCTGACGGGATCGAGCTTGCCCCGCAGGATATCCACGGCCGCAGCCGCCTCTGCAAGGCGGGTTAGCAACGGGGAAAGCTGGTCGGCGAGCTTCTGGAATTGCGGATTGGAATTGGCGAGGGCATAGAGCGCCTGGTCAACATCGGCCGCCGTCTTCTCGCCCTTGCTGAGACCGGAATACAGCTCTTCGAGCGAAGTAAGCTGCTCTTCGCTGACCAGCCGTCGCGGGGCGTTGTCGATGATGTCGCGGAAGAGACCGAGAACCGCGTCGCGGGTGTCTTCGATGTCCTTTGCGCCCTCGGCAATCGCGCCCTTGATGCTGTTGCGGGCCTTGTCGTCGATCGCAAGCGCCGCGCCTTCGATCTCCTGACCGGCCTCCTTCGCCTTCGCCCGCACCATGTCGAGCGTCTGCGCGTAGGTCTTCGCCGCCGCGCTCGCCTCTTCCGACGCTTCAGAGAAGAACGTCAGGGCGGTCACAACCGTACCGCCGATGACAAGCCCGACCGGCCCGGCCGCCGCGCCGAGACCACCCATGGCCGCCGTCAACGCCCCGGCACTGCGCGCCGCCGTCAAGGCCTTCGCGAAGCTAAGCAGCGCGGCCGTTCCCGCGCCGAGCGTGGAGACCATGCCGAGGATAGAGCGACCGACGAGCGCCCCGGCGAGGATGCCGGCGAACTTCAAGGCGAGATCGGCCGTCTCGTCGAAATTGTCGGCCAGGGCATTGAGGCCGGAGACGAGGCGCTGCGATGCGCCGAGCGATTCATCGGTTTCGCCTATGTACTTGGTGAGGGCGTTCGAAACCTTCGTCCAGCCCTGGTCGATCGTCTGCGTCGCGTTCGCCGCCATCGCCTCGATCTGGGGCAAGCCCTTCAGGAAGGCGTCGAAGAACTGCCGCCCGGAAACCTTGCCGTCATTGACCATAGCCTTAAGGCGGGAGACCGAGCCGGCCGCATCGTCGAGACCAGCGGCAACCGCCATCAGGATCGGCCGTGCGCCTTCGTTGATGGAATTGAACTCTTCCGCCTGCACGCGGGCTTGGCCCAGAAGCTGGCCGAGCTGCGTCAGCGCGCCGGAGGCCGCCGTGGCACTCGTGCCGGCGACGCGGAGCGAGGTGGCGACGCCGGCCGAGAATTTGAGGAGATCCTGTTGCGACGCGCCGAGGTTGTCGGAAGCCTGCGCGGCCTTGCCGAAGAGATCGGCGAGCGCGGAGATCGGCGCGGCGTTGGCCTGCGCGGCAGCATAGAGCCGGTTCAGAACCTTGACTTGCTCCTCACCGGTTATGCCGGCAACGGCAAGCGAGTTCTTCGCAGTCGTCCAGGCGTCGGCGTAGCGGATGATCTCCCGCGTCGAGAGCGCCGCCCCGATCGCGCCAAAGGCCCGACTGAAGACGCCAACCTGCAACGACGAGGAGGCAAGCGCCTGGTTCATGCGAGACGTGGCCCGCGCCATGTCCTGCTCCATCTGGCGCGTGGCGCGCGAGGAGCCGGCGACGAGCTGCTGATAGCTCCGCGTTCCCGCCCGCTCGGCTTTCTGCATGTTGCGCTCGAAATCCCGGATACGGGCTTCCAGCGCGACGACGAGACGTTCTTCTTCGTTTGCCATTATGCCCACGCCATCCAATCTTCGATTTCGCCGTTGAAGGTTTCGTAGGAGGAGACATTGCTCTCGCCGGCGGCGGCGCGCGCCACGGCCATCGCGGAAGCAACCGCGCCATCGATCCGTTCCCGGCTCTTGCCCTTGTGGAAGCTCTTGTTGCCGGCGGCGTCCGTATGCACGACCACGTTCTCGAAGTTCCAGCGCAGGACCGGATGACCACCATGGCGGAAGCGCCGGCCGATGATGGCGCGCTCCAGTTCCTTCACGGCCGGCGCCATGGTCGCCCAGCCCTGCCGCATCTCGACGGCCGGTAAGCCATCCTCCAGAAGGTTGTTCAGCATGTTGCGGGCAAGGTGCGGATCGAAGGCGACCTCGCGCACATCGAACCGGGCGCAGAGTTCGCGGATATGATCTTCGACATACCGGAAGTCGACCACGTTGCCCGGCGTCGGGATGATATGATCCTCGGCGGCCCACTCGACATATGGCACCTTGTCCCGATCCGACCGGGCGCGAAGGTTGTCTTCCGGGCAGAAGAACCAGGGGTGGACAATGAAACCATCCTCTCCGTCCTTCCATGCCGCGACGACGCAGGTCAGGTCATTGTTGCTGGAGAGGTCGACGCCGAGCCAGCATGGTTCGCCCTCAAGATCGTCGATATCGACCGGATGCTTGCCCTCGTCATAGATCTGCATATCCACGAAAGGATCAGCAGATCCATCCAGCCACATGTTGAGATGGAGTTGCTGGAATGCAGCGCGCCGAGAAGGAATTTCGCGCGCCTGTCGTGCCAGGACGCGAAGGCCTTCCAGGTCGGGATAGCCGTAACGCAGGCCGGGATTGGCTTCCATCCAGAGATTTTCGTCTTCCCAATCCGCATCCCGTGGTGTCTCGAAGAGGATCGGAAGCACCGATGGGTCGACAACCTCGCCGACTGCAACCTTGCGGGCATAATCGTAAAACTCCCATGCCAGATTTTCAGTGCCACGCCCCGACGTGCTGATGACCATCAGCAGCGTGTTCGGGGTTTTTGCGAGGCCGGTCTCGATCGCGTCCCAAAGGTCGCGCTTCGGCCACGCGTGGATTTCGTCGACCAGGGCAAAGACCGGGGTATGCCCGTGAGCAACGCGAGCGTCGGCGCTGGCCGCCTCGAAAAACGCGCCTGTCTTGCGGTTGGCGATCTTGTTCTTCGAATCCACAAGGTGAAGTCGACCAGCCCAGCCGGCGGTCTCAATGATGCTATAGGCCTCGTTGTAGGCGATACGGGCCTGCGAACGGTCGGAAGCTGCAACCATGCATTCGCCGCGCGGCACATTCTCAGGGCCGATCGTGTGCAACAGCGCCAGCGCCGCGCCGAGGGATGTCTTGCGATTGCCGCGAGGCAAGAGCATGGCGACGGTGCGGACAATGCGCCGGCCGTCAGGGTGACGCGGCCCGTAGATCCGGCGTACGATGCGCTCCTGCCAGTGATCGAGCTGGAAATCCTTTCCAGGCATGGTGGACTTCGGATGCTTCAGCACGCGCAGAAACTGCACGGCGCGCTCACCGTAGCCGAAAGGATCGTCGATCGGGCTCTCGTCAAAAATCCAGGATTCCACCGAACAAATCCTTCTGCGTGCTGCCTTCTGCCCCGCTCTCTCCCATCATCGCCGACCGAGAACGCGAGGCCGGTGTAAGGCCAAGCTCAGCAGCAAGGCGGGTGACGGTTCCCTGCGCCTTGCCGAGCATCGTTGCGGCGGGGTTCTTTTTCAGGATGCCCTTGCCACCATCGACGAGCGGGCCATGCAGATCGAGCGCCTCCTGCGCCTTGCGCATGTTCCAGAGAGCGAGAACGTAACTGTCGACGGTCCCGTACATGGCTTCGGTGAGCATGCGACGCGCCTTGAGGTCCGCGACGATCGCCAGCCATTCCGCGTGCATCGCAGCCGGGATATGCGCCGGAACCTCGTCCGGCACGTCTTTCACGCCGCCACCCTCGATCACCTTCAGCTCTGCTTTCCGACCGCGCGTGCTCATGTCGCTACCGCCCTGATCTCCAGCCCCTTGCGGCGGCCGGTTTCCTTGGTTTCGCGGATGTTGAACACCTTGCCGTCAAAGGAGACGCGCTGCTCTGTCGTGACGCCGGACAGATACCGAGTGCGGAACACGATGGCCGTCTCGTCGCTGGCGCCGAATTCCCGCAGGAATTCCTCGGTCGAGCCCTGGACGATCTGTGCGCGCAACGTCGCGAAATCGCTCCAGTCCTCAACCGGCGTGCCGAAGTCGTCGACCGTGTTGGTGAATGCTTGAATGGTTATCGTGCGATCGAGACGGCCGGCGCGCATCAGGCGGCCTCCTCAACAAGGGCGTCGATCGTCACGACGCCATGGCTGAACTCTCCGCCCGGATCGCGAAGGAACCGCGATGACGACACACGGCAATCGACGCAGTGGAAGCCGCCGGCAAGCGCAAGCCGCCCGGCCCGGATCGCGGCGCGGATCTCGCCGGCAATTGCTTTGACGCCGGCCGTGGACCGTTCCTTTTTCCAGATATGCAGATCCATGTAGATCCGCGTCAGCTTGCGGGCGATGCTGTCGCCCTCGTCGATCGCCTGCATCTCGCCGATAATGATCGAGGGGTCCGGCGCCGGCCGCTCGTTACGGTCGAGCATGCACTCGGCAGGCACGAGTGCGGCAACGGCAGGCGTGCCCGCCAGGCGCAGACGCAACGCTGTCTGGAAGGCGATTTCAGCGCTCATCGGCTCCCCCAGTTATCCCGCACAGCTTTGCCAACTGCGCGTTTGATCCGGTTGACGGCGCGCTTCTTGCCGAGGCGATATGCAGGAAAGAAGAACGGGCTTGCTTCAGCGCCCTGTTGCGTGCCGAACTCAACCCAGCGGGCATAAAACGCCTCGTCATTGCCAGCGTAGATGGTGATCGTCAGCCCCTCGCCGGAACCCTGCGCAATCACCATGCTGCCCTCCGGAGCCTCGCCCCAGGTCCACCCGATGGATTCGCGCAGCTCGCCCTCTTCAACCGGGACAAGGCTCTTGGCGAGCGCAACGATCTCGTCGGCGCTCTTTTCAATGGCGGGCTTGACCGCCTCGCGCATGGATTTCGGAATGGCCCGCATGCGCTGCTGAAACCGGGAGAGACCGCCATCGTTAGCCAAAGGAATACTCCCGGTATTCGTTGACGATGGACCAGACGCCGAGCGGCAGCTCCTGCGCGGAAATGCCGATGAGGGTCGCCTCGCGGTTTTCGTACCAATGCGCCGTCAACATCGCGACGGCCTCCGCCAGGGCGGGCGGCACTTCGTCCTGATCGGCCCCGCCGAAGCGCGTCTCGATCTTGAAGCCAAGCAGTCGCTCAATATGGTTCTGCGCCGCCGCGATCTTCCGCGTGATCAGCGCATCGTCATCCGTGCCGAGGTCATCGGTCAGATTGAGCTGCTGTTTCATTTCGGCGAGAGAGACGATCATGGCGAGCCTTCGAGAACTGAGGAACCTCGTCGCCAACTTGGCGACGAGGCAGGTCGCGGGCGGGCAGCAATCAGCCGATCGCGTTGACGCGGACGACGTTGCTGTCGATGCCGAGCTGCATGTTGAGCTTCATCACGTTGTCAGCGGCATCGAGATTTTCGGCCGCGCTCATCACC
Organism: Novosphingobium sp.; assembly: GCA_036400975.1. Classification (GTDB taxonomy): domain Bacteria; phylum Pseudomonadota; class Alphaproteobacteria; order Sphingomonadales; family Sphingomonadaceae; genus Novosphingobium. Next base: position 566 of record DASWWL010000202.1, on the reverse strand, counting down.
TTGGCGGCGAAGAAGCGTTCGCTCCCCATCGGCACGGTCGTCGCCGTATGCGTGCCACTCTGGGTGCCGGTGGTTGTGATGGCGCTGCCGCCCCGCGTGGCCGCTACACTGAACTCGTCGGAGGTCAGGCCCGAAGCGGCGACGTAGTACGTGGTGCCGGCGGTGAGACCGGTGGGCAGCGCACCGGTTGTCGAGAACTTGACCGGCGTGCCGACGGCAAGACCGTGCCCGGTCCAGGAGACGACGCCCGGCGCGGCAATCGACAAAGTGACGGCATTGGATTTTTCGGCCGGAGCGTCATTGAGGAGCAGGCGGAAGGCATAGTTGTGCGGGGTCCTCTCGGCCGCGAGGACGGCTATCTGACCGGGATCGCTGTAGTCGATCGCCGCCACGACTTCCATATTGCCCGCATCACGCAGGCCCTTCAGCTTGCGCACCCGGCCGTTGCCGACCTCGCCGAACGTCACTTCGCCGCTGGTATCGCCGAAGGTGCCGAGCGTTTCAAGCGGCCGGATCTCGACCCAGCTTTCCCCGGCGAAATCTGCCTCGACGAGATCGCCCGACAT
>DASWWL010000201.1:0-25066 GCA_036400975.1 Novosphingobium sp. | reverse complement strand
TCCGGACCGCGCGGGCGCCGACCGCACTACGGGAGACAAGAGAAGCGAAGGCCTTTCGCGTCTCCCGCACCCGTCGCGGTGTGTCAGTCTGGGGCCTGACACACATGGAACATGTAAAGAACATTCCTACATGTCAAGCGTATGGCTCAGAGTTTTTTGGAGAGTGCGATCAACGCGTAGCGTTCTCAAGCCGAGCTTGCCGAAGGGTCAAAACCATGCGTCGATGAAAATCAGAGGAGGATTTCGCGCGCAGGGCCCTGCCCCAGAAACTCGGCGGGGCTGGCGGTCGCGCCATAAGCACCGGCGCAGAAGATGGCGACCAGATCGCCGGCTTCAGCACGCGGGAAGCCGGCTTTGTCGGACAGGCGATCCAGCGGCGTGCAAAGGCATCCGACGATGGAAGCCTCCTCTTCCACTTCGACGCCGAAACGCGTGGCGATCGCGGCGGGATAATTGCGCCGTACGACCGTGCCGAAATTGCCCGACGCGGCAAGTTGGTGATGCATGCCGCCATCGGTGACCAGGAAAACCTCGCCATGGCTGATCTTTCTATCGACCACGCGTGTCAGATAAATTCCTGATTCTCCAACAAGATATCTACCAAGTTCGATGCAGAATCGAGTATCCTTGAGTGAGGCCGGCAACTGCCCAAAGCGCTCACCGAGCAAGGAACCGACGCGCGCTATATCCAGCGGGGCGTCTCCCGGAAAATAGGGGATGCCGAAGCCGCCACCCAGATTGCAATGGGGCAGCCCCACGCCCGCTTTCTCGGTGAGCCGCGCTGCCAGAGCGAGCGTCTGGGCCTGCGTTTCCCCGATCGCCTCGGCATCGAGCGCCTGACTGCCCGCGAAGATGTGAAATCCCCGCCATTCGGCTCCGCTCGCCGCGATCCGACGCACAAGCGCAGGCACGCGTTCGGCGTCCAGGCCGAAGGGCTTGGCGCCCCCGCCCATCTTCATCCCCGAGCCCTTGAGATCGAAATCGGGGTTCACGCGGACGGCAAGACGCGGCGCCATCCCCAGTCGCTCACCGACCGTCAGCGCTCGCTCGGCCTCGCTTTCCGACTCCAGATTGATCGTAACGCCTGCGGAAATCGCTGCTTCCAGTTCCGCATCGCGCTTGCCGGGTCCGGCGAAGCTGACAAGCGCGGGATCGATCCCGGCATCGAGCACTTTCGCCAGTTCACCGCCGGAAGCGATGTCGAAGCCATCCATCAACCCGCTAAACAGTTTTATGATCGGTATATAAGGATTTGCTTTAACGGCATAATGAATTGAAAGTGCCGAAGGCATCGCCGCGCGCAACGCAGCAACGCGATTACGGATCAGCTCCGAGGAATAGACGAACAGCGGCGTGCCGCCCGCACGCGCGACCATTTCGCTGACCGGCGTCCCATCCACGGTCAGCACGCCATTCGCACAACCATATCCTTCCGGTATCGGACCCAGCGGCTTCACGCGGCAAGCTCCATCTGAAGACCCGTGCGATCGATCTTGCCATTGGGACCGATCGGCATGGAATTACGCCAGTGAATGACTTTGGGTTGCATGAAATTCGGCAAATCCTGCATCAATTTGCGAGGCAATTCTTCCTGCGCATGGGAAATTCCCGGCATTGGCCGCACGACGAGATGGACCGCATGGCCAAGACGTTCATCGGCAATGCCCAACGCCACCGCTTCCGCGACCAGCCCCGTCGCCAGTGCCGCTTCCTCAATCTCCTGAGGGCTTATCCGGTTGCCCGCGCTCTTTATCATGGCGTCGCGGCGTCCCACGAAATAGAGCAGCCCATCCCGATCCCGCCGAACGCGATCGCCGGACCACACCGCCATGCCGCCATAGCGCGAGGCGGAAGGCGCCGGCCTGAACCGTTCGGCGGTGCGCTCCGCATCTCGCCAATAGCCTTGCGCGACGAGCGGCCCGCAGTGAACCAGCTCACCCTCTTCCTCATTCGCGGAAATATCGCCCATATCGTTGATAACCAATATTTCCGCGTGTGGAATCGCCTTCCCGATGGAGGTCGGATGACTGTCCACGAGGTCCGGGTCGAGAAAGGTCGAGCGAAACGCTTCTGTCAGTCCATACATCGCAAATAGCCGGGCTTGCGGAAACAGGGAACGCAACCGTCCGACCAGATCAGGCGTCAGCGCGCCGCCACTGTTGGTGAGACGGCGCAAATAGCCCCTGGCCTCATCCGGCCAGTCGAGTTCGGTCAGTTGGACCCAGAGCGGCGGGACGGCGGCCAGCGTGGTCACACCATGCTTCCCCACCGCCTTGATGACGTCTCGTGGCGTCAGGTAGTCCAGCGGCACGACGCTGGCGCCCGCATACCAGCTCGAAAAAAGCTGATTTTGACCATAATCGAAAGACAGCGGCAGGACCGCAAGCGTCCGATCGTCTTCCGCCAATCCAAGATAAGTCGCGACGCTCTCCGCCCCCAGCCACATATTCGCATGGCTGAGCATGACCCCTTTCGGACGCCCCGTCGAACCGCTGGTATAAAGAATCGCGGCCAAGTCATTCGGATCTTGGAGGGAAGCTTCCAGATTCAAGCTCAGTTCGGTCGCTTGGACCAAGGCATCCGCTTCCTCGACCAAGACACAATCCACGGGCACGTCACCAGGTTCGAAGCCAGCAAGGCGCGCAGGGGTGCCGATCAGCAGGCTTGCGCCGCTATCGGCAAGGATATGGGCGACTTGCGTCCGCTTCAGCAATGGATTGACCGGAACGTGCACCAGCCCCGCCCTCGCGGCGGCAAGCGGCATCAGGCAGGCCAGCTCGCCTTTCGCGACCCAGCTCGCCACGCGCGCGCCGCCTTCCCCCGCCTGCATCCGCAGCCACCCCGCCAATCGACCGACACGGGTTCTTAAGTCCTTGTAGCTAATCACGGCGTCGCGCAGCACGAGCGCCGTGGCGTCATCCCTGCCCCGCAGGACAAGATGATCGAGCGGCAGGATCGTGGTTTCAGCTTCCGCGCGCACGGTTGGGTCAACTCCGGGTCTAGGGGGAACAGGGCGGGTGATCGCCATCGAATATCATGCCGATCTTAAGGAAGTGCAATCGCTTGCGCACTTGTCCGGGCTGCTTTCGGCAGACATGCAGGCGGCGCCATTCGATCGGCTGGCCTGGTGGATGGGGCTCGTGGAACATTGCGGACGTGCGCCCCTTCTTGCCGTCGCGCGCGAGGGCGATGCAATGGCCGTGCTTGCCCTCCAGCATATGCCGGGCCATCTGGCCGCGCTCGCCAACTGGTATACGTTCCGCTGGCGGCCGGTCGCTTCCGCCAACGCCGATCTGCCGGCGCTGCTTTCCGCGCTCGCGCGCGATCTGGCGCGCCGATCGGGACGGATCGTTCTTTCCGGCTTGCCCGACGAAGATGGCAGCGCCACGATGATCGAGGCCGCCTTCCGCCGCGCCGGATGGCTGGTTTTCCGCGAAGCCAGCGATACCAACCACATCCTGGACGTCGGTGGCCGCACATACGACGATTATCTCGCCGCCCGCCCCGGTCCTTTGCGCACGACGCTGAAGCGCAAGTCCGGCAAGGTGGAAACCCGCGTGCTCGATCGTTTCGATGCGGAAACCTGGAGGGATTACGAGGCCATCTATGCGCAAAGCTGGAAGCCGGACGAAGGCTCCCCAGCGTTCCTGCGCGATTTCGCAGCGTCCGAAGGCTCGGCGGGCCGCCTGCGGCTGGGCCTCGCCCTGGCAGACGGCCGCCCGGTCGCCGCCCAGATGTGGTCGGTGGAGGGCGGCACCGCCTTCATTCACAAGCTCGCCCATATCGAAGAGGCGAAGCCCCTGTCGCCGGGGTCCGTGCTCAGCGCCGCCCTCTTCCGCCGGGTGATCGATGGAGACCGCGTCCACACCATCGACTTCGGCACGGGCGACGACAGCTACAAGCGCGACTGGATGGAACTGGCGCGGCCACGCTATCGGCTGGACATGGTCCGCGCCGGAAGGCCGGAAAACTGGCCCTATCTGGTCAAGCGGACGCTGCGGTCCCTTGCCGGGCGCGGCAAGCATGGCTAGAGCGCCCGACACTTTCCGCGCTTCCAGCCACGAGGGGGGCATGACGAGCACTACCGACCACCAGCTTCGCCGGATACTGACCGACGTCCTCGGGCTCAAACCGGGCCAGGCGGAGGGCTTCACCGCCGCGACCGGCCTTTTCGGCCATCTTCCCGAACTTGATTCAATGGCTGTGGCCGGACTGCTCACCGAAATGGAAGACCGGCTCGATATCGTTATCGAGGACGATGAAATCGACGGCGAGCTGCTGGAGAGCTTCGGCTCGCTCCTCGCCTTCGCCGAGGCCAAGCGCGCCGAGGGATGACCCCGCTTTCCTGGCCCTGCCCACTGCCCGGTGGCGGAATTGCCCAGGAATATGCACTGGTGTTCGATCAGGGACGCCGGCATCGGCTGCTGATCGTCCCCGCCCTGTTCGACGAAGCCAACCGGCTGAGGCGGCTGACGGTCGAAATCATGCGCCGGCTCGACGGCGCGGGGATAGACAGCTTTCTCGCCGACCTGCCGGGATGCAACGAGAGCCTGGAACCGCTGGAGGCGCAGACGCCCAGTTCCTGGCGCGCCGCCGTCACCTCGGCCGCAGGGCATTTTCGCGCCACGCATGTCCTGGGCATGCGCGGGGGCGGACTGCTTCTGCCGGACAACCTGCCGGCCTGGCGCTATGCTCCGCCCAAGGGCGCGTCAGTGCTGCGACAGATGATCCGCGCGCGCATCGTCGCCTCGCGGGAGGCGGGCATCGCCGAGACGCAGGAGGGCCTGCTGGAAACGGCAAGGGCATCCGCCCTCGACCTTGCCGGCTATCGATTGAGCCCCGAATTCATCGCGGAGTTTCAGGCGATGGCGCCGGATGAAACGGTGCGGAACATTCCGCAGGACATGGTTGGCGACGCGGGACTGTGGCTGCGCGCCGAGCCCGATGAAAGCCGGGAGCAGGCCGATGCGCTGGCCGCCATCATCGCAATCGGGATCAAGGGATGAACCGGCGCCATATCGCCTTCTCCTGCGAAGGATCCACGCTGATCGGCACGCTTGACGAAGCCGAAGGCTCAACCGGACTGCTGCTGACGAGCGGCGGCAACGAACTGCGCGCCGGCGCATGGAACGGGCAGGCGATGCTGGCCGCGCGAATCGCGGCCCAAGGCTTTCCGGTGTTCCGCTTCGACCGGCGAGGCGTGGGCGACAGCGACGGGCCGAACGGCGAGTTCCGCACAAGCGCACCCGATATCGCCGCCGCGCTGGCCGCATTCCGGAAGGCCGCGCCCCATGTCACGCGTTTCGTCGGCCTCGGCAATTGCGATGCGGCGAGCGCGCTGATGCTGGCGCGGGGCAAGGGCCTCGACGCGCTGATCCTTTCCAATCCCTGGACTATCGAAACCCCTGACGATGCGCCTCCGCCCGAAGCGATTCGCAGCCACTACCGCCAGCGCCTGGCGGATCCGGCCGCCCTGCTTCGGCTGTTGCGCGGCAAGGTTTCCTTCGGCAAGCTCCTCGCCAGTCTGCGGGGTGCGATGCGCCCCACCTCGCCGCCTGGCTCGCTGGCGCGCGACATGGCGGCGGCGATCGCGGACTTCGATGGACCGATCACATTCCTGATCGCCGAGCGTGATCGCACAGGCCAAGCCTTCCTTTCGGCCTGGCGGAAAAATGACGGGCGCGTCCATACATGCCCGGCCGCCACGCACAGCTTCGTCGAAGCGGAAGCGCGCAAGTGGCTGACCGAGAAAGTACTCGCAGCGCTACGGGATTAGCCTGCGGCCAGCGCCTCTTTCTCCGCAAGAAACTCGCGCTCGGCCAGGAAACGCTCGGCGTCTAACGCTGCCATGCAGCCGGTGCCCGCAGCCGTGACGGCCTGCCTATACGTGTGGTCCATGACGTCACCGCAAGCGAAGACGCCGGGAATCGCTGTCTTGGGCGTACCCGGCTCGACGATGATATAACCGCTCTCGTCGAGTTCCAGCCCCCCCTTGAACAGCTCAGTAGCCGGGGCGTGCCCAATGGCGACGAATGCACCTTCGGTCGGAAGCTCGCTAGTTGCGCCCGTCACCGTATCGGTCAGCGCGACGGCGCGCAGCATGCCGGTCGCCTCGTCGTGGATGAAGCCATCCACTTTCTTGTTCCACACCGTCTTGATGTGCGGATGCGCGAAGAGTCGGTCTTGCAGGATCTTCTCAGCGCGCAGCGAATCGCGGCGGTGGATCAACGTGACGTCGGGCGAGTGATTGGTGAGGTAGAGCGCTTCCTCGACCGCGGTATTACCGCCGCCGATGACCACAACTTTCTTGCCGCGATAGAAGAAGCCATCGCACGTCGCGCAGGCGGAAACGCCCTTGCCACCCAACTCTTGTTCGCCCGGCACGCCCAGCCACTTGGCCTGAGCGCCCGTCGCGATAACCAGCGTCTCGCCTTCGTATACATCGCCGCTGTCGCCCATCGCGCGGAACGGCGAGCCGGAAATATCAACCGAAGTGATCGTATCCCACATCATGCGCGTGCCGACATGCTCGGCCTGCGCCTGCATTTCCTGCATCAGCCAGGGGCCCTGGATCACATCGCGGAAGCCGGGATAGTTCTCGACATCAGTGGTAATCGTCAGCTGACCACCAGGCTGAAGCCCCTGCACCACGATGGGCTCCATGCCCGCGCGCGCGCCATAGATAGCGGCGGAAAGCCCAGCCGGCCCCGAACCGATGATAAGCATACGTGTCTTGTGAATCGTCATCCGTACCTCCGGCTGGCGAGATAGTGACTTTTCTCCCGGATTGCCAAGCCGTGAGCGGATTGACGCTTGCGCGGGCTGCTGCAATGTCGGGAACATGTCTCTTTCCGGCCCCACATCGCACAGCTTTTACTCGCAACGGCTGCGACTGCATTATCTCGACTGGGGCAACGAGGATGCACCACCCCTGATCCTGCAACACGGCGGCCGCGACCACGCTCGAAGCTGGGACTGGGTGGCCGAGGAACTGCGGCGCGACTGGCACGTGATCGTTCCCGACTTGCGCGGCCACGGTGACAGCGCCTGGTCTCCGGACGGCGATTACACGATGTTCGCCTTCTCTTACGATTTCGCGCAACTGGTCCACACGTTGGGTTTCGAAGACGTTACGATCGTCGCTCATTCGCTGGGCGGCAATATCACCTCGCGTTTCGTCGGTCTCTATCCGGAGAAAGTCCGGCGTTATGTGAATATCGAAGGGCTTGGCCCATCGGCGGAGATGCGCCGTCAGGTCGAGGCACAGGGCCTGCCCAATCGCCTGCGTCAATGGATCGAAGATAAACGCAAGGCGGCCGGACGCGTGCCGCGCCGTTACCCCACGCTCGAAGCCGCCTATGCGCGCATGAAGGAGGAGAACTCCTTTCTAACGGACGAACGAGCCCGTCACCTGACGATACACGGCGCCAGCCGCAACGAGGACGGCAGTTATAGCTGGAAGTTCGACAATTATCTGAACGTCTGGCCGCCGAGCGACCGCTATGACGATCTGGCAACGATCTGGGAAGAAATCACCTGCCCGATGCTGCTTCTCTACGGAAAGAACTCCCTGTTCTCCAGCCCGGCCCTTGACGGCCGGCTGGAGCACTTTCGCGATGTGACGCTCATCGAATATGAAAACGCCGGCCACTGGCTCCATCATGACCAGTTCGAACGGTTCATGACAGACGTAAAGGCCTTCATCGCGATTTGACGGAAGGTTGCCTTACGCTTCGACCAAGACTTTCTTCAGTTTTTCGCGCATCGCATCGTCGACGCCGAGAGCTTCCTTCATATAGTTTTCTACCGAGCCGTATTTCTCGGCCATCGCCGCGAAAGCGGTATCGAGATAGGCTTGATCGACGCCCAGCAGCACGCGCATGAACTCGTCGCTGAGGTTTCCGACCAGCGAACGGACGCTCACCATGCCTTCAGCGATGCGTTTCTCGACATTGCCGGCCGTATTGGTGAGCAGGTAGTCCTCCAGAATGTCGTCACGATGGACGCCAACCGCATGCTGGAGCATCGCCACGGCAACGCCCGTGCGATCTTTGCCGGCCATGCAATTTACCAGACTTGGTCCTGCGCCTTCCGCGACCGAGGCAATGTAACCGCGCATGGCCTTGATCAGTTCCGGACGAAACGGCAGTCCGATGTAGCTCCGTTTCATGCTGGCGAAAGCGGCAGCCCCATCGCCATCGACCGGACGCTGCGCCGCCGCGATATGCGGAGCTTGTGCGGCCGCCACATGCGGCGCGGCATCTTCCGCTTTCTTTTCAGGTGCATGTGCGGCTTGAGCAAGCTCGTCGGCGGCGATCAGCACCGTTGCCGCGAAGCCTTCGGGCCGGCGGCAAGGATACGTGGCGCGCTCCTGGTCGCTCCGGAGATCCATGACGGAGGCAAGCCCCAGGGCTGCAATTTTCATCAGATCGGCGTCAGTCGCGCCATGATGTTGTCCCGACCGCCACAACATGCCCCGCTTCAGGCGCCCGCCACCGACGACAGGATAGCCGCCGAAATCGCGGAAATTATGCACACCTTCCACATCGAGGATCCTATCCGCGTTCATCGAAAAATTCTTCCCTATTGTAGATACTATCCATGCTTAGTATCGCCCGCAGCGATCGCAAACAGGAAATACCATGAACGCGGAGAGTTCGATAACCATCGGCGAGGAAACGACCGCAGAGATGCCCGAACGGCGCAAGCGGCTGCGGCGCATATTGATGCTCGCGGCCCCCATCGTCGTCGTTATCGGCGCGATCTACATGTATTTTAGCGGCGGGCGTTATGAATCAACGGAAAACGCCTCGCTCCAGACTGGCATGGTCGCCGTCAGCTCCAGTGTAAGCGGCAAGGTCGTGTCCATCGAGGTCACCGAGAACCAGTTCGTGCGCAAGGGTCAGGTGCTGTTCCGCATCGATCCCGACAATCTCGAGGTCGCCGTCGCCGAAGCCGAGGCTCAGCTAGCCCAGGCGCGAACCGAGGTCGGCTCGACCCAGTCCAACTACCAGGAAGCAGTCTCGCGCATTCGCGCCGCCGAGGCGCGCAGCGCTTATGCGCAAGGCGAAGCCGCGCGCCAACGCTCGCTCCATGCCGAAGGCATATCCTCGCGCGCGCAACAGGATCAGTCCGCAACCGAAGCACGGACGGCACGTGATGAAGTCGCCGCAGCCCGAGCCAAGGCAGAGAGCCTCCGCGCCGCGCTGTCAAACAATGTCGATGGTCCGGCCGATAGCCAGCCCGCCGTTCGCCGCTCCGCCTCGATGCTGGAAAAAGCGCGGATCGCCTTGCGTGATTCCGTGGTGCGGGCATCTCAGGATGGTATCGTCACCCGCGTCCACCAGCTTCAGGTCGGCAACTACGTAACCGCCGGTCGCACCCTGTTCATGCTCACCAGCACGCGCTTCTGGGTGCAGGCGAACTTCAAGGAAAGCCAGCTCCGCTACATGCGGGTCGGCCAGCCGGTCGAGGTCGAGATAGACGCCTTCCCCGACCATAAGCTGAAAGGGCGCGTAGTCAGCTTCAGTCCGGGCACCGGCAACAGCTTTTCGATTCTGCCGGCAGAGAACGCCACGGGTAACTGGGTGAAGGTCGTACAACGGCTACCGGTCGAAATCGCACTCGATAACATACCGCAAGGATTGCCGCTCCACACCGGCCTCAGCGTCGAAGTCGAGGTCGATACCGGCCATCGACGCCGTCTTTTCGGCCCTGATCAGGGGCCCATCACACCCGGAAAGCAAAGCGCCGGGCAGCCGTGAGCCCGTCCTATCCGGACCCTGCACGGCGATTGCTGATAACGTTCGCGGCAATGGCTTCCGCCACGATGGTGGCGATCGACATAACGATCTGCAACGTCGCGCTCCCGCACATGCAATCTTCCATGCAGGCATCTCAGGACCAGATCGTCTGGGTTCTCACATCCTACCTCATCTGCGCCGCCATCTCGACACCGCTCAGCAGTTGGCTGGCCAATCGCTTCGGCCGCAAGCGGGTGATGGTCATGTCCATCGCCGGCTTCACCCTCACCTCGTTGCTATGCGGCGTTTCGAACGATCTCACCATGATGGTGGCAGCTCGCGCCTTGCAGGGCTTTTTCGGAGCCAGCCTGATTCCCTTGAGCCAAGCCACGCTGCTCGACATCAATCCGCCTGAACGACACGCCAGGGCGATGAGCGTGTTCGCCATGGGCTCGATGCTTGGTCCCTTGATCGGCCCGACGCTAGGCGGCTGGTTGACGGACTCGTTTTCCTGGCGGTGGGTATTTTTCGTCAATCTGCCTTTCGGCACGCTGTCTTGCGCGCTCATGATCCTGTTCATGGACGAGACCAGCCACATACGACAACGGTTCGACATTTTCGGCTTCTTTACCGTTTCAGTGGCGCTCGCCTCTTTCCAGCTCATGCTCGATCGTGGGGAACAGCGAGACTGGTTCGAATCGACGGAGATCCAGATTTACGCCGTGCTGACGGTGACGGCGCTTTATCTCACCGTGGTCCACATGTTCACCGCCCGAGACACCTTCATTCCGCCCGGATTGTTCAAGGACCGCAACTTCGCGATAGGTTGCACGCTCGGCAGCCTGGTCTGCATGGTCACGTTCGCGACGCTGCCCGTTATCACGGTGATGATGCAAACGATCTACGACTACTCGGCCTTGCGGACGGGTCTTGTCAGCGCACCACGCGGGGGCGGCACCCTGCTCGCCATGATCATGATGTCGCGCCTGCCGCCAAGCTTCGATCGGCGCATCCTGCTCGCCACCGGACTGTTGATGATGGCGACCGCGCAATACACTTATGCCGGACTCGACCTCTATGCGGATCAGAAGGCGCTTCTGATCGTCGGCCTGATCCACGGTATCGGCGCCGGGCTCATCTTCCTGCCGATGACGATGATTGTCTTCGCCACGCTTTCCGCGCGTTTTCGTAACGAAGGCGCAGCTTTCTTCGCGCTCAGCCGGAATGTCGGGCAATCGCTCGGCATCTCCTATCTGCAGTACCAATTGATCCATAATGTCGCGGCGTCGCAGGAGCACCTGGCCGAAGGCATTCGGCCCGACAATCCGCTGATGCAACTCGACAGGCCGGATTTCAGCTTTGAATCGATGGATGCGCTCGCGCGGATGAGCGGCGAAATCGCCCGCCAGGCAAACATGGTCGGCCATACCAATGTTTTTTCGCTGCTGGCCGTGCTGTCGCTGCTGATGCTGCCGCTCGTCGCCTTCCTGCGCACCGCCCGCCCCGCGAAGGGCGAGCCACTACCGGTCATGGAGTGATCCGATGTACAAGCCGCTGTCACTCTTACCGCTGATCCTGCTCGCCGCCTGTATGGCAGGTCCGGACTTCGAACGCCCTGCCCCGCCTTCTGCAGCCGCCGGCTACGCACCTGCCGATGCGCAAAGCGTGGCGATGGGCGCAGATCCTGCGGAGCGCTGGTGGCAAGCTTTCGGGTCTTTAGCGCTCGACAACCTCGTCGAGCGTGCGATCGAACGCAACCAGACGCTCGCCGCCAGTCGCGCCACGCTCCAGCGCGCGCGCGAACGCATAGCCGCAGCAAGAGGCAAGGCACTGCCGCAAGTCGATGCGAACGCGCAAGTCAGCTACGAACAGGTCAATCTTTCCGCGATCGGTCTTTCGGAACGCGCGGGCGCGGCCGGCATCGGCAATCCGGAGTTCGACCTCTACACGATCGGCGGGGGCGTCACTTACGACCTCGATCTGTTCGGCCGCAATCGACGCGCGCTGGAGCGAGCCGTGGCCGAAGCGGAAGCGCAGCAGCGCGCGACCGAAGCGGCGCATCTGCTTATCGCTGGCCGCGTCGTTACCCAGGTCCTCACCATCGCTGCGCTCAACGACCGCATTGCCACCGAACGCGCGCTTCTGGCCGAGGATGAGCGCAACGTCACCCTTACCGAAATGCGTCAGCGCGCAGGGGCGGGAACGCTGGTCGAAGTATTGAGCGCGCAAGGCCAACTCGCGGGCGACCGCGCCACGCTCCCCCAGCGCGAGCAGGAACTGGCCGAGGCCCGGGCAAATCTCGCGGTCCTGCTGGGCATTTCGCCTGCGGAACTCGAACCGACCGAATTTTCGCTGGACAGCTTCACCCTACCCACAAGGATTCCCGTCGCTCTGCCCAGCACACTGGTGCACAGACGCCCGGACATTCTGGAGGCCGAATCCCGTCTGCACGCCGCCACGGCGGGAATCGGCGTCGCCACCGCCGCTCTCTATCCCAACGTCACGCTCGGCGCTTCGATGACGCAGTCGAGTTCCGATCCCGACAGCATCCTCAGTTCACGCTTCACAGGATTCGATCTGTTCGGTGGCCTCACTGCTCCGATCTTTCACGGCGGCACGCTCAAGGCCGAAAAGCGCGGCGCGGAGGCGGCGGCAAGAGCTGCAGCGGCAGACTATCGGCAAACCGTTCTCGAAGCATTCGGCCAGGTTTCCAACCTGCTGTCGGCGCTCGACACCGATGAAAGAACGTTGACGGCACAGCAGGCCTCGGCCCAAGTCGCGGAACGCTCGCTCCACCTCTCCCGACGCAGCTTTCAAGTAGGCAACAGCGGCATATTGCAGGTACTGGACGCGAACCGCAGCTACCAGCGAGCTCGCCTTGAACTGGTGGACGCGCGGATGCGACAATATCTGAACGTGGCCCGGCTTCACGTCGCCACCGCAGGGGGATGGATCACTGGGGAACAGGCCAGGTAATCCGTCATTCGACCTGCTGCTTCCCCGTCAAATACGATAGGCTGCACCGCAGCGACGAAAATCCGCTCGGCGATGTTATACACGTGGCGCATACCGACGGTTGACATGCTTTACCGTCCGCGCTTCACAAAATGCCATGCGCCCGTTCCATCAATAATAATATGCGGGCGACCTTAGGGGGAACTACAAGAGAAGCCGATGAAGATAGCCTTATTGCAGGAAGAAGGCGCTATTGAGCGCCGAGTATCAGGTACGCCTGAGACGGTTAGGAAATTCATAGGTCTTGGTGCGGTTGTCGCGGTTGAACGTGGAGCCGGAGCAGGATCGTCGCTGTCCGATGCGGCTTTTGCAGAGGCTGGAGCCATACTCGGTTCGCGGGCCGAGGTAATCGCCGATGCCGACATCCTGCTCACCGTGCAGGGGGTGTCACCCGCGAGCCTTGCCGGAGCTCGGCGGGGAGCCTGGCTGGTGGGTAACCTCAATCCGTTCGGCGAACGTGAACGGGTGGACGCCTATGCCGCTGCCGGCCTCGAAGCGCTGGCGATGGAGTTCATGCCGCGCATCACCCGTGCGCAGTCGATGGACACGCTGTCGTCGCAGTCGAACCTTGCCGGCTACAAGGCGGTGCTTGACGCGGCCAGCGAATATGGCCGGGCTTTTCCGATGATGATGACCGCCGCCGGCACGATCACCGCCGCGCGGGTCTTTATTATGGGCGTCGGCGTCGCCGGGTTGCAGGCGATAGCCACCGCCCGCCGTCTCGGCGCACAGGTCTCGGCGACCGACGTGCGCTCGGCGACGAAAGAGCAGATCGAATCGCTCGGCGCCAAGGGCGTCTTCGTCGACAAGGTTCCCGGTATCGAGGGCGAAGGATCCGGTGGTTATGCCAGCGAAATGTCGCCCGAGTATCAGCAGGCGCAGGCCGAGCTGGTTTCCGCGCACATTGCCAAACAGGACATCGTCATCACCACCGCGCTCATCCCGGGCAAGCCGGCGCCGCGTCTTGTCTCGGACGCGCAAATCGCCAGCATGAAACCGGGTAGCGTGATCATCGACCTCGCTATCGAACAGGGTGGCAATGTCGAAGGCGCAGTGCTGGGCGAGGTCGTCGAACGCCATGGCGTGAAGATCGTCGGCCACCGCAACGTCGCCTCGCGGCTCGCGGCCGACGCCTCGGCACTGTTTTCGCGCAATCTGTTCAATTTCCTCTCGGCCTTCTGGGACAAGGAAGCCGGACGTCCGGTATTGCCCGACGAAGACGAGATCACGAAGGCCATCCGCCTGACGCGAGATGGCAAAGTCGTCAGCGAGCGGCTGCTCCCGCAGCCCGCGACGACGTAAGGGGGAGAATTTCTTTCATGCATGGCGCATCTTCCACGACGGACCTGCTGTTCGTCTTCATGCTCGCCGCCTTTCTGGGTTTCCAGCTCATCAAACGGGTATCGCCGTTGCTGCACTCGCCGCTGATGTCGCTGACCAACGCCATCGCGGCGGTCGTAGTCGTCGGAGCGATCATGATCACCGGCGAAGCAGACGCCTCGCCTCTGGCCAAGACGCTGGGCTTCATCGCGGTGACCGCCGCAACGATCAACGCGGTATCGGGCTTTCTGATCACCGACCGCATGCTCAAGATGTTCCGCAGGAAGGGAGACTAATATGAACGCGCTCCTTTCCGATATATCTGGCGAAACCGCGGTTCAGGCCGCCTATCTGATCGCCTCGGCACTGTTCGTGCTCGCGCTGATGTGGATGAGCAGCCCGAAGACCGCCCGACGCGGCGTGCTGGCGGGCGAAATCGGCATGATGCTGGCCGTGGCCGGCACGCTGCTGCATCATCAGGTCGTCAGTTATGACCTGATCCTCATCGCCATGCTGATCGGCACCGCTGTCGGCGTGCCGATGGCCTATCTGATGCCGATGACCGCGATCCCGCAGCGTACTGCGATCAGTCATGCCTTCGGCGCCCTCGCCGTGGGGCTGATCGGCGTTGCCGAATACTACAAGCTGGCGCCCACGCTGCAGCCCGGCAGTTTCGTGCTGTGGGCGCTGATGTTCGAGATCCTGCTCGGCTTCCTCACTTGCACGGCCAGCGTCATCGCTTTCGCCAAGCTGCAAGAGATCATGTCGACGCGGCCGATCATGTTCGCCGGCCAGCGCGTGGTGAACCTGGCTGTCTTCGCCGCCGCGATCGTGATCGGCGGTCTGCTGATCCTCACCCCGACCTCGGGCGACCTGTTCCCGGTCTTCATCGGCTTGGCGCTGCTGTTCGGCGTACTGCTGGTCATCCCTATCGGCGGCGCCGACATGCCGACCGTCATCGCGCTGCTCAACTCCTACGCTGGCCTTGCCGCCAGCGCGATGGGCTTCGCGCTCGACAACAAGCTTCTGATCATCGTCGGCGCGCTCGACGGCACCTCGGGCTTCATCCTCGCCATGATCATGTGCAAGGCGATGAACCGCTCGTTCTCGAACGTGCTGTTCGGCGGTTTCGGCCAGCTGGCGGCGGGCGCCGCCGGCAAGGTCGAGGAACGTCCGGTACGCTCGATGACAGCCGAGGAAGCCGCGCCGATGCTCGAGATGGCCGGATCGGTCGTCATCATCCCAGGCTACGGCATGGCAGTCGCCCAGGCGCAGCACCGCGTCGCAGAACTCTACGAACACCTCGAGGCGCAGGGCGTCGATGTGAAGTTCGCGATCCATCCGGTGGCAGGCCGCATGCCCGGCCATATGAACGTGCTGCTCGCCGAAGCCGACGTGCCTTACGACAAGCTCGTCGAACTCGAGGACATCAACCCCGACATGCCGCAGACCGACGTCGCCCTCGTCATCGGGGCCAACGACACAATCAACCCCTCGGCCCGCGACGACCCCAACAGCGCCATCGCTGGAATGCCCATCATCGAAGCCGACAAGGCCAAAACCGTCATGGTCGTCAAACGCAGTATGAGCGCAGGCTTTGCCGGCATCGACAACCCCATCTACTTCAACGAGAATACCCAGATGCTCTTCGGCGACGCCAAGAAAATGGCGGAGCAGCTGGTCAAGGAACTACAGGAGCAATAGAGCTTGCAACCCGAGGACGGCAGGTGCAGCGCCCCGGCGGCCCAGCGTAACCGCGAGCCGATACTGGAGGTGCTGCGCACCGTCCTGCCTGCCTCGGGCCTTGTTCTTGAGGTCGCTTCCGGAACCGGCGAACATGCGACCCATTTCGCACGCGCCCTACCCGCTCTTCTGTGGCAACCCAGCGATCCGTCTCCGGAAGCCCGCGCCTCAATCGCGGCATGGGCACAGGTCGCAACACTGGACAACCTGCTTCCCCCGATCGATCTGAACGCCTTGTCGCCCGACTGGCCGATCGACCGTGCAGACGCCTTGCTCTGTATCAACATGATCCACATCAGCCCGTGGGAAGCTACGGAAGGACTGATGCGAAAAGCCGTACGCATTCTGCCATCCGGCGCGCCGCTTGTGCTTTACGGCCCCTATCGGCGCGCGGGACATCCATTGGAACCCAGCAATGCCGCCTTCGACGCGGATCTCAGACGTCGCGATCCACGCTGGGGGCTGCGGCTTCTGGAAGACGTCTCGGAGCTTGCGGCAAACCACGGCCTGACTTTCCAACAGATCGTGAAAATGCCGGCGAACAACCTTATGGCAATTTTCCGCAAGGTCTAATCGCGTCCCGCTGGCCGAACCAATATCCGATCACGCGCAGCTCGCAGATCACCTGACTCAACCTGCTTGTGCAGCCGCTCGCGGTCGCGGGCGCGATACATGTCCTCCGCACGCTCGATATCCTCCTCACTGACATCAAGCCCCTGCAGCGCAAGGCGCGCCATCTTCACCGCCGATTCCAGCACTTCGCGCACAACATAGCTGACCGGCGCCCCGCGCAGCTCGATTACGGAACGGCGATCGAAGCCCCGTACATAGAGAGCGGCATTCGGAAAGGCCTCATGTATACCTTCCAGCATCTCGGCGGAAAATTGGTCGCCATCGATGCAGAACAGGATCATTTCCGCCTCACCCGCCCCGGCCTGGCGCAACAGATCTATGCGCGTTCCATCGCCAAAATAGACCTTGGCGCCGAATTCCCCGGCCAAGTCGATCAATTCGATGTCGCGATCGATCAGTGTCACCGGGATGTCGCCGGCCACCAGCATCTGCGCCACCGTCTGGCCGAAGCGGCCATATCCCACCACGATCGCGTTAGCTCCGTCAGCGCTCGGCCCTTCGCGTTCACCGGTGCGAATTGCCGGGGCGGCGCGCAAGGGGCTCGTCAGCGCCATGAGGAAAGGCGTGGTCGCCATCGACAATGTGACTATCGCACCGAACAGGCTTGCCGCGTCAGGCTCTACGAGAAGCGCTTTCGATGCCTGCGCGAACAGAACGAAACCGAACTCGCCACCCTGACTCAATAATAGTCCTAGCGCGAGAGCGCCGCGCCAGCTCATCCGGAAAGCGAGGCCGATAATGAAAATCACCGCGGCCTTCACCACGATCAAAATCAGCGCCATGCCGATCACGAAGAAAGGCCGATCGGCGATAACCTGAAGGTTCAGCATCATCCCGACCGACAGGAAGAACAATCCCAGCAGGATCGAACGGAACGGTTCGACATCGGTTTCCAGCTCATGCCGATACGGAGAATCCGCCAGCATCACGCCCGCGATGAAAGCGCCCAATGCGGTTGAAAGGCCAAGCGCCTCCATCAGGGCAGCCGAAGCGATTACAGTGAACAGCGCCGCCGCGACGAACATCTCGCGCTCGCCCAGATTGCCGATCAGTCTGAAAAGCGGACGAATGAGAAAGCGCCCCGCAGCGATCAGACCCGCGATCGCCAGAAGCGTATAGAGCGCCAGCAGCCATCCCGGCGGTCCGCCCACATCGTCCGGATTGCGGCTCATCGCCGCAATGATCGTGATCAGGGGGATAATCGACAGGTCCTGAAAAAGCAGCATGGCGAATGCCCGTTCGCCGAATGGGGTGCGCAGCCTGCCCGACGACTGGAGCATCGGCAAAACTTGCGCAGTCGAAGAAAGCGCAAGCGGCAGGCCCAGCGCCAGAGCTGCCGCCGGAGAAAAGCCGACGAGCATTATCACTCCCGCCAGCGCCAGCCCGCACCCCGCCACCTGCAATAGGCCAAGGCCGAAGATGTCGCGCTTCATCCGCCACAGCCGCGACGGATTCAGTTCGAGCCCGACGACGAAAAGCAGCAGCGTGATACCAAGCTCGGCAATGCCGATCTTCTGCTCCGGATGACCGACCAACCCCAATATCTCGGGGCCGACGACTGCACCGGCCAGCAGATAACCCAGTGTCGCGCCCAGACCGAGCCGCCGGAACACGAGCACGAAAACGAGCGCGAAGCCCAACAGCACGAAACCCTCGCGCAAGAGCAGCGCCTGCCCGCCGTGCATCAGGAAGCTCCTGAACGGTGACGGTCACAAATCGCGAACTGGCTATGGAGATTGACCGGCATGGCGCATGCGTGGGGCATCGCCGACAACTTCTCAAGTCCCTGCAATCACAGGGCCTGCGATAACCAGATATTAAAAGTGGCGGTCCATGATGATGCTCCAGGAGGCTTTCATGGCATTGTTGGGGCAACTGAGGGCGGAACCGCTTGCGCAGAATGGGCGCTATTCGCGTCGTCGCGAGTTGAAATTACACACGCAAGCCAGCGCAGGCATGCAAACGACCCGGGTCGTCATCCACAATCTTTCATCGACCGGCCTTCTGATCGAAACGCCCACCGATCTTCAGCCCGGCGAAGCACTGGACGTCAACATTCCTGAAACGGGCGTGGTCCAAGCGGAAGTAGTCTGGTCGAGCGGCGAATTCTACGGTTGCGAATTCGCGACTCCCCTGAACCAGGCGGCTGTAAGCGCGGCCGTTCTGGTATCTCCGCCGCAACACTCCACGATCGTATTTCCCGAAGAAAGCCCAAAGAGCGGGCGCCTGTCGCCACTCATGAAGACGGCGATCATCGGTAGCCTGGCCATCGCATCCTGGGGATTGCTGCTCGGCGTCGCCGCCCTGTTTTTCGCATAGCTCGATCGATAGTCTGGCAATCCGGTCGAGTGCCGCATAGTCTGACGGCGACGACATCGGGAATGCACATGCGCTTTACCGCCATTTTTCTTGCCCTGTGGTGGTCTGCCGCGACCGCAAACGCGCAAGTGGACGCTGATCGCGCAATCCGCAACTATCGGGATGTCGCTTCCGGCCACAGGCAACTCGGCCAGCTTACGCCTTTCGAACGCCAGGAGGTGGCCGAAGTCGATCGCATTCTGCGCACTCGGAAAATTGATAAGCGCACACCTAAGGAACGCTGCATCCAGGACGAGATCAGCCGTTCGGACGGCGAAACGACCTATCTCGAAAGGCGGGTGATCGAACTGAAATGCAGTGGTTATTGAAGCCCGAAAAGGGCTGTTGACCGAAGCGCGCAGCCGCCCTAAGAGCGCCGCCTGCACTCGCGCCGCAGGTAGCGCGAACGATGTGGCGGAGTAGCTCAGCCGGTTAGAGCAGCGGAATCATAATCCGCGTGTCGGGGGTTCGAGTCCCTCCTCCGCTACCATCATAACAAACAACACCGGTTGTTTTGCACTTGAGTTGCACGTCGCACTGAATCGGCTTGTCAATCCGCAAACGAACGCGTTTCATGACGCCTGCGGCAACGGAACGGGTCGATGAATACTGCAACCGGCCTTTGGGCCAGCTTTCGCGACAAGGCGAAAAATATTGACCGCCAATCCCCTTTCGATCCGCTCTCCTATCCGGTGTATGTACTGGCCGCACTGGCAGTGCTTGTCGAAACGGTCATCATCCAGATTTCCGACTTCACGCTGCCGCCAAACATTTACTTATCGCTTTTCTACGTAACCCTGTTGCTCGCCGTCGCCGGGCTGATCGCTCGCTCTTACGGAATGGCGAGGATCGCAATCGCCCTCGAAGCAATTGCACTTCCCACGATCATCGGAGCGTTGACCGCAGTCGCAACGATCCTGCTCAGCGCCATCGCCATGCCGTTTGTCGATGATCAGCTTGCCGCAGCCGACAGATTCCTGGGCTTTGACTGGCTAGCATTCTACAAGTTCAATCTGGATCACAGGTGGCTGATCGAGATCAGCCGATACGCTTACAAGTCCATTGCGTGGCAAGCCCCGCTGACGCCGCTCATGCTGTCGCTGATCGCCGGACGAAGGCGCTTCTGGCAATTCATGTGCGCCTGGACCATGGCCTCCATTCTCACGGTAGCGATTTATCCTTTCGCGCCCGCGGCCGGACCGTACATTTACTTCGATATTCCGCGTGGCACGCTTCCTGTTGAGCATTTTAGCGTTGCTTCAATCATTGACGGACTGCGCAACGGCCAACTTCGTGAAATCGACGAAGCAATGATCGGACTGGTGTCGCTTCCGAGTTTCCATGCGGCTTCGGCCCTCCTGTTTTCATGGGCGGCGTGGCATGTAAGAATGGCCCGGCCGCTCATGATACCAGTCAATGTCCTGATGCTGCTCAGCACGGTTCTCATCGGCGATCATTACCTCGTGGATCTGCCGGCCGGAATCGCTGTCGCCGCCTTCTCCATCTGGATCGGTGGTCGCATCATAAACCAACGCGCCAGTAGCCGTCATCCTTCGCCCTCATCAGGCCAAAGGGCACGCATGTAAGCCAGGACAGAATATAACCTAGCCCCGGAAAGAATAACTTCGGATATTCTGCCATAGGCCAGCCTGCCATGCATGAAGGGCAAGCCCTTTGAAGCGGAAGCGATACGGACGCAAATTACCCCTAAGCTCGGCCTGCAAAGCCTTGGCGGCCGCTTTGTCCACCTTGTTCTGAATCGTGATATGCAAGCGTGGGGTATGTCCGTCCTGCGGACTCAACACCCCATGAAGGCGCTCGGCGATATGCTCATGCAACGCGAGCATTTCGGCGGACTCCACTGCCAATGCCGTGCCACACCCCAGATCCATGATACCGGAAATCTCGGCCATCGGAGGTTCCAGCCGGGCCAACTCGCCGAGCAGGGTGCGGATTTCTTCTTCAGCTGAAGGAGGCAAGGCATGAAACAGGGTGACGTGCGCAGGCAGGTGGTTGCGCTCTGGCGGATAATGGGCTTTTCTCAAGGCATCTGCCCAGTTCAATATATCTCCGGGCAGTTCAGCCGTAATGAGCAGTGGGACGCTCCGCCCTCTAATAGGTGTCGCCGATTTCGGCGCATGACCGTCGGAAACAGTCAGATTTCACCCCTCGCCCGCCGAATGGCGAACCACTTCTCAACGTTTGCGTTATGCTGTTCAAGCGTCGCCGCGAAGGCATGCCCACCACTTCCGTCTGCCACCATGTACAACGCATCGGTTTTCGCCGGATTGAGCACCGCGGCAATGGAAGCCCGGCCAGGATTGGTAATCGGCCCCTTGGGCAAACCCACCATGGTATACGTATTATATCCGTTGACCGCCTGGATCTCCGATTGCCGAATACGGCGCCCCAGGGGCTTGCCTGCGGTAATGGGATATATGATCGTCGGATCCGCCTGGAGCAGCATGCCCTTACGAAGACGGTTCGAATAGAGCCCGGCGACAAGGCGGCGTTCGGAGGGCTTGCCCGTTTCCTTCTCGACGATGGCCGCCAGCACGATCGCCTCCGCCGGCGTTTTCACTGCGATGCCGGAAGCGCGCTTCGCCCAGAGTTCCGCAAGCGTACGCTGCATGGCCGCCTGCATTCGCCGCACGATGTCCTCCCGTTTCTCACCGCGCCGAAAATCATAGCTATCCGGCAGAATGGAACCTTCCACCGGCACCGCCATATCCCCCACCAGTTGCGGATTGGCCATCAGCCGGTCACGAACCATCACCGACGGCATTCCTTCGGGAATGGTGATCAGACGGCGGATAACCTCGTCCCCACGCAGGATAGCGAGAATGCGTGCGGAGCTGGCACCCTTGGGCAGAAGGAATTCCCCCGCCTTGACAGGCGCCCCTCCGGCAAGCAGCCTCGCGCGCAACCGGAAACCAGCGGCCGACCGGACAGCCCCTTCTTTCTCAAGCCTGTCCGCAATGCTCGCAAGACTCGATCCGTCAGGCACCAGAAAAGCGATATCCTTCACCAGCGGCCCCGCTCGGTACCATTCGCCAAGCGCAAGCCACCCCGCAAGTAGAAGCGCCAGCGCAGTGAGCGCGGCCAACAGGTAGCCGCGCTGCCGCATCAGTCCTCAAGCTTGCGCATGACCAAGCTGGCGTTGGTACCGCCAAAGCCGAAGCTGTTATTCAGCACCGCACGAACGGTGCGCTTCTTCGCGGTGTGCGGCACGAGGTCCACACCCTCGCAGCTTTCGCTCGGGTTATCGAGATTCAGCGTCGGCGGTACGATCTGGTCGCGAATGGCCAGAATGCAGAAGATCGCCTCGACTGCCCCTGCGCCGCCCAGCAAGTGGCCAATTGCAGACTTGGTAGAGCTCATGGACACATCGGCAATGGCATCGCCGAACAGCTTGCGCACCGCGCCCAGTTCCAATTCGTCGCCCAGCGGAGTGGAAGTCCCGTGAGCATTGATGTAGTCGATATCGGCCGGCGCAACGCCAGCTTTCCTCAGCGCCATTTCCATCGAGCGATATGCGCCGGAGCCTTCGGGATGCGGCGCGGTGACATGATAGGCGTCGCCCGACAGGCCATATCCGATAACTTCGGCATAGATCTTCGCACCCCGTGCCTTGGCGTGCTCGTATTCCTCAAGCACGACAACACCCGCACCCTCGCCCATGACAAAGCCGTCGCGGTCTTTGTCGTAAGGACGGCTGGCCTTTTCCGGCTGATCGTTGAAGTTGGTAGACAAGGCGCGGGCCTGCGCGAAACCAGCGATGCCGATCGGGCAAATCGTGCTTTCCGCCCCACCCGCCAGCATGATGTCGGCATCCCCGTCCTTGATCATGCGCGCGGCGTCGCCGATCGAATGAGCGCCCGTTGAACAAGCGGTGACGACCGCGTGATTCGGTCCCATGAGGCCATACTTGATCGAAACCTGGCCCGAGATCAGGTTGATCAGCCGACCATGAACGAAGTGGGGAGAGACCCGACTCGGTCCTTTTTCGGCCAGAACCAGTGATTCGCTCTCAATACCCGGCAGACCACCGATACCGGAACCGATCGAACACCCAGCACGCAGGCGCATCGCCTCATCCATTTCGGTCAGGCCCGCATCTTCGAGAGCCTGCCCGGCGGCATCGATGCCGAAGACGATGAACGGATCGACCTGGCGCTGGATCTTGTGATCGACACGCTTTCCAGCATCGAAGCCGTACTCGTGCTCTGCGGGCTTGACCTCACAGGCGATGTGGCATTTCTGGTCGGAAGCGTCGAACCTGGTGATCTTCCCAGCCCCGGATTTACCGGCCAGAATGTTCCTCCAAGCGGTTTCGACATCGGCACCAAGCGGGGTGACGAGCCCAAGTCCGGTTACGACGACACGACGCATGCAATTCTCCGAAAAAACAACAGGCTCAACCCCATAGGAGCCGAGCCTGCCGAGAAACTTCAATCCCTGGTTCCCGCCTGCCACCCATCGACAGGCTCCGAGCGGCGGGGAATATGGGCCTGATCAGCCCTTGTTGTCGTTGATATACTTGATCGCGTCGGAGACGGTGCTGATCTTCTCGGCCGCATCGTCCGGAATCTCGACGCCAAACTCTTCCTCGAACGCCATGACGAGCTCGACGATGTCAAGGCTGTCAGCGCCCAGATCATCAATGAAGCTTGCGTCCTCGGTCACCTTGTCGGCTTCAACGCCGAGGTGTTCTACGACGATCTTCTTAACCCGGTCGGCGGTGTCGCTCATCAAAATGCCCCTTCTCAATCGGAGGATGGAATTTTCGCCAGCCGCCCTAATGCCCGGCGACGGTGCTGGCAAGTCTTGCCGGTTTCAGTCCAGCTTACGTTCAGCTCTTGGCCGGCTCGACGATCCGGATATGGAGTTCGCGCAACTGCTTCATGGTTACCGCGGAAGGCGCGCTCATCATCAAGTCCTCGGCCTTCTGGTTCATCGGGAAGACCACGACCTCGCGGATATTGGGTTCATCGGCAAGCAGCATAACGATACGGTCCACGCCGGGAGCCGAGCCGCCATGCGGAGGCGCGCCGAACTTGAACGCATTGATCATGCCCGCGAAGTTGGTGTCGACATCCTCACGGCTGTAGCCGGCGATCTCGAAGGCCTTGTACATGATGTCGGGACGGTGGTTCCGGATCGCGCCGGAGGAAAGCTCCACGCCATTGCAGACGATATCGTACTGCCACGCCTTGATTTCCAGCGGATCCATCGTCTCCAGCGCCTCAAGCTCGCCTTGCGGCATCGAAAACGGGTTGTGGCTGAAATCGACCTTCTTCGCGTCCTCGTCATATTCGAACATCGGAAAATCGACGATCCAGCAGAACTTGAACACACCCTGCTCGATCAGGCCGAGCTGCTCGGCGACGCGCGTGCGGGCCGCGCCGGCGAGCTTTGCGGCCTGCAATTCCTTCCCAGCGGCGAAGAACAATCCGTCGTCGGGGCCAAGGCCAAGGCTGTCATACAACGCAGCCATTCTGTCCTCGCCGTGGTTCTTGGCTATCGGACCTCCGAACATGCCGCCCTTGCGGGTCACATAACCAAGGCCGGCATGGCCTTCCGAACGTGCCCAGTCGTTCATGTCGTCAAAGAACTTACGGCTCTTGTCTGCGGTGGCGGGTGCCGGAATCACACGGACTTTGCCACCCGAGCCGACGATCTTCTCGAACAGGCCGAAACCCGATTCGCGAAACTCGCCGGTTACATCGCGGATCACCAGCGGATTGCGGAGGTCAGGCTTGTCCGACCCGTATTTCAGCATCGCTTCCGCATAGGGTATGCGCGGAAAGGTTCCGGCGGGAGTAACGCTTCGACCATTCGAGAACTCTTCGAACACGCCTGCCAGAACCGGCTCGATCGCATTGAACACGTCATCCTGCGTGACGAAGCTCATTTCGAAGTCGAGCTGGTAGAATTCGCCCGGCGAACGGTCGGCGCGCGCATCCTCGTCACGGAAGCAGGGCGCGATCTGGAAATAGCGGTCGAAACCGGCAACCATCAGCAGTTGCTTGAACATCTGCGGCGCCTGCGGGAGCGCATAGAACTTGCCCGGGTGGACGCGGCTGGGGACCAGATAGTCGCGCGCGCCTTCGGGCGACGACGCGGTCAGGATCGGCGTCTGGAACTCGGTAAAGCCCTGGTCGATCATCCGCTTGCGGATCGACGAGATGACCTTGGACCGCAGCAAGATGTTGGCGTGCAGCCGTTCGCGGCGCAGGTCGAGGTAGCGGTAA
>DASWWL010000200.1:0-10295 GCA_036400975.1 Novosphingobium sp. | reverse complement strand
GCTGCGAAAGGCAAACGAACGATCCATCGAAGCCACATGGAAGCGCATCGGTTCACTGCTCGATGCCTTCTCACCACACGAATGCGCGAATTACCTCAAGAACAGCGGCTATGCTTCAATCTAAGATGATCACGCTCTAGCGGTGTGCGGCAGATCATCAACGAACTCGATCGCATCGGGCAACCACCACTTCGCGACCTTGCCTGTCAGGAAAGCAAGTATGTCCTCGCCATCCACCGCCGCACCCGGCTTGCGCACGACAAACAGCACCGGCCGCTCATCCCACTTAGCATGGGAAATGCCGATGGCAGCCGCCTCGGCTACAGCAGGATGACCAACGGCAGCGTTCTCCAGCGCGACCGAACTGATCCACTCCCCGCCAGACTTTATAACGTCCTTGGTGCGATCGGTAAGGCGCAGCGTGCCGTCCGGAGCGATCACCGCGACATCGCCGGTGTCGAACCAGCCGTCCGTGCCCGCGGCGTCCGCTTCCGCCTTGAAATAGCGGCGCACAACCCAAGGCCCCCGTACCTGCAGCGCGCCCGAGGTCACACCGTCCCACTGCAGTTCGCGCGCCGGATCATCCAGATCGACGCAGCGCACTTCGCAGCCGTATGGCGGACGTCCCTGCGAAGCCTTGAGTGAAACCCGCATATCGAAATCCATCGTGTCCCAGCCGGCAGGCTCATCAGTGAGCGTCGCGATCGGTGAGGTTTCGGTCATGCCCCAGGCCTGCATAAGCCGCACTCCATGGCGCATCAACCGTTCGACCACCGCGCGAGGTACCGCTGACCCGCCAGAAAGAGCGTGGGTTATGAAAGGCAACTCCTGGCCCGTCGTCTCGATGTGCTGGAACATCGCCAGCCAGACGGTCGGCACCCCCGCCACATGAGTGATGCCCTCATCACGGATCAAGGCGCAAAGCGTATCGGCGTCGTTGACTGCACTGTAGACCAGTTTCGCCCCCACCATCGCGCAAGACCACGGGAAACCCCAGTTGTTCGCATGGAACATCGGCACCACGGGCAATACGGAAGAGCGCGCCTCCAAACACAGAGCCGCTGGAGCGATCTCCATCATAGTATGCAGGATGATAGAACGATGCTCGAAAAGCACGCCCTTGGGATCGCCGGTCGTGCCGCTGGTATAGCAGAGCATACAAGGGGCCCGCTCGCTGCCGGCAGCCCATTGAGCCTTGCCGTCTTCGGCGTCGATCCATTCCTCGAACTCGCCATCATCGAAACAGATATAGCGTTCGACGCTTTTCCAGCGCGGTTTCATTCGCTCGACGATCGGACGGAATACCACGTCATAGATCAGCACGCGATCCCCGGCATGGTTCACAATGAAATCGAGCTGATCGTCAAACAAGCGCGGATTGATAGTGTGTAGAATGCAGCCGGCGCCGGGTACACCAAACCATGTCACCAGATGGCGGCCATGATTCATCGCCAGCGTAGCTACGCGGTCCTCCGGTTCCAGGCCCAGGCGCCACAAAGCCTGCGCCAGCCGTAATGCGTCATGCCGGATTCCCGCCCAATTCGTCCGGCCAACGCTACCATTGGCCCAGCGCGTGACGACTTCGCGCATGCCGTGCAGCTTCGCGGCATGATCGAGCAAGCCAGTAACTCGAAGCTCGAAATCCTGCATCGCGCCCAGCATCTACACCTCCCGATATTCGCGTGTTCGCGCTATCGGAAGATATTACGCCACCAGCCGCAAATGGCCACCGCCGGGCTGTGCGGTCAACGATATGTTAGCCAGTCCCTCGATCTCGGTCAGCCGATCAACCAGTTCGCCATCGAGCATGAAGTCGCGGCCAAGGCGCACGCGTTGCTTCAAGCCGTCCCCCAGATAGAGACATGCCTCGACTTCACCGCGTCCCTCTTCTCCTGAAACCAACATCATCGCCAGTTCCCGCACCGCATCGATCCGGTCGATATCGAGCTTCAGCATCATGCGCGCCGCATCACGCACTTCGGACAGCGGCCTTGCTCCCCGAACAGTAATACGGGGAGGTTCATCAATATTCGGGCTGTCGAGTTCGACCGTCAGCAGCAGGCATGTGGCATCAGCCGCCCAACGCAGCATGGGCTCGACCAGTGACTCCTCGAAGCACGCGGCGGAAAACTGGCCGCTGTTGTCGGAAAAGTCTGCGCGGACGAAATCCTTCCCTTTGCGCGTCTTGCCGCGATTCACGTTCTCGACCATGGCCGCCATCACCGCTCCCTGTCGTCCGCCAACGACACCACTGGAAATCAGGCTGGCATGGCTTCGGGCGCCATTGGCCGAAGCGACCGCACGGAATTGTTCGACCGGATGCGCAGCAAAGTAGAAACCAAAATTTTCGCGCTCCTTCGCCATCTGCTCGGAACGACTCCACGGCTCACAATCGACCAGACGCACGGCCTGCGCGTGATCCGCGCCCCCGAACAGGCCGCCTTGCCCACTGGAACGAGTCCGTTCCGCCTCATCGGCAATGGCAAGCAACATGTCGGCATTGGCGAGCACTCTCGCGCGATTGGCATCCAGGCAATCGAAAGCGCCTGACCCGGCCAGACCTTCGAGCTGACGACGATTCATCGAACCTGGAGGTACACGACGGAAGAGATCTTCCAGACTAGTAAAACGCCCGTTCGCCTCCCGTTCCGCGACGATCGCGTCCATGGCTTTCTCGCCGACATTGCGAATACCGGCAAGCGCGTAGCGCACCGCATAGCCTTCGTCAGTCTGCTCGACAGTGAACTCTGCCTCGGAGCGATTCATGTCCGGACCTCCGATGGCAATGGCATTGCGTCTCAAGTCATCCACGAAAACCGCGAGTTTTTCCGACTGGTGCATGTCGAAGCACATCGAAGCCGCATAGAATTCGTGCGGATAATGCGTCTTCAGCCAAGCCGTATGATACGACAACAATGCATAGGCGGCGGCATGCGACTTGTTGAAACCGTAGCCCGCGAACTTGTCGATCAAGTCAAACAGCTCGTTCGCTTTCTTCTTGTCGATGTCCGACACTTCCTTGCAGCCGTCCACGAAACGTTGCCGCTGCGCGTCCATCTCGGCTTGCACTTTCTTGCCCATGGCCCGACGCAGCAGATCGGCGTCGCCGAGCGAGTAACCGGCGAGAATCTGCGCCGCCTGCATCACCTGTTCCTGATAAACGAATATACCATACGTCTCCGACAGGATGCTCTCGAGTTTCGGGTGCGGATACTCGATGCTCTCTAACCCGTTCTTGCGACGGCCGAACAAAGGGATGTTGTCCATCGGACCAGGACGGTAAAGCGAGACGAGAGCGATGATATCGCCGAAATTCGTCGGTTTCACGGCCGCCAGTGTGCGCCGCATACCCTCCGATTCCAACTGGAACACGCCAACGGTATCACCCCGCTGTAGCAGATCGTAAACGGCGGAATCATCCCATGCGAGCGTATCGAGATCGATCTGGATGTCGCGACGCTTCAACAGATCGATCGCCTTGCGCAATACAGACAGCGTCTTCAGGCCGAGAAAGTCGAATTTCACCAGACCCGAATCTTCAACAAACTTCATGTCGAACTGCGTGACCGGCATGTCCGAACGGGGATCACGATAGAGCGGGACAAGCTGCGCCAGCGGCCTGTCTCCGATGACGACACCGGCCGCATGAGTCGAACTGTTACGCGGCAGACCTTCGAGCTGGAGCGCAAGATCAATCAGGCGGCGCACTTCGTCGTCGTTATCGTACTCCCGTTTGAACTCGGCGATGCCATTGAGCGCGCGCGGAAGGGTCCAGGGGTCGGTCGGATGGTTGGGCACCATCTTGCACAGCCGATCAACCTGGCCGTAACTCATCTGCAGGATGCGACCACAGTCGCGCAGCACGGCGCGCGCCTTCATCTTGCCGAAAGTAATAATCTGGGCAACGTGATCTTCGCCATATTTCCGCTGAACATAGCGGATCACCTCGCCACGCCGGGTTTCGCAGAAGTCGATGTCGAAATCCGGCATAGAAACGCGCTCGGGATTCAGGAAGCGTTCGAACAGCAGACCGAGCTTGAGAGGATCGAGGTCAGTGATCGTCAGCGACCAGGCGACGAGGGAGCCCGCACCAGAGCCGCGTCCCGGCCCCACCGGGATCCCATTTTCCTTGGCCCACTTGATGAAGTCGGCAACGATCAGGAAGTAGCCGCCAAAACCCATGCGGTTGATGACATCGATCTCGAAATCGAGACGAACCGCATATTCGAGAAACTCCTCCCCGACACCGCTGGCCTTGAGACTTTCAAAGGCCGCACGACGCTCGTCACCCTGGACATGCAAGACCTCGAGCAGCGCGGCAGGCTCCGCTTCGGGCCAGTATGGCGCGAGGCGCGCGGCAAGACCTGCCCGGGCATCCTCCGCCATCATCCTGGCTTCGCCTTCCTTGTCACCGGCAAGGCTGGGCAGGATCGGCTTGCGCTTGGGCGGCGCATAGGCGCAGCGCTGTGCAACGACGAGCGTGTTGGTAATTGCCTCAGGCAAATCAGCGAAGAGTTCGGCCATCGCCTCTGCTGGTTTCACCCAACTTTCGGGTGCCGAACGCACACGATCTGCTGCATCAATGTGCGTCGAATTGGCAATGCACAGCATCGCGTCGTGCGCGGCATGGAAATGTTGTTCGGCAAAATTGGCCGGATTGGTTGCGACCAATGGCAGGTCGCGCGCATAGGCCAGATCGATAAGCGCCTCTTCCGCCACGTCTTCCATCGCATCGCCCCGTCGGACGACCTCGATGTAAAGCCTGTCAGGGAATAACGCTTCAAGCCGCTCGCAATAGTCCGCCGCTGCCTCGCGCCTGTTTTCGGAAAACAGCCTCGCCAGCGCGCCTTCTCCCGCCGCAGTCAATGCGATCAGTCCTTCGGTATGGTCCTTCAGATCAGTCAGGGAAACATGCGGTTCCAGTTCCAATGGACGGTCGAGATGCGCGGCGCTGACAAGATGGCAGAGATTCAGCCAACCAACTTCATTCTGTGCATAGAGTGCCAGCCAATCCAAAGTCTTGCCATCATCGCGGCAAATGCCAAGCATCGTGCCGATGATCGGCTGAATGCCCGCATCACGGCAGGCACCGGCGAAAGCGACAGATGCGTAGAGGCCGTTGCGATCGGTAATAGCGATTGCCGGAAAGCCTCGCTCCTTGGCCAGCTTGGCGATAGCCTTGGGATCGATTGCCCCGTCGAGCATCGTGTAACTGGAAAAGACCCGCAGGGGCACGAAAGGAGCGTAAGCCATTGCTCAGGATTATGGCTTGCCCACCGCGACGATCAAGCGCCCAGGGAATCTACTTGGGGGTAAGAGTGATGTCTGCTTGCAATATCCGCAATATATGCTCCTATCCCCAGCCGGGAACAGGAGGAGCGGAATGGAGCAAGCGAACCCTTCGAACAGTGCTTCGCTCGTCGAACGCGCGAAAGCCATCATCCTGACACCGAAGGAGGAATGGCCAAAGGTTGCAGCCGAAACCACGACGCAGGCCGAAATCCTCAAGACATGGGTTCTACCGCTAGCGGCGATCGGCCCGATAGCCTCGCTTATCGGAGGGCAGGTATTCGGCTATGGCGCTTTCGGCTTTTCCTATCGGCCGGGCATCGCCTCCGCGCTGGTAACAGCGATATTCACATATGGCCTCGCCATCGCAAGCGTATTCGTTCTGGCCTTCATCGCGGATTTCCTCGCCCCCAAGTTCAACGGCGTCTCGAACCGTACGAATGCGTCCAAACTCGTCGCCTACGGTTATACCGCCAGTTGGCTGGCGGGGATATTCGGACTCATTCCCGCGCTCGCCTTCTTTACCCTGCTTGGACTCTACAGCCTCTACCTCATCTATACCGGCGTGACGCCGCTCATGCAGGTGCCGCAAGACAAAGCTGCGGGCTACACTGCCGCCACCATCCTATGCGCAATCGTGCTGGCACTGATCGTAACGCCAATCGTCGGCGCGGTAAGCGGACTTTTCGCATTCAATGCCATCACCGCAAGTTCGGATACCGCTTCGGGCACGGTCACCCTTCCCGGCGGCGGCTCTCTCGATCTCGACAAAATGCAGCAGGCGACCAAGCAATTAGAAAACGCCGCTAACAACAAGACACCGCCGATCCCCGCGGCGAAGATGCAGGAACTGCTTCCCGCCGTGATCGGCACCTATGCCCGTACCGCGATTGAAAGCATCGCCGTCGGTCCTATGGGCAGCAATGCGCAAGGCACTTATACCGCCGGCGCGAATAGCTACACTCTTAAGATCGCCGACATGTCGGCATTGGGGGCTCTCGCCGGTCTCGGCGCGGCGATGGGCGTCGAGCAAAGCAAGGAAGACGCCAACGGCTACGAAAAGACCACCACGGTCAACGGTCAGATGCAAACCGAAAGCTGGAACCATCAGAGCCGCAACGGCAAGTTCGGCGTGGTCGTCAACAATCGCTTTCTGATCGAAGCGGAAGGCACCGCCGACAGTGTCGACGAACTCAAGGCGGCGGTGGCCTCGATCAACCAGACCCAGTTAGTCGATCTGGCCGGGTGACAAAGTAGTAACCTCCTTCACCCCACCGGAAAATCGGACCGACGCGACAACGCCAGGATTTCGCCGATCGACAGACGATGGTCGCCGGATTTCTCGATCGCATAGCGATGGCGTTCGCTTTCCGGAAGCGTCAGGACGAAGCGGATCAGTTCGGCAAGGGTACCGCGTCGCACGGACTTGAAATCCGAAAGAACACCGCCTCCATCATCACTGCGATGTAGCGAAGCGGTATCATCCCAGCCCGGCCCCGAATGGGACGGTTCCGCCTTGAAAGTGCTGGGATTGCTCATGGACATGTCCTTTCGAAAAGAAACCCACCGGTGAAAGGATGTGGGCATTACCGGACATATTGCAACGCTTCCGAAGTCGATTGGTTCGCATCGCGAAAAGAGCCGATCAGTCGAGCACCCCTTCGTGCAGGCGCACTACGCGGTCCATCGCTTGCGCGAGCCTTTCATTGTGCGTTGCAACCAGCGCAGCACTGCCCTCGCCGCGCACAAGCTTCAGGAATTCGCCGAAAACACGGTCGGCAGTCGCTTCGTCAAGATTCCCCGTAGGCTCGTCGGCGAGGACCAGCTCCGGCTTGTTAGCCAGCGCGCGGGCAACGGCGACGCGCTGTTGCTCGCCACCCGAAAGCTGGCTCGGGCGATGGCCGAGCCGGGAGCCGAGACCAAGCGCGGTAAGCAGCTCGACAGCGCGACCACGCGCTTCGTCCTGGCCACGTCCAGCAACCAGCTGTGGAAGCACCACGTTCTCTATGGCGGTAAAGTCAGGCAAAAGGTGATGGAACTGGTAGACGAAACCCAGATGATCACGGCGCAGCGCGGTCCGATCGTCACCATTCAATTTGCTCGCGTCAGTCCCCGCAATCTCTATGCGCCCACCGAAACCGCCCTCCAGCAGCCCTATCGCCTGCAGCATGGTCGATTTGCCCGAACCAGAAGGGCCGAGCAGCGCCACAATTTCGCCGGGATGGATGGTGAGGTCGATACCACGCAGTACATCGATGCGCACACCGCCCTGCTCGAAACTGCGGGTAAGGCCGATGATACGCACAACAGGGTCACTCATAGCGCAGCACCTGCACGGGATCGGTGCTTGCCGCGCGGAACGCCGGGTAGAGCGTTGCGAGGAAGCTGAAAACCAGCGCCATCACCGCGATCACCGTGATTTCAACGGGATCGCTCCGGCTTGGCAACTCGGTCAGGAAACGGATCGAAGGATCCCACAGGTTCTGTCCTGTAAGGAACTGAACGAGGTTCACGATCGGCTGACGGAAATAAAGGAATATGAAGCCGAGGATCAGCCCCGCCCCGGTGCCCAGCGCACCGATCACGAAACCGGTGGTGACGAATATCTTGAGCAGCGAGCGCCGCGTCGCGCCCATCGTGCGCAAGATGGCGATATCGCGCGTCTTGGCGCGCACCAGCATGATCAGCGATGACAGGATGTTGAAGACCGCGACGAGCACGATGATCGACAGCACGACGAACATCGCCACGCGTTCCACCGCCAGAGCTTCGAACAACGAGGCGTTGATCGTCTTCCAGTCCGTGACCACCGCCTTGCCTGCAAGCTTTTCCGCCAGAGGGGCGAGCATCTGGGAGACTCGATCGGGATTGTTGGTGGTAACCTCGATCATGCCGACCGTGTCCCCGATCAGCAGCAGCGTCTGCGCATCCTGCATCGGCATCACGACGAAAGCATTGTCGTAGTCGTAGACACCGATCTCGAACACCGCCGCCACGGTATAGGCAATCTGGCGAGGCACGGTGCCGAACGGCGTGGACCGGCCCTGCGGATTTATTATCGTGATCGTGTCACCCACCTGCGCGCCAAGGTTCTCGGCCAGCCGTGCGCCGATGGCGATGTTGTTTGCACCGGGCCGTAGATCAGCAAGACGCCCCACCTTCACTTGCGGCTGGATCCGCGCGATATCCTGCGGCGTGTTGCCGCGTACGAGGATCGCCTCCACCCGGCCATTGAAGCTGGCGAGAAGGGGTTGCTCGATAAGGGGGGAGGCGCGGATGACCCCGGGCGTCTTGCGCGCATCCTCCAGCACCTGCTGCCAGTTGTCGAGCCGACCGCCATAGGCCTGGATTATCGCGTGGCCGTTGAGACCGACGATCTTGTCGAACAGTTCTGCGCGAAAACCGTTCATCACGCTCATGACGATGACCAGTGCGGCTACACCCAGCATCACCGCGACCAGACTGATTCCGGCGACGAGCGCGATGAACGTCTCACCGCGCCCCGGCAGCATGTAGCGCTTGGCGATAGTCCATTCGAAGGGGGAAAGGATCAAGCGGAGAACCCGTTCGTCACAGATGGTGGTCGGGATTTAGGGTGCCGACGGGAGGCTGGCAAGCAGGCGTTGTCGTTTCGGCCGGAAGGACGGAATCTCCGATGATGGAAGTAAGCGGATTGCCCGAAAGCAATATGTGAAGGCTGCGGAAACACCGCTCTTATGATAAGATCACCAAATCGAATTTTATCCGGAGAGTCTCGGACCTAACCATCCCCACAACCCAAGGAGCAGGACAATGCCACCCATCGTCGATGAAGCAAAGCTGCATGCCTTCGTAGGCAAGATGCTTGGGGATCTGGGAGGTGCGACCAGCGTGCCCACCGTTCGCGTGGGCCTGCGACTGGGATTGTTCAAGGCACTGGCAGACGGCCCTGCCAACGCCGCCGAGCTCGCTGTGAAAGCCGGAGACCTTCATGATCGGTATGTCCGGGAATGGGGCCTCGCACAGGCTGCCAGCGGGTATGTAGAATTCGATCCCGAGACCGAAAGGTTCAGCCTGACCCCCGAGCAGGCGATGGTATTCGTGAACTCCGACAGTCCGGTGTATCTTGCCGGCGCCTTCGAACTCGTGGCCGCGATGATCGAAGCCGAAACGAAAGTCGAGGAATGCTTCCGGAATGGAACCGGTGTGCGCTGGGGGGATCATGCCGGTTGCCTGTTCTGCGCGACCGGCGCGTTTTTCCGCCCTGGATACGTCAACAATATCGTACAGAACTGGATTCCGGCGCTCTCCGGCGTCGAAGAACGGCTACATCGCGGGGCGAAGGTTGCAGATGTCGGTTGTGGTGTCGGCTTTTCCACGCTGCTGATGGCGAAGGCCTATCCCGAAAGCCAGTTCATCGGCTTCGACTTTCATGAGCCATCCATCGATGAGGCCAGACGCCATGCACGGGATCACGACTACGGCGATCGCGTGCGCTTCGAAGTCGCCGCAGCAAAGGGCATCGCGGAAAACGGCTTTGATCTGATCACGATGTTCGATTGCCTGCACGACATGGGCGATCCGCGCGGCTGCGCATCGCACATGCGTAAAATCCTTGCGGAAGGCGGCACCTGGATGATCGTTGAACCCGTTGCCGGCGACGCCCCCATCGACAACATGAATCCCGTGGGACGAATGTACTACAACGCCTCGACCATGATTTGTGTGCCGACCTCGCTTGACCAGGAAGTAGGTGAAGCCCTCGGCGCTCAGGCCGGCGAAGGCAAGCTCGCGCAGATAATACGGGAAGGCGGTTTCAATACCGTGCACCGTGCGACCGAAGGCCCTTTCAACATGGTCCTCGAAGCGACCTAAAGGTGACAACTGGCGCCCCATAACCGGATCGAGTCAAAAGCCGGGCCTGCCGCATGACGGAACGAAACAGGGTAAGACACCCGCCCTCCCCTTGCCTTTCGGATCGATAAGGCCCAAATGCGCGGCAATTCCCGCGCTGGCCGGACGATTCT
>DASWWL010000199.1:0-15513 GCA_036400975.1 Novosphingobium sp. | reverse complement strand
CATGCGCCGACCCTATTCGCGCGCATGGGCAACATGCTTCCGTTTGCCCTGGCAGCAGCACTTCTTGTGTTCGCGCTGGTTGCTTTGCGCCGCCGCCGAGGATAATGCAGCCTCACATAAAGAATTCTTTATATCGGAAGGCTACATGCGCAGCGACTATCTCTTCACGTCCGAAAGCGTCTCCGAAGGGCATCCGGACAAGGTTTCCGACCAGATTTCCGATGCCATCGTCGATCTGTTCCTGTCCAAGGACCCGGAGGCACGCATCGCCTGCGAAACGCTGACAACGACGCAAAAGGTCGTTCTGGCCGGGGAGATCCGCTGTAAAGGCGTCTACGAGAATGGCGAATGGGCCCCCGGCGCGCTCGAAGAGATCGAGACGACCGTGCGCAACGTCGTCAAGGACATCGGCTACGAGCAGGAAGGCTTCCACTGGAAGACGCTCGACTTCGCGAATAACCTCCATGGCCAGTCGGCGCATATCGCTCAAGGCGTGGACGCCAGCGGCAATAAGGATGAAGGCGCTGGCGACCAGGGCATCATGTTCGGTTTCGCCTGCGATGAAACGCCTGACCTGATGCCGGCGACGCTCGACTACAGCCACAAGATCCTGGAGCGCATGGCCGCCGACCGCCACTCCGGCGCGGCTCCTTTCCTGGAACCTGACGCCAAGAGCCAGGTCACTCTGCGCATCGTCGACAACAAGCCGGTGGCCGCCACCGCCATCGTCGTCTCCACCCAGCACAAGAAGGGCTACGACGCGGGCGAGAAGGAAGCCGAACTGAAGGCCTATGTGAAGCAGGTGATTGCCGAAGTCCTGCCCGCCGGTCTGCTTTCGGACGAGACCGTATACCATATCAACCCCACCGGCAGCTTCGAGATCGGCGGCCCCGATGGCGATGCTGGCCTGACCGGTCGCAAGATCATCGTCGATACCTACGGCGGCGCTTCGCCCCATGGCGGTGGTGCGTTCTCGGGCAAGGATCCGACCAAGGTCGATCGTTCGGCCGCCTATGCCACGCGCTATCTCGCGAAGAACGTCGTTGCGGCGGGTCTTGCTTCGCGTTGCACGATTCAGGTTGCCTATGCCATCGGCGTGTCACAGCCGCTTTCTCTCTACGTCTACACCCACGGAACCGGCACGATTGCGGACGATCAGCTTGAGGCCGCCGTCGCCAAGGTGGCGAAGGAAGCGCTTGGTGGCCTGACCCCGCGTGGCATCCGCGAGGGTCTGGGGCTTAACAAGCCGATCTACGGCAAGACGGCGGCTTATGGCCACTTCGGCCGCAAGCCCAATGGCGACTTCTTCCCCTGGGAGAAGACCGACCTCGTCGATAAGCTGAAGGCCGCGCTGGGCTGACGGATAAGGGGAAGGGTGGCCTTGCGGCTACTCTTCCTCTTCGATCCGGTGCATGTCGTCGTCGGACAGGCCGAAATGATGGCCGACCTCATGAACGACGACATGGGTGATCAGATCCGCCAGATCGACACCGGTTTCGCGGCATTCGCGCAACAGCGGCGCGCGATAGAGCAAGATCATCGGCGGCATCTCGCCGCTTGACCAGATGGATTGCTCGCCCAAGGGGCGCCCATGGTAGAGCCCGGTCAGTTCCCAGCGGTCGTCAAGGCCCACTGCCTCAAGCGCCTCGCGATCGGCAAACTCTTCGATGCGGATCACCACATCGCCCAGATATTCGCGGAACCGGGCTGGCAGGTGATCGAGCGCCCTGTAGGCCAGCTCCTCAAAGACTGCTGCATCGGGCTGCGGGGAAAACGGCTGAATCATGCGCCCTATATGGGCGCGATGCCTGCGGCTCGCTAGCCGCCTGTCCCGTCTTCGCCCGCCGGCGCTTTGGTGAAGTCGAAGCGAATACGCACCCATGCGCCGATCAGGGGACGGCCATCGATGCGCGGCGGCCTGACGAGGAATTGCCAGGATGCCTGACGCAAGGCCCGGGAAAGCCCCGATCCCGGCGGTGACTCCCCAAGCTCCTGGCAATCGTCAACCCGATAGCCTTCCTGTGTCCGGCAGGCGATCATCGCCCAGCCGCCGGCAACGTTGCGATGCGGCATGTAAGTAATCAACTCGGCGCGCGTCGGCTCACGATACCACTCGGCATTATACAGCCGGGCCCCACCCGGTCCCTCCCCCGCCCCGGCGTCGCCTTGCATCTGCCCGGCATCGCCGGTGCTGGCCCCCGGACGGCGGGCCATCTTGCCGATGTCCGCAGCGGCGAACTCTTCCCGTGTGAGCTTCAGCAGATTCAGCGGCGGCACCGGCTCGGGGTTAGGCAAAACGGGCGGTTTCGGCTGCAAGCGTGACACGTTCCGCCGCATTGCCGCCTGCGCCTTGCGGGTGGGTGTCTTGTGCGCCTGATGGGCCGATCGCGCCGCGAAGGTAACTGCGGTCAGCCGGTCTTCGACTTTGCTGTCATGGGCATCGAGCAAGCCCATGCTTATCAGCGCGAGAACGATCAACGCGCAGATCGCGAGCGACAACAGCAATGCCGCCAGCCTGCTGCCCGGCGAAGGGCGGTATCGATATGAATACATGTGGCGCGGCCTGTTGAATCGTCGGCTACTTCATGATCGTCGGCACATGAACCTCAGCCGAAATCGCGATCGCTGTCCACGCCCATGCAGGTTCGTCTGCGTCAGGTCGTCTCACCCGCATCGGGCCACCGGACAAGCCGGGGGGCGGCAGTGTGGAAGAACAGGGAGGGAAGCTTGCCCAGCAGCAACACTTTGTGGATGCACCAGTCCGCCAGCCTTTCGCGCCACAGCGCGGTGGGACGCGATTGTTCCTCCAGCCAGCGGCGGTAAGGCAGGAAATGGCTCGGCTCGTCCTCGTGAATGATAGTGAATATCCGCGTCATCACCGGATCGGACAGGATTGCCCGATTGCGCAGCAGTTCTTCCACCTGCACGAGTCCGCGCTGCTCGGTAAGCACGATCACACGGCACAGTTTTTCGAAAGCCTCGGGATCGGCGACCACATTGTCGGTCTCCAGATCGTCGATGCCGCAGCCGAAAACGCTGTTGATGAAGCGGTCGATGTGGCCATAACTGGTATCGACCGCGAGCGGCATCAGGCCTTTTCGTTCGAACCAGCGCTTGAACATCAGGTAATGTTTGCGTTCATCGGCGCGATGCTTGGCGACGGCGGCGAGGAATTCCGTGTCTTCGGGGCAGTGCCGCCGCGCGGCGGCAAGCACGCGGTCGAGCGACGTATAGCCGCGATGCTCGTTGTAGATATAGATCGACGCGACGACAT
This sequence comes from Novosphingobium sp., assembly GCA_036400975.1. Classification (GTDB taxonomy): domain Bacteria; phylum Pseudomonadota; class Alphaproteobacteria; order Sphingomonadales; family Sphingomonadaceae; genus Novosphingobium. The sequence goes on along the minus strand of DASWWL010000199.1, from coordinate 12,239 downwards.
CGAGATACCGTTCCCTATACGTCGCGAGGATACCGGGATACTTCCCTTTGCCCATCACCGCAGCGTAACACCGGCCCGACGCGCCTGCCAGTGACATTCCGGCAATAATCAGGCGGATCGTGGACCGCACAGTATGATGGCCGCGCCGACAAGGCAGACCGCACCGCCCAGCACGTCCCAACGGTCCGGCCGCAGACCTTCCACCAGCCACAGCCAGCCCAGCGCCGATACGATATAGACGCCGCCATAGGCAGCGAATGCGCGGCCCGCCTGCTCGCTTTCCACCAGAGTGAGCAGCCAGGCGAACAGGCAAAGACTGACTATGCCGGGGACAAGCCACCACATCGGCTTATCCAGCTTCAACCAGCCCCAAAAAGCAAAGCAGCCGGCGATTTCGGCCAGCGCCGCGCCCAGATAGGCAAACGCGGTCATCAAGCGTATTTCGCCGGCGGCAAAGGTATTACTTCGCGAGTTCCGCCTCGATCGCACCGATGATCGCCGGATCGTCGGGCTTCATGCTGGGGGCAAAACGACCAGCAACCTGGCCGTCACGCCCGATCAGAAACTTCTCGAAGTTCCAGAGGACTTCGGGATCTTCCGTGGGGGCAATGCCGTGCTTCTTCAGCATCTCGCGCTGTCCCGCCGAATCACCCTGCTTTTCGACCGGCGCCGCGATCAACTCGGCATAGAGGGGCTGCTTCTCGGTCCCGGTAACGGGCCCCTTGGCAAAAAGCGGGAACGAGACGTTGAAATTGAGCGAGCAGAACTGCGCTATTTCCTCGTCGGTGCCGGGCTCCTGTCCGGCGAAGTCGTTGGCTGGGAATCCCAGCACCTCGAAGCCCTTCGGCTTATATTCGCCATAGAGCTTTTCCAGCGCCTCGTATTGCGGAGTCAGGCCGCATTTGGACGCGACGTTGACCACCAGCAGAACCTTGCCCTTGTGGTTCGCAAGTTTGTCGGCGCTGCCGTCATTGCGGGTCAGCGGAATTTCGGCGAGGTCGGCCATCGGTATCTCCATCTATATGTAATGTGCGCTCGTCTTCGCCTTCACTTCCTCGGCCGCGATGCCGGGAGCAAGCTCAACGAGTCGGAACGGCGTCTTGTGGTCCTGACGCTGGAAGACGGCAAGGTCAGTGACAATCATGTCTATCACGTTCCTGCCCGTCAGCGGCAATGTGCACCGGGGGATGAACTTGGCGCTGCCATCCTTCGCGGTGTGTTCCATGACGACGATGATCTTCTTGACGCCGGCGACGAGATCCATCGCGCCGCCCATACCCTTGATCATCTTGCCGGGGATCATCCAGTTGGCGATGTCGCCGTTCTCGGCCACTTCCATCGCGCCGAGCACCGCCACGTCGATATGCCCTCCGCGAATCATGGCAAAGCTTTGTGCGCTGTCGAAATAGGCTGAATGCGGCACTTCGCTGATCGTCTGCTTGCCGGCGTTGATAAGGTCGGGATCGACCTCATCCGCATAAGGGAAGGGGCCGATGCCGAGCATGCCGTTTTCCGACTGCAGCGTCACGGTAACGCCTTCGGGCACATGGTTCGCCACCAGCGTCGGAATGCCGATGCCAAGGTTGACGTAGTATCCGTCCTGCAATTCGCGCGCGGCGCGCGCCGCCATTTCATCGCGCGTCCAGCCCTTGCTGTCCTGGGCCATCAGGTCGCCTCCCTTTCGCGAACCGTACGGAATTCGATCTTCTTGTCATATGGCGCGCCCACGATCAGGCGCTGGACATAAACGCCAGGCAGGTGGATCGCATCGGGATCGAGGCTGCCGGCCGGGACCATTTCCTCCACCTCAACCACGCAGACCTTGCCGCAAGTGGCGGCGGGAACGTTGAAATTGCGGGCGGTCTTGCGGAAGATCACGTTGCCGGTGGTATCGGCCTTCCATGCCTTCACCAGGCTGAGATCGGCGAAGATGCCGCGTTCGAGGATATATTCCTCGCCGTCGAAGATCTTTGCTTCCTTGCCCTCGGCCACCAGCGTGCCGACCCCGGTCTTCGTATAGAAGCCGGGAATGCCCGCGCCGCCCGCGCGCATCCGTTCGGCAAGCGTGCCCTGGGGACAGAATTCGACCTCAAGCTCACCCGAAAGGTACTGGCGCTCGAACTCCTTGTTCTCGCCGACATAGGAAGAGATCATCTTGCGAACCTGATGCGTGCGCAGCAGCTTGCCGATGCCCTCGTTGTCGACACCTGCATTGTTCGAGGCGAAAGTAAGATCCTTCACACCGCTGCCTTGCACCGCATCGAGCAGCCGCTCGGGAATGCCGCAAAGGCCAAAGCCACCGCACGCAATCAAAAGACCATCCCGCAGCAAACCGTCAAGCGCTGCGGCGGCATCGGGATAGAGCTTGTTCATCGTTCGACGTTTTCGTCCTGGCGAGATTTCGTGTTGCACCGCAGCGTATGCGCGCACCCCCACCATGCCAAGCGCTTTTCAAGCGAGGGGAACAGGCCGCGTCCAAGACCGTTTCCTCTGACGGCGACGCAGGCTATTCTGTCATGATCCGGCAGGAATGCCGGCCTTTCTGGGAGAGTTCCTATGCGATCCATCCTGGTATATGCGGACCGCGCGCCCTCCATGGGCCCGCGCCTTCAGACCGCACTGGCGCTAACACGTGCCGGCAAAGGACATCTTACGGTCCTCGTCGATACGCCGGTGACGCGATACGTCGCCATGGACCCGATGGGCGGAAGCTATTTCGCTTCCGATGCCTTGAAGAAAGCCTTGGCCGAAGACGACGAACACGCCGCCGCGCTCGAAGCTCGGCTGGCTGCCGAATCGGTTCCGTTCCGCGTCATCCGCAGCGAGAATGACCCGGTCGAAGCCTTGGCGCGGGGCGCGCGCCTGGCCGACTTGATCATCCTTTCCCGATCGACCGGACTTGCCGGTGATGTTGCCCTGTCGTCACGTTGTCCTGTGATGATGCTCAACGACGACCAGCCGTTGCCACAACCCCTGACGACCGCCTGCATCGCTTGGGATGGCGGCGACGAGGCGGCGCTGGCGTTGCGTGGTTCCATCCCTCTGCTCGCCGGCTGCGAGAGCGTGGAGATTCTTTCGGTCAAGGAGAAGTCCGGCGGCTTTTCCTGCGATGTCGCACTTCGTTACCTCGCGGTGCATGGCATCGAAGGGCGCTTGCACGAACTCGACCGCAGGGGATCGACGGAAGCAACCCTCGCCAACGCGATCTCTCATCTGGGCGGGCAACTGCTGGTCATGGGCGCTTTCGGTCACAGCCGGATGCGGGAATATCTGTTTGGTGGCGTCACGCGCCATTTCCTGGAAGACAAAGCGCAGCCGCCCCTGCTTCTCGCGCACTGATCCGTCGATTTTGGCGGGCGAGTTCCCCGCACAGTTTGACTGGAACCGAGCCCTTTTGAATACCACTCTATGGGGCGATGCTGAGATGCCGATCCGAAAACGCACCGTGATGCGGCGCAGCAAAATATGCATCGAGAAACTGGCCTGATTGGCCTTCAACCGTGTGATCCAACTTAGATCATTACTTTATTATCTTTTTTCAGGATGATATCGTGAAATTCAATCGAAGTTGCATTTTTTGCAATTAAAATCTACCATTTCGCACTTGCACAAAAACTGCCTGCCGTGCATACAGATCCTGCCTTTCAGGCATCCTCTCCCAAAACTTTCATGGCCCGGTCGGCAACGATCGGGCCTTTTTTCTGCCATCCTTGGGCACTCCTCCCAGCAGGCCTTCCTTCACGCCATGCTACGCATCCCGCCTGGGGGTTATTCGCTTCACCGCGCTGAATGAATCCGTGGTTTGAAATAGGCGCGGCCAGTCCCTAGCTTCCTCTTGCAATCGGAAGGCGCCTTCGGGGGCTTCGCAATTCGGGGATGAGTTGATGGTTGATGCGCCCTCCAGCGTGGATGAAAGAACGGCAAAGCTGCAAGTTGCGGCGGCGCGACAGGAAGAAAGCGGTCAGGGCATCGCCCGCCTGCCGAAATCCGCAATGTCGGCGCTTGGCGTGCTGGAAGGCGATGTGCTGGAGATTACCGGCAAGCGTACCACCGTGGCTCGTGCCGTGCTCGCCTATGCGGAGGATGACGATATCGACGTCATTCGCCTGGATGGCTTGCAGCGAGCCAATGCAGAAGTCGGATCGGGCGATCATGTCATAATCCGCAAGGCCGAATCCCGCCCGGCGCAACGCGTCGTCTTCGCGCCCGCCCAGCGCGAGATGCGCCTGCAGGGGCCGGCGCAGGCATTGAAGCGCAACTTCTTCGGCCGTCCTTTCCTTGCCGGCGATATCGTCGCCACGTCCGGCCAGCAGCAGGTCCGCGACCTGCCGCCGCAGATCGCGCGCATGTTCAACGCGCCTGCCTATGCTCTCACCCAGATCCGCCTGACCGTGATCTCGACCAGCCCAAAGGGCATCGTCCACATCGACGAGAACACCGAGGTAGAACTGCGCGAAGAGTTCGAGGAAGCGCGTGGCAGCCGCGCCGACGTCAATTACGATGATGTCGGCGGCATGGGTGATACGATTCGCCAGTTGCGCGAAATGGTGGAGCTGCCGCTGCGCTATCCCGAGTTGTTCACCCGCCTCGGCGTTGATCCGCCGAAGGGTGTGCTGCTGCACGGCCCGCCGGGAACCGGCAAGACGCGTCTTGCGCGCGCGGTCGCGAATGAAAGCGAAGCAAGCTTCTTCACCATCAACGGTCCGGAGATCATGGGCTCCGGCTATGGCGAAAGCGAGAAGGCGCTGCGCGAGGTGTTCGAGGAAGCGGCTCAATCTTCCCCGTCGATCATCTTCATCGACGAGATCGATTCGATCGCACCAAAGCGCACGCAAGTGCATGGCGAAGCTGAAAAGCGGCTGGTGGCCCAACTTCTGACGCTGATGGACGGGCTCCATGCGCGTTCGAACATCGTCGTCATCGCCGCGACCAACCGCCCGGATGCCATTGACGAGGCGCTACGCCGTCCCGGTCGCTTCGACCGCGAGATCGTGATCGGCGTGCCCGACGAAAGCGGCCGCCGCGAGATACTCGGAATACATACCCGCGGCATGCCGCTGGCCGAGGATGTCGATCTGAAGGAACTGGCGCGGACCACGCACGGATTCGTCGGCGCGGATATCGCTGCGCTGGCGCGAGAGGCGGCGATCGACGCGGTGCGCCGGATCATGCCTCAACTCGACCTCGAAGCGCAGACGATTCCACCTGAAGTGCTCGAAAGCCTTTCGGTCATTCGCGAGGATTTCGTCGGGGCGCTGAAGCGTGTCCAGCCTTCGGCCATGCGCGAGGTCATGGTGCAGGTGCCGGATATCGGCTGGGACGATATCGGCGGGCTTGACGATGCGCAGCTCAAGCTCAAGGAAGGCGTCGAGCTGCCGTTGAAGAACCCTGAGGCTTTCCACCGGCTCGGTATCCGTCCGGCGAAAGGCTTCCTGCTTTATGGCCCTCCCGGCACCGGCAAGACGCTGCTCGCCAAGGCCGTCGCGAAAGAGGCGGAAGCGAACTTCATCGCCATCAAATCCTCCGATCTCCTGTCGAAGTGGTACGGCGAGAGCGAGCAGCAGATTGCCCGCCTATTCGCCCGTGCACGGCAAGTGGCGCCGTGCGTGATCTTCATCGACGAGATCGACAGCCTCGTACCCGCGCGCGGTTCGGGCAACAGCTTCGGCGAGCCGCAGGTAACGGCGCGGGTGGTCAACACCATCCTCGCCGAGATGGACGGCATGGAAGAACTGCAATCGGTCGTGCTCATCGGTGCGACCAATCGCCCGGCACTGGTCGATCCGGCGCTGCTGCGCCCGGGCCGCTTCGATGAACTGGTCTACGTCGGCACGCCCGATACGGCAGGACGCGAGCATATCCTCAAGATCCACACGTCGAAGATGCCGCTGGCGAACGACGTCGATCTTGCCGCGATCGCCCGCGAGACCGAGCGCTTCACTGGCGCCGATCTGGAAGACGTGGTCCGTCGCGCCGGCCTGATCGCCATTCGCAAGCGCGGAGCCAAGGTCGAGACAGTCGATGGGGAGGACTTTGCCGATGCTCTGACGGACAGCCGCGCGACGGTGACGCCGGAGATGGAGTCCGAATACCAGAAGATGAAGGGCGAACTGAAGAAGCGTGCGATGGAAGTTGCTCCCATCGGTTTCATCGCGCCCGGCATGCTCGAACCGACACGCGAAAGGAAACACGGCGGATAACCGTATTTCCCTATAGCCCCCTCCCGAAACCGGGAGGGGGCAAGTTCAATTCGTTTCCATCCGTTTGAACGCGGCGACCACTTCCGCCTGCATCGCTTCCACGCCGCTGCGATAGTTGCCATGGGTGATGATGTAGCGCTCGTTGTTGCGAAGATCCGTCAGCAGGTTGCGGATCGCGTGCTCCGGGGTGGCGACGTGATCGCTGGAATGGATGTCGGCGCTGGACTGCATCGCCACGAGGTCTGCCCGGTCGAAGCGCGATTCCCCAAGCTCCACCGGCCGTGCCGCCTTGCTGCTGTCGAGATGGCGCGTGCGCATGCCCGAAGGGAACAACAGGCTGACATTGATCCCTTCGTCCGCCAGCTCCATGCGCAGGACTTCGCCATAGCCGACGACCGCAAATTTCGAAGCCACATAAGCGGCCATGCGGATGCCCGGCTGAAACACGCTGGACGATGCGGTCAGCACGATATGGCGCTGGCCCCCGGCGATGCGAAGCAGGGGCAGGAAAGCAGCGACAGTGCCGATCACGCCCTTTACGTTGGTCGATAGTACCCAGTCCCAATCCTGCTCGGTCAGAACCTCGATCGCGCCGAACTGCTGCACGCCTACGTTGGCGCAAAGCACGTCACACCCGCCGAACCTCTCGCGCACGGCGTCAGCGGCGGACTGGAGCGCCGAGACGTCCGCGACGTCGAGCCTCTGCGCGAAGGCATCGACGCCGCGTACGCGCAACTCTTGCGCCTTCGCTTCCACGCGTTCGCCGTCGATATCGAGCAGCGCCAGGTTCGCGCCTTCGGCGGCAAAGGCCTCAGCCATGGCGGCGCCAAGTCCCGATCCCGCGCCGGTAACGACCACGGTGCGACCTGCATATTCTCCCATCTACCGCTCCTGCCTGATATCTTCCTTCAAGCTAGGCGGAAGAACCGGCCAAGGCAAAACGCCGCCGCGATCACTCTGCCGCTGCGCCTTTCAGGGCGCCGGGCATTTCCAGCCGCAGCCACTCCAGCATCGCCTCGCGCATCGCGAAGCGCAGCCGCGCCATCGCGGTAGGATTGGCGGCGCTCATCACCAGCTTGAGTTCGACGGCATCCACCTTCACTTCCGCCACTTGCAGTTCGCCCGTCCGCCGATCCCACTCGGGCCGTTCGCTCAGCAGCTTTTCGAATGCCGTGCGGATCGGCGCAATGGGTTGCCCGGCGGAGATCGGCAGGATCACGGACCCGGTGATGCCGCCCGCGACGCGTGTCCAGTTCTGGAAGGTCGTGTCGAGGAACTTGGCGGTGGGAACGATCAGGCGGCGCTCATCGGCGGTGCGGATGACGACATAACTCATCCGGATGTCCTCCACGCGGCCGCTCTCGCCATCGATCACGACAAGGTCGCCAATGCGAATAGGCTCGGTCAGTGCCATCTGAATGCCGGCGATCAGCGATTTCAGGGCAGGCTGCGCAGCCGCGCCGACAGCGAGGCCGGCAAGGCCCGCCGAAGCCATCAGCGTCACGCCGACATTGCGCACGCCCGGAATACCGAGAAGCATCAGCGCCACCGTCACGAAGACGATGACGAAACCCAGGGTGCGGGAAAGGATGGCGATGCGGGTGCGGCGGCTGCGCGCCGCCAAATCGTCGCGCGACAGTTCCGCGCGGCTGTCCATGGCGGTGGCGAACGCCTTTACCAGCGCAAAGGCGACCCAGCCGAGTAGAGCGGGCACGACGAAGCGCGCGACGCTTTCCCAGCCATGGGCTAGCACGGGCTGCGCCTCCGCCGCCAGCGAGACCGCCACCGCGACCAGTGCCCAACGCAGGGGCTGGCGCAGGCGATCGACCACCACCTCGTCCGAGGTCATCTGCGACAACCGCGTCACACGACCGGCGATCGCGAACAGCACCGCATGAAGCGCCAGCGCGATAGCTACCGCGATGCCGGCAGCGATCGCCGCGCCGGTAAGCTGTTCCGCCCAGTGTCGCCAGGTATCGATCAATGCGCCGCGCCCCAACTCGATCCCACGCCGATCTCGACGCCGAGTGGCACGTCGAGGCTGACCGCCGGTAGCGCCGCCTCTGCCATTACGCGCTCGATCACCGGGCGCGCTGCATCGACGTCTCCTTCAGGCAGCTCGAACACCAGCTCGTCGTGCACTTGCAGAAGCATCCGCACGCCAGGCAGCCCGGCGGCGGCAAGCGCGGGTGCCATGCGGACCATGGCGCGCTTGATGATATCGGCGCTGGTGCCCTGGATCGGTGCGTTGATCGCGGCGCGCTCGCTGCCCTGCCGTTCGGCCTGGTTCTTCGAATTGATGCGCGGGAACCAGGTCTTGCGACCGAACAAGGTTTCGGAATAGCCGCGTTCGCGCACGCTTTCGAGCGTATGGACGATATAGCGCTGGATGCCCGGGAAGCGCTCGAAGTAGCGGTCGATCATCGCCTGCGCCTCTTCCGCCGCCACACCGAGCCTGGTGCCGAGGCCCCAGCGCGAAATGCCGTACAGGATGGCGAAATTGATCGTCTTGGCCCGTCCGCGCGTGTCGCGATCCACCATGCCGAACATTTCCATCGCCGTGCGCGCGTGAATGTCCTCGCCGGCGGCGAAGGCTTCCTTGAGCGAAGGCACGTCCGCCATATGTGCGGCGAGACGCAGTTCGATCTGGCTATAGTCGGCGGCGAGCAGCACGTTGCCTGGCTCGGCGACGAAGCAATCGCGGATCTGCCGGCCGATCTCGGTGCGGATGGGGATGTTCTGCAAGTTCGGCTCGGTAGACGACAAGCGGCCTGTCTGTGCTCCCACCAGCGAATATGATGTATGCACCCGCTGGGTTTGCGGATTGATCGCCGCCTGCAGGGCTTCGGTGTAAGTGGAGCGCAGCTTGGCGAGCTGGCGCCAGTCCAGCACCTTGCGGGCCATCTCCACACCTTCGCCAGCCAAGGTTTCCAGCACGCTCTGGTCGGTCGAATACTGGCCGCTCTTGCCTTTCTTGCCGCCTTTCAGGCCCATCTTGTCGAACAGGATGTCGCCTAGCTGCTTGGGGCTGCCGATCGTGAACGGCTGGCCCGCAAGCGCATGGATTTCCGTCTCCAGCGCGCCGATGGCCTCGGCGAATTCGGCGGAAAGACCTGCCAGGCGATCGCGATCGACCTTGATTCCGTAGCGTTCCATCGAGGCGACGACCGGGATCAGCGGACGATCGACCCGCTCATAGATGCGCGTGCCGCCCTCGTCCGCAAGGCGCGGTTTGAGCAGGCGATGCAGCCGCCAGGTAACATCGGCGTCTTCGGCGGCATAGCGCGTCGCGCGGTCGAGGGGGACCTCGCCGAAGGGAATCGCCTTTTTGCCCGTGCCGCAGATGTCCTTGAAGGTCAGTGTGGTATGGCCGAGGTGGCGGGTCGAAAGTTCGTCCATGCCGTGGCCGCCGCCGATTCCTTCCTCGCTGCGTCCAGCATCGAGGTCGAAGCTGATGATCATCGTGTCGTCGATCGGCGCGACATGGATGCCGTGGCGCGCCAAAACGTTGATGTCATACTTGGCGTTCTGCCCGACTTTCAACACCGCGTCGCTTTCGAGCAGCGGTTTCAGCATGGCGAGCGCCTCCGCCTTGTCCACCTGCTCGGGCCGCTCGGCGAACATGTCTGTGCCGCCATGGCCGAGCGGAATATAGCAGGCGTCATTCGGCCCGAGTGCGAGGCTGACGCCGACAAGGTCGGCCTGCATCGCATCCAGCGCGCTTGTCTCGGTATCGAAGGCGACGATGCGCGCGGTGAAAGCGCGATCGATCCATTCCCGCAGCGCCTCGCGCGTCTGTACGCAGGGGTAGGCGTCGAGATCGACGGCGGGCATTGCCGGCAACGGCTGGCGATTGCCCTCCGGCGGAGCGACCGGGGCGCCCGGCGTGACGGGCTTCGCCGGATGAAGCTGCGTCGCCGGCCCCGGGCTGCCTGCGCCCAGGCCCAGGCGCTTGAGCAGGCTGGTGAAGCCATGCTTCGAGAGGAAAGCCGCGAGCGGATCGGGCGCAATCTCACCCAGCTTGAAGTCTTCCAGCGCAACCGGCAGCGCGCAATCTTCCTTGAGCTGGACGAGCACGCGCGAAAGCCGCGCCATCTCCGCCTGCTCGATCAGGCTCTCGCGCAGCTTGGACGGCTTCATCGCCGTGGCGGCAGCAAGCGCGGATTCCAGATCGCCATGCTCCTGGATCAGCTTGGTAGCGGTCTTGGGGCCGATGCCCCGGATGCCGGGAACGTTGTCGACGCTATCGCCCATCAGCGCCAGCACGTCGCCCACCTTTTCGGGAAGCACGCCGAACTTTTCGATTACCTCGGGCACGTCGATGCGCTGGTTCTTCATCGTATCGAGCATGTCGATGCAGCCGCCGCCGTTTCCGGCGCCGTCGTCGGCGCACTTGCCGACGAGCTGCATCAGGTCCTTGTCGGACGAGACGATCGTCACGTCCCAGCCCCGCCGTGTCGCTTCGCGGGCATACGAGGCGATCAGGTCATCGGCTTCGAGATCGTCTTCCTCGATGCAAGGCAATGAAAAGGCGTGCGTCGCATCGCGAATCAGGGGGAACTGGGGAATCAGATCTTCGGGCGGCGGCGGACGGTTCGCCTTGTATTGATCGTAGATCGCATTGCGGAAAGACGTACTGCCCTTGTCGAGAATCACCGCCAGATGCGTGGGGCCATCGGCCTTGTGCAGATCCTCGGCCAGTTTCCACAGCATCGTGGTATAGCCATAGACCGCGCCGACGGGGGTGCCTTGCGGATCGGTGAGTGGCGGAAGGCGGTGATACGCGCGAAATATGTAGGCCGAACCATCGACCAGATAGAGATGTTGCTTGGGCTCCATGGCGCCTGTCTAGAGGCTTTTACCGAGCATGGGAATTGCGTGAAAACGGCGGCAAGGTCACATCCCCGACACATTTTCGCCCTACATCTGCGGTTAAGAAAAAGGGGAACATAAACCCGTTTGAGCGAGTAGCGCTTGCATCGTCACCTCAAGGTGATTATTTGACGCGCGAAGTCTACCGTCTAAGTAGGCTTTCGGCTCGGCCTTGTGCCGTGCTTGGTCCACTCGCTGTTCAAGGGATTACCATACATGCGCAAGATCGTTCTCGCTGCCGCCATGGTCGGCGCTCTCGCTCTCTCGGCTTGCTCGAAGTCGGAAGACGCCACCGCCGAGGCTTCGGAAGCCGCGACCGACGCCGCTGCTGAAGCGACCGACGCCGCCGCGACCGCTTCGGACGCCGCTGCCGCCGTTTCGGGCGCCGCTTCGGAAGCCGCTGGCGACGCTGCTGCTGCTGCTACCGCCGCTGCTGGCGCTGCTTCGGACGCTGCTGCCGCTGCTTCGGGCGCTGCTCACTAAGTTCGCTTTCACAGCGAAGGGTTTCAGGGCGTGTCGGGCAACCGACACGCCCTTTCCTTTTGTCGATTCGATTGCCGGCCTGCGAAAGTCAGTCAGCGGCCGCCCGGAACGCGAGCCTGCCCACGCCCGGAGGCGAGTGCAGGACAACGCGCTATCTTGAAACTCAGAGCATTGCGCTGCCGCCGTCGATCGGCAGCATGCAACCCGTGATCATTTCCGAATCCGGACCGCAGAGGAATACGACGCCTCGGCCGATATCCTTCTCCGCGTCGCCCCAGCGGTGGCTCAGCGCCATGCCGCCACTCTTCAGCAGCTCCATCTGCTGTTCTTCGGTATAAGTGCGCTTGATCATGTCGCCGATGGCCACCGGGCTGATGATGTTGACGTTGATCTTGTACTTACCCCATTCGCGCGCCGCCGTTCGGGTCAGCGAGTGGATCGCCTGCTTGGCGGCGGCATAGCCGGCGCGGCCGGTGTTGGGCGTATAGGCGGTGGCCGAGGTGAAGTTCACGATCCGGCCGCCCTTCTCCTTCATGTAGGGCAGGCAGGCGACCATGAAGGCCCACGTGCCATAAGGACCGGACTTGAAGATCTGGTCCATCTCATCCCAGGTCCAGTCCTCGATCGGATGCGGCGCGAACATGATCTGCGCGTTGTTGACCAGGATATCGATGGTGCCCCATT
>DASWWL010000198.1:0-17172 GCA_036400975.1 Novosphingobium sp. | reverse complement strand
GTCGTGCCGGACAGCCATGCGTGATGCTGCCGGCCGTTCGCATAACAACTCACACGCATCCACGCCCGTACTGCCGGGCACATACCACAAGCGCCGGCCGCACTGCCCGTTCGCTGCTCTCTACCTCCAGGCGCACACCCGACCTCGCCAGCGGGCGATCAAACGCGTCTGCGGACGGCACACGGAAGGCTACCGTTTCAACCGATCGGACGGGCCGGGCGTCCGGCAGGGCGGGATATCCTCAGAATATCAGACGCGCATCGGCATCAGAACATAGAGCGCGGGGCTCTTCTCGTCCTGCCGGATCAGGGTCGGCGCTCCGGCATCCGCGAGATGCAGTTCAACCGTATCTCCCTCGATCTGGCCAAGGATGTCCTTCAAGTAATTGGCGTTGAAGCCAATCTCGAAGCCCGCAGCCGAATAGTCCGCCGGAACTTCTTCGGCGGCAGTGCCGTTATCGGGCGACGTCACGGACAGGATCACGCGATCGTTCTCCAGCGCCATCTTCACCGCGCGGGTCTTTTCGGTCGCGATCGTCGCGACGCGATCAACACCTTCGTAAAAGCTCTTGGGATCGAGGCGCAGGAGCTTGTCGTTCCCGGTCGGGATGACCCGCGTATAGTCAGGGAAAGTGCCGTCGATCAGCTTGCTCGTGAGCACGACGCCATTTTCGCCGCCCAGCGTGAAGCGGATCTTCGAAGCGGAAAGATCGACCTGGACGCTGGTGTCCAGCGCTTCTTCCAGCAACTTGCGCAGTTCGGCGACGCATTTGCGCGGCACGATCACATCAGGCATCCCGTCGGCGCCATCCGGACGCGGCAGGGTGAAGCGCGCAAGGCGATGGCCGTCGGTGGCCGCGGCCTTCAGTTCCTCGTCGGTGACATGAAGGAAGATGCCGTTCAGGTAATACCGCGTCTCTTCGGTGGAGATGGCGAAGCGGGTGCGGTCTATCAGCTGGGCCAGCGTCGCCGCGGGGATTTCGAAGCTGGTCGGCAACTCGCCTTCGACGATGACGGGGAAATCGTCACGCGGCAGCGTCGGCAAGGTAAAACGGCTGCGGCCGGCCTTCACCACCATGCGGTTGTCGGCGGTCTCGATCGAGACCTGGCTGCCGTCGGGCAGCTTGCGCGCGATGTCGAACAGAAGATGCGCCGAGACGGTTATCGCGCCGGGCGCATCGACCGAGACGGCCCCCATCGTTTCCACCACCTGCAGGTCGAGATCGGTCGCCATGACGCGCAACGCGCCACCAGCGGCTGCATCGATCAGCACGTTGGAAAGAATCGGAATAGTATTCCGCCGCTCGACGACGGACTGCACATGGGACAGGCAGCGCAGCAGCGTCGCGCGTTCGATCGTGGCCTTCATGACTGACTCATGTCCCCCTTCACCAGCCGGAGGATTCGCACCGGCCCCAGAATTAGGATCATCTTCTCTAGCGAGCGCCGGTCAAGCGGCAAGCTGGATGATAAGGAAATGGGGCTAATCTGGGGATAATTCCATCCGGACCGCTACGAAATCATCGCCATGCCGCCATTCACGTGGATCGTCTGACCAGTGATATAGCCGGCCTCGCGGCTGGCGAGAAACGCCACGGCGGCTCCGATATCCTCGCCCTCGCCCATACGGCCCATCGGAATGCGGCCGTTGAGCGCCTCTTTCTGCGCGTCGGGAAGCACGTCGGTCATCGCCGTGCGGATAAAGCCCGGCGCCACGCAGTTCACCGTGATTCCGCGGCTGGCGACTTCCTGGGCAAGGCTTTTCGACATGGCGGTAAGCCCACCCTTGGCGGCGCAATAGTTCATCTGGCCGGGATTGCCCGTCTGGCCGACCACGGACGTGATCGTGATGATGCGACCGAACTTCGCCTTCATCATCGGCCGCGTCGCGGCACGCATCAGGCGGAAGGCGGCCTCCAGGTTGACGCGAATCACCGCGTCCCATTCCTCATCCTTCATGCGCATCGACAGGTTGTCGCGCGTGATGCCGGCGTTGTTGATCAGGATGTCGATCTTGCCCAGCGAATCGACCGCCGCGGGCACCAGTTTCTCGACATCCTCGGCGTTCGACAGATCGCAGGTGATTGCGACGTGATCGACTTCCTGAAGATGCTGCGGGGTATGCTCGTCCAGCTCGTCCCGGAAAACCCGCAACTTCTGCGCGTTCGAACCGGAAACCGCCAGCCGCGCGCCCTGTTGCGCCAGCGATCGGGCGATCGCCGATCCGATCCCGCCTGAAGCGCCAGTGACGAGGGCGGTCATGCCGTGAAGATCGAACATACGGTTTTCCATGCTTAAAACTCCTTCGCCAGCGCTTCGATGTCGGCCATCGTCACCACGCTCGTCACCTTAACATCCGCTGCGCTGCGCGAAATCATCGGACCGACCACCTTGCCGCCGAGTTCGACGAAATGCTCGACACCCGCCTCCTTCATGGCGACGGCGCTTTCCCGCCAGCGGACGCGGCCCGTCACCTGCTCGACCAGCAGGCGCCGCACTTCGGCGGGGTCACTGACGACCGAGGCCGTGACATTGGCGAACAGTGGCAGGCGAAGCGCACCAGGACGGACCTTGTCGAGCGCCTCGGCCATGGCATCGGCAGCGGGAGCCATCAGCGGACAATGGAACGGAGCGGAGACAGGCAGCGCCATGCCGCGCTTGATTCCATGTTCCTTGACCAGCGCGATGGCGCGTTCGATTGCGCCCTTGTGACCCGAGAGCACGACCTGGCCCGGATCGTTATCGTTAGCCACGGTGCAGACCTCGCCTTCCGCCGCAGCATCCGCAAGCGCCTGCGCCTTGTCGATATCCGCGCCAAGCAGCGCCGCCATCGCGCCAACGCCGACAGGCACTGCCGCCTGCATCGACTGGCCGCGCAGCTTGAGCAGGCGCGCGGTATCGGCAAGGCTGAAGGCCCCGGCAGCGCAAAGCGCGGTATATTCGCCAAGGCTGTGACCGGCGACGAAATCGCCCTTGTCGGCCAGGGCGACGCCGCCTTCCTTCTCCAGCACCCGCAACACGGCGATGGCGTTCGCCATGATTGCGGGCTGCGCGTTCTCGGTGAGCGTCAGTTGATCCTCCGGCCCCTCGCGCATGATCTGGAACAGCTTCTGGCCAAGGGCGTCATCGACTTCCTCGAACACTTCGCGCGCGGCGGCGCTGGCTTCGGCAAGCTCGGCACCCATGCCGACCTTCTGACTACCCTGTCCGGGGAATACGAATGCGCGCATGGCGACCTTTCCTTTGCAAGCCCCAAAGGTCCGACATCGCCGAGACCTCTACAAAACCGTGGCGCGGCGGACTATTGCCCTTGCGCGCGTCCCGCAAGTCCAAACGGCACGATCTTGTTGGCGGCATCGTGACCAATGTCGGCGGAACCCAGGAAACGAATGGCATGGCGCTCGCACCAATGGCGAGCGATCGCCTCCGCATCGATCCCGAAAGGCCGGTCGTTCTCGGGCACGTCGCTTATCCGGCCCAGACGCAGGCCCGCCACGCCGCCAAGATGGGCGGTAAGGTGAAAGAACAGCCGATCGATCGCATAGAGGTGCTCGCTGACCTCCTCCACCATCACCACATGCCCGGCGAGCCCCGGCATCAGCCGCGTGCCGCACAGCATCGCCAGGGTCATGAGATTGAAGGCGACTGTCGGATGACGCTCCAGGGTGGCTTCGAGACCGCCGGAATCACCCGACAGCCACGCCAGCGAACGTCGTATCGCCGCTTCGCCGCCCTCGCGGCGAATGTCGTTGGGCATCGGCGCGTGCACCGGCCTGCCGATACGCGCACGGTACAGCGCACCGAGCAGATAACCCGCGTCGGAATATCCGAGATACTGCTTCGCCTGCGCCGCCGCATTCATTCCGGCGATCGCGTCTTCCGCGATCCGGCACGCGCCATAGCCGCCGCGCGCGAACCAGACCGCATCGAAAGCGGGATCGTTCGCGCATTCGAGCAGTGCGGCGAGGCGTAGCGCGTCCGCCCCGGCGAAATGGCCATCCTCGGCAAAACACTGCGGATGGAAATGCAACGAGACGTCCGGGAATTCCGCCTCGGCTAGCCGGACGACGCGCGCCGCGTCATCCTCGGTCATGGGCGTGGAAGGGGCGCAGATAGCGATGCTCGGCATGGCGCAAGTCTAAGCAGCTTGCGCCATGCTTTGCGAGTCCCTGCGACGGTTCACCCCCGACGCGCCGCGGGGACGTTCTTCGTCCAGTAGCGAGGCAGATCGAGCGGGCCGAGGATACCCGGCTTCGCCTGGCAGAGATCGGGAATGGCGTTGACCACCGGCATCGCGCAGCGCAGGCCCGCGCTGACGCCCTTGGTAGGGCTGCCGAGTTCCAACGAAATCACCGGATCGCCCTCGATCTCGATGCGGTGAACGCAGGCGAAGGGACCATAAGGCCACTTCCACTGCTTGCCCGCGCCATGGGCGACCCCATCGACGTGCTCGCAGATCGCGATCGGCTTACCCTGCGACATCGCCCGCAGCTCAAAACGGACGACCGCGGCAGTGCCTGCCTTGACCGTGCCGAAACCGACCTCGACGTCGTGGTCGAGGCTGTCGGTCTCGTAGACGGTTTCCCAGCCATCGATCTCCACCCCCAGCACGTCGGCGATATGCCGCAGCGTGGGCTCCCACGAGGTCTGGAGGAATCCGCCCTTGATCAGCAGAGGCTCGAAACCCTTGGGCTGTCCGAAGCCGAAATATTCGCGGCAAACGAACTCGGCGGTGTAATCCCCCCACCAGCCCAGTTCCAGCACGCGCACGCAATCGACGCGGTCCGCCGCCGCGAGTGCGGCGATGGCGAGATCGGTCGTCGCCCAGCCCGGATCGATGCCCGAGAAGAACAGCGATGAATTGCCCCTGGCGCATGCTGCCTCGACCGGATCCTTGAGGTGCTTCGGAGCGCTCGGCGGATGGGCCAGTTCGAAGGCGGAGAAGGTTGCGACATTGGTGCCGCGTTCCAGGAACTTGCAGCACAGTTCGATGCATTCCTCGACGCGGCCGATGGCATCGCCGAAGAACGAAAGGCAATCGGCGTTCAGGGCCAGCATGGCGTCGAGATCGTTGCTCGCCTTGATCCCGGTCAGTTCCTCGCCGCAGATTTCGCCTGCGTCCATGCCGACCTTGTCCGCCGACCAGACATACCAGCCGACGAGTTCAAGGTCCGGGTGATGCAGGATGCCCTTGAGCGCGGCCTTGCCGGTATTGCCGGTGCCGCAGTGCACGATGCGACGCTTCATCTTGTCTCTCCAAAGTTTCTGATTGGTGGGCCCGGTTGCCCGGACTGTCCCGTGCAGGGTAGCCTGCCGATTTGTTTGATGTATAGCCCCGTCATGTCCTCGGCATCGCTAACCGCTCACCCCTGGTTCTTCTGCGGCATCGGTGGCTCGGGAATGCTGCCGCTGGCACTGATCCTCAAAGGCCAGGGCGCCGCAGTCGCGGGCTCTGACCGCAGCCGCGATCAGGGGCGCACACCCGAAAAGTTCGCCTGGCTGGAAAGCCTCGGCTTCACCTTGTTCCCCCAGGACGGCAGCGGCGTGACCTCGGCTGCGCAGACACTCGTCGCCTCGGCGGCTGTCGAGGACACGGTGCCCGAAATGGTGCGCGCGAGAGAACTCGGATGCCCGCGCATGAGCCGGGCAGAACTTCTCGCGACCCTGTTCAACGCCGCACCGCAAGGGATCGCCATTGGCGGCACCAGCGGAAAATCGACGGTTACAGGCATGATCGGCTGGATACTGACGCAGACAGGCCGCGACCCGACGATCATGAACGGCGCAGTGATGAAGAACTTCGTCGCCCCTGATGCCCCTTTCGCCAGCGCACGGGTCGGTGGAGGACAAGTCTTCGTGTCCGAAGTCGATGAGAGCGACGGTTCCATCGCTCTCTACCGGCCGAAAATCGCCGTCCTTGGCAACGTCAGTTTAGATCACAAAAGCCTTGAGGAACTGCGCGCGCTGTTCGGCGACTTCCTTGCCAAGGCCAACGTGGCGGCAGTCAACATCGACGACCCGGAATCCGCAGCCCTCGCCCGCCATGCCAAGGCGCTCGTCACATTCGGCATCGACAGCGAGGAGGCCCGGATCGGGGTGCGCGCGGGCAGCATCGTCGAGGGGCCCACCAGCCTAGAAGCCACCCTAGAGGACAGAGGCGACGGCCACGCCCATCCGCTGGCGCTCAAAGTGCCCGGCCGCCACAACCTCGCCAATGCGCTCGCCGCCCTGGCGGCGACCAACGCGGCAGGCGTGCCGCTTGTCAAGGCGATAGCCGCGCTCGGCTCCTTCACCGGCCTTGCCCGACGTTTCGACATCGTCGGCACATCGCCCGGCGGGGTGACGGTGATCGATGATTTCGGACATAATCCGGACAAGGTTTCGGCGACGCTCGCCACGCTCAAGGCGCACCCCGGCCGGGTGATCGCCTTCTTCCAGCCGCACGGCTATGGACCGCTGCGCCAGATGGGCGCCGAACTGGCTCGAGTATTCGCACGCCGGCTGGGCAATGAAGATGTCACGCTGCTCTGCGATCCCGTCTACTTCGGCGGCACCGTGGATCGCAGCGAAGGCAGCGAGCGCATCGTCGCGCTGATCCGCGAGCAAGGCGGCGGTGCGGAGCACCTGCCGTCACGCCAGGAATGCGCCGATCGGATCGCAGCCATCGCCCGTCCCGGCGACCGCGTAGTGGTGATGGGCGCGCGCGACGATACATTGACGACTTTCGCCAAGGAACTTCTGGCGCGCCTGCCTTAACGAATTGCTAGCCGAGTCTTGATATTCGGACTTCGTTTCAAGGGGGTTAGAGCCGATGTCCGCCGCAACAGAACAGACTTTCGCCGAAGCGACCGACCTTGCCGGCCGTTCGATCCGCGCAACGAACTTTCTGCTGGACAACTGGTGGTTGTGGCTGCTGCTCGCCGTAGCCGTCTGGCTGTTCCTGCGTCTGCGCAAGCAGCACGAGTTGCTGAGCCAACTCGACGAACGCTGCGAAGCCACCTTCGCCGACATCGACGCGCTGCTGACCGAGCGCAACGCCCTCATCGGCAATCTGGTGGAGACGGTAAAGGGTTTCGCCGGACAGGAGCACAAAGTGCTCAAGGACGTGATAGACGCCCGCGCAGCCGCCATGGCCAGCGTCGGCCGCGCTCATCTTCAAGGCGAAACGCAGATCGGCCAGTCAGTCAACAGCCTCTTCGCGATCAGCGAAAACTATCCAGAACTGGCGAGCTCTGCCCATTTCCAGGGCTTACGCGCCGAAATGACGCGCATGGAAGACCGCATCACCGCCGCACGACGCTTCTACAATCTCTCGGTCGAAGAGTTGAACGCAGTGCGGCGGTCCTTCCCGGGCAACCTGATCGACCGCTTCACCCCTTTCGGCCGGCACGACAAGTTCTCGCTGGGCGAGAAACGCGAAGCCTTCGCCGAACCGATCAAGGTGTCGTTCTGAGGCGAACGCCATGAGCGTGCACGGCTATGTCACCCATGCCGCCGAGAACCGGCGCCAGACCGGCTGGCTGATCGCCGCCTATATCGTCGCGTTCCAGATGGTCGGCGGACTGGCCGCGACCGTGTTCATCATGTTCTTCGACGCCGACCGCATGCTGCTGTCGAACCCGGTCGGCTATTTCATGCGTTACGGCCTGCCGATGACAGTCATCGCGGGCCTCCTGTTCCTGTGGCTCTATAACCGCCATTCCGAAGTGGTCGCGCGCGTGCTCGACGTGAAGGGCGTGTCCCGTATCGACGAGCCGCGCTTCGTCGGCATTGCCGAGGAACAATGCATCGCGCTGGGTATCCGCGCGCCGCGCTTCGGCGTGATCGAAGTGCCGCAGCCCAACGCACTGGCTGTAGGCGAAGGCCCGGCGCGCGGCCTGATCGCGGTGACGCGCGGCGCACTGAACCTGCTCGACGACGACGAACTAGCCGCCGTCATTGCGCACGAGGCCGCGCATATTCGCAACGGCGACACGAAAGTGCTCGCGGCGAACCATGCTCTGATGCGCACCGCGGTGCACCTCCAGGTGAACAATGCGCTCCGCTTCGAGGACTGGCGGCAAGTGATTATCCCGCTGCTGCTGCCGCCGTTCCTGATCATCATGCTGGCCAGCGGCTTCATTACGATGACCTCGATGAAGCTGGCGCGTGAAGCGCGGCGCGGCCTGAAGTTGACGCGCGACTTCATCGCCGACGGCGACGCCGTGCGCACCACCCATTTCCCCGAAGCGCTGGCCAGCGCGCTGCGCAAGATGCAGGGGCGCGGCGCCTTCGCTGACAGCGATGCATTCGAAGACCTGCTATTCGAGGGACGCGGCTGCGCAGAGGGCGGCAGTCACCCCGAAACCGCCGAACGCGTCGCCCGGATCGAGCGCCTTGGCGTGGGCCCGATGGATACCGCCCGCACGCGTCGCGATACACGGATCGGGACAATGCCGGCCCGCCTCGGTTTCGGGCGCAAAGGCCTGACCTCAGCTCAAACCCCTGCGCCCGCAACCATGCCGGCGAGAGCGCCCATCCGCAGCGAAGTCGCGATCCCGCTCCCACCGCCGTCAGCGCCCCGCACCAAGCCGCCGGAAATCAGCAACGAGGCGTTGCTCAAACTGCTTTTTACCGATTTCGCCGCCTACAAGGCGCATGTCGCGCACTGCACCGATTATTACGAATGGCGCGAGAGCGACGGGCGCAATTTCCTGGGCCTCAAGCCCGAACTGCGCCTCCCCCTAGCGGCGGTGACGGCATTCCTGCTCGTGCTCCACTGGCCCAGCGACGGCGACTATCGCAAGTTCGCCTACAAGTTCAGCCCAACCTATTTCGCCGACATCGGCAAGATGACGCAAAGCGGACCGTTCTGTTCGGGCCCTTCCTATCCCGACGGCAAATGTCCCGAAGCGAAGTAAGCGCGTTCAGTCGAACGGTGTGCGGTAGACGCGTTCGATGAGCTTGCGCCATTCGAGATCCGCAAGCGGATCACGCGGACGCGGTGCATCGATGCCGCGCTTCTCGAGGTCTTCGGCATAAATATCGACGACCGTATCGAGATCGAGGTCGTAAGCCTTGTCCTCGAACGAGGCGAGGTGCGCCGCATCCTTGAACACATAAGCCTTCCACACCAGCGACAGGCGAATCTCGTCCCGGCCATAGCTGGCTATGTGGCGATCGTCCTCGCGCAGTTCCCAGCCTTCGCCGACACTGTGCATCCGCGCACGGGACGGCAGCGAGCCGGCAAGTTCCGCGCGGCGTTCCTCGGCGCCGATCGCACCGACGCGATGCCACATGACCTCGTTGTCGCTCATCACGCCGACATTCCACAGCGGCGCACGCGCGCAGACCGATGGAGCGTCAGGACCATCCGGCCAATATTCGAACTCCCCGCCCGCCCCGCGCCAGAACCACATGAGGCCGGTCGCCAGCGGCACCAACCACGGCAGGAACAGCCGCGAACGCGACATGTTGGTCAACAGCCACATCGGCGCTTCGGGCAGCTTGAGCCCGCGATAGACGGGCAGATCGAGATGCGGCGGGCCGCTCTTCGCCGGCGCATTGACGTTGAGCGTACAGTTCATCGGCCGCACGATCTCGGCATCGAAAGCCTCGCGCGCGGCCTCGATCCAGCGCGGGTTGTGCATCAGCAAGGGTTCGTCGGTCGTCTGATCCATGAACCAGGGCACATCGGCCGTGCCATAGACCGAATCATGGCCAGTAAAGCCCAGCAACGTCTTGTAGGGCGCACGACGACGCATCAGCGCCAGGATCGCATCCGGATCATCGAAAACCGGATCCATGCGAACGGGTCTGGATCGCAGGCCCTCGGGCCGCAAGGCTCTCTGGCGAACCTCCATGGCGCATCCTCTCTCAGTGGGCGGATGCATCCTTCTTCGAGAAACGCCTGCCGCCGATGTGGATCAGCACCGCCACGACGGCACCGAGTACCAACCCTACAAGCGCCGATGCCAGCGCATATGTCAACCAGCCGAAAATCCCGCCGAGCGGTCCGGTGGCGTGTTCGACCGTGTGCTGCATCGCGTGGGCGACACCTGCGGGGCCGGAAATCCCCAGCACTTCCAGCCCGTGCAGGATGATGCCGCCGCCGACCCACAACATCGCAACCGTGCCAACCGAGCCGAGCACCGTGAGCAACCTCGGCATCGCCGTCACCAGCAGGCGCCCGAATGTTTGCAGAAATGCGCCCGGCCGCCGCGCCAGGTGAAGACCGATGTCATCCATCTTCACGATCAGCGCCACCGCGCCATAGACGGCAAAGGTGATAAGCACGCCGACAAGCGCGAGAATCGCCGCACGTTCCAGCAAAGGGGTATCGGCCACCTCCGCCAGCGCGATCGCCATGATCTCCGCCGAGAGGATGAGATCGGTACGCACGGCACCCGCAATGCGCTGCCGCTCGAAGGCGGCGACGTCCTCGATCGGGTCTTCCAGAGTTTCGCCATGCTTCTCGCCGCCAAGCTTCTCCATCACTTTCTCAGCCCCTTCGAAGCAGAGAAACAGCCCGCCCACCATCAGGATCGGCGTAATCGCACCCGGCAGGAATTCTGAAAGAAGCAACGCCGCGGGCAAGAGGATCAGGAGCTTGTTGCGCAGGGAGCCCTTGGTGATCGAGGCGATGATCGGCAGTTCGCGCTCGGGCTTGAACTCCGTGACGTAGGAAGGCGTGACCGCCGCGTCGTCGATAACGACGCCCGCCGCCTTCGTGCCCGCCTTGGCCGCAGCCGCGCCGACATCGTCCAGCGAAGCGGCCGCCATCCTGGCGATCACCGAAATATCGTCGAGCAAGGCGACAAGGCCGGAAGGCATGTGAATGAAACCCCTGTTGCACCACCCGTTGGGCAGCCGGCACCTGATTTGCTGCAACCGCGAACGGCTGACAAGGTTCCTCAGCAGTCGAGGGGCAAACCGATATGATCGCGGAATATCCGATCGCGGTGCTCGATCAGGATCGGATCGACTTCGGCCGCGACCTCGTCCGGCATCACGCCATAGATCGGCGCAACGAATACCGTCGCCGGGCAAATGTCTTCGGACAAAGGTGCGACCATCTGCGAAAAACAGGCCCAGTGCACATCACATGCCGCCAGCCTGCCGCCGACGAGGTATTCCGAACCGGCTTCAGCCTGCCGATGAAGCTGACGGGACAGCCCTCGCAAGATGCCGATCACGCGCGCAGGCGCAGCCGCGACGGCATCGGGGCGGATGCCATAGGCAAGAACCGCCTGCTCGCGAGAAGCGCGGAGTTTTTCCGGCACCGAGGCCGTGCTGCCGCCACTGATGATCAACCTGCGCGACCAGCCGAAGCCGCCGTTTCCACATATTTCGGCGGAGAAGCCCACCGCCAGCGCACGTTCGATCGGATCGTCGGGCAACAGCGAAGGGCCGCTGCCAAGCCGCTCGGCGAGCATCAGGATATCCAGCCAGTTGTCCAAGGCCGGCTCGCTTTCGTAGACGGCCACGGGCGCATTGCGCCGCCCGGTCCAGGCGACGAGTTCCTCGTTGGCGCTCATCATCTTCTGCCGTACCGGAACATAGGGCACCTTGCGGATATCGAAGAGGGCGCGCGCCGCGATGCTCCATGGTGCAGGGCCCCCGGCGGTAAGAGCAAGGCGCAGCCCGGGCAGATCCCGCGCTTCGGCGACGGACAGGTACTCCACGGCAATTCTCCCTCTATGCTTCTCCATCTTATTCCGACGACGGCTATTCCCTGCAAGGGAGCCTTTACCCTTGCATTCCACATCCGATCCGCTATGCGCCGCCGCTTCCGGCAGGCGATGCGCCCACCGGGAATCGAAGAAAGCCGGAGGGGCCCCGCAATCCCGCGGATCAGCCAGCGATCGGTTAGACAGATGAAGGAAGCCGCCGTGCCGCTTTACGAGCACGTTTTCCTGGCGCGCCAGGATCTAAGCCAGGCGCAGGTCGATGCGCTGGCCACAACCGCCACCGAAATCATCGAGGCCAATCAGGGCAAGGTCACGAAGACCGAGACCTGGGGCCTCAAGAACCTCGCATACAAGATCAAGCGCAACCGCAAGGCGCATTTCGTCCTGCTCAACATCGAGGCCCCCGCCGGTGTCGTCGCCGAGCTGGAACGCCAGACCTCGATCAACGAGGACGTCATCCGCTTCCTGACCATCCGCGTCGATGAACTGGAAACCGGTCCGTCGGTCCAGATGCGCAAGTCGGACCGCGAGCGCACCCGTCGCCGCGAACGTGAGGAGGCCTGATCCATGGCACGTGCATTTTTCCGTCGCCGCAAGTCCTGCCCCTTCTCGGGCAAGAACGCGCCGAAGATCGACTACAAGGACGTACGCCTGCTGCAGGGCTTCATGTCCGAGCGCGGCAAGATCGTTCCCAGCCGCATCACCGCCGTTTCGGCCAAGAAGCAGCGCGAGCTCAGCCAGGCGATCAAGCGGTCGCGCCACCTGGGCCTGCTGCCCTACCTCGTGAAGTAAGGAGGGAAGACCCATGCAGATCATCCTCCTCGAACGCATCGAGAAGCTCGGCTCCATCGGCGACGTCGTGACCGTCAAGGACGGCTACGCGCGCAACTACCTGTTGCCGAACAAGAAGGCGCTGCGCGCCAACGACGCGAACCGCAAGGTCTTCGAAGCCAACCGCGCGAAGATCGAGGCCGACAACGCCGCTCGCCGCTCGGATGCCGAAAAGCATTCGTCGAGCGTCGAAGGAAAGACCGTCGTCCTGATCCGTGCCTCGTCGAACTCGGGCCAGCTCTATGGTTCGGTCTCGGTGCGTGACATCGTCGATGCGCTGAACGAAGACGGCGCCAAGGTCAGCAAGTCCATGATCGTGCTCGAACGCCCGATCAAGACGATCGGCGTGTTCGACGTTCGCGTCGCGCTGCACCCCGAAGTTTCGGTCAACGTCAAGGTGAACGTCGCCCGTTCGCCCGACGAGGCCGATCTCCAGGCCCAGGGCGTCGACGTGATGGCCGCGATGTTCGAACAGGACGTCGCCGGCTTCACCGAAGCCTTCGATCCCAACGCCGAGCCCGGCGAAATCGCACAGGAAGAGCCCGCCGAGGAAACCTCGGAAGGCTGATCTCTCGCGAGACGGAACAGAAAAGGCCGCCATTCCCTTCGGAGTGGCGGCCTTTTTCGTAGCGGTCGTACATTACAACGCCCTTGCCCCCCTTTGAAGGCCCAGGGCTTCATATTGACACATTGGCGACCTATCTTGGGGAAGATGAATTCCCCTCAGGCAGTCATAGCCGAACTTTCCCGGATCCATTCCGAAGCCCTGGCAACTCTGCGCACCGATATCGCCGCTTATGCCACGCAGGGCGTCCTGCCTCCGGCCAGCCGCACGACAGACGGCGCCTGGTGCTATCCCGAGCTTCGCATCCACTACGGCGGCCAGGAAATGCGTCCTGATGTAGCCCGCGCCTTCGGCCGGCTGGGCCAGGGCGGCGTCTACGCCACTACGATCACCCGCCCGGACCTTTTCGCCGACTATCTGACCGAACAACTCGGCCTGCTGGCGCACGACTATGAAGTACGGATAGAGGTAGGCCGTTCACGGCAACCGATTCCCTTTCCCTATGTGCTTGACGCCAGCGCGGAGCTGGGCGGCGTCGGCCCCGCCGAACTGGCGCTGCATTTCCCGACCACCGAGCTGGCCCATATCGGCGACGAACTCGCCGACGGGATCAGCGAGAATGAGCCCGGCGCAGCCATCCCGCTGGCATTGTTCGACGGCCTCAGAACGGACTTCAGCCTGGCTCGCCTTGCGCACTATACCGGCACGCCGCCCGAGCATTGCCAGCGCTATATCCTGTTCACCAACTACCACCGCTATGTCGATGAATTCGTGGACTGGGCGGGCGAGCAGGTCGGCAACGGCGCCTACACCGCGCTTTCGGGCGCGGGCGGCCTCTATCTGGATACGCCGCAGAAGGACGCGCGCAGCCTGCTGTCCGACACCGCCTGGCGGCGCCACCAGATGCCCGCCTATCACCTGATCGCACCGAACCGCGCTGGTATCACTCTCGTCAACATCGGCGTCGGCCCCTCCAACGCCAAAACGATCACCGACCACCTGGCAGTGCTGCGTCCCGAAGCGTGGTTGATGATCGGCCACTGCGGCGGACTGCGCGACACACAGCGCATCGGCGACTACGTTCTTGCCCATGCCTACTTGCGTGACGATCATGTGCTCGATCCCGTGCTGCCGCCCGAGATTCCGCTGCCCGCCATTGCCGAAGTCCAGCTCGCCCTCGCCCGTGCGGCCGAACAAGTGAGCGGCGCCGAGGGTGGCAACCTCAAGAAGCGGATGCGCACGGGCACAGTCGTCACCACCGACGACCGTAACTGGGAACTGCGTTATACCGCCTCCGCCCGCCGCTTCAGCCAATCGCGCGCAGTCGCCATCGACATGGAAAGCGCAACCATAGCCGCGCAGGGATACCGCTTCCGCGTGCCTTACGGCACCCTTCTATGCGTCTCCGACAAGCCGCTCCACGGCGAGATCAAGCTGCCCGGACAGGCCAACCGCTTCTACGAACAGGCCATCGCCGCCCATCTGATGATCGGCATCGCCACATGCGATCTGCTGCGCGCCGAGGGCGCGAAACTGCATTCGCGCAAGCTGCGCGCCTTTAACGAACCTCCGTTTCGCTGAAGCCCGCTTCGGTTATTCACAAGACATCGACGGAAGTTTGCGCGTATGATCCGTCTGCCGTCAGTCGGGAAGCGATACGCGGTGCTCGCCAACTGCCCACGGTAAGAACGGACGTCAAAAAGACGCCGATAGGGAGAGAGCGGAAACATGGACAGGAGAACACTTCTGGCCGCCACGGCGGCGAGCGCGGCTGCGGGTATTCTTCCGACACGCGGCATGGCTGCGGAATCGACGAGAGCGGTTGGCGAGGCGGTTCGAATCGCAAAGATCGAGCGATCGCAGGGAACGGGAAAAATGTTCGTGCCGCTCGGCGAGTTCCGGCCGCTTGATCCGAGGTATGTAGAGGAAGAATGGTTCGCCAGCGGAATCGACGATTTCGGCCAGCCCTACAAGACGCTGATCTACCTGCGCCGGCCTCGCGATGCGGCGCGCTTCAGCGGCGTGGTGATCGTCGAGCCGCTCCATGCGTCAGCAAACACGCCGGTCCACAGCTACTGCGGTCCCTACATCGCACGATCGGGCCATGGCTGGGCCTGCGTCGCGTCGCAGAAGACTCCTTTGGACAGCAGACTGAAGGCCAGCAACCCGGATCGCTACGCCTCGCTGCACATCGAGGCAGGCGGACCGCCACCAGGCGCAATGCAGCTCGGCGCCATGAGCCCAGCCGAATGGCAAGCGCGCATAGAAGCGCTCGGGCGCTACAATCGCGCGTCCAGTTCGATTCTCGCCCAGACCGGCGCGGCCTTGCGCGGTCCGGGCGGCCCGTTCGGCCGTGTGCGCCACACCATTCTCGTTGGCCATTCGCAAACCGGCGGCGTCGTCACGAACTATGTGCGCGAAGCGCATGAGGCACGGCGCCGCGCCGACGGCGGTTCGATCTACGACGGCTATTATCCCACGGGCGCGGCAGGCGTACGTTTCGGCCCACGAGACGTTCCGCTTATTCAGTTGCTGAGCGACGCCGATATCGATGATCCGGTGCGCTCGAACGGACGGGCCTATCGCCGCGAGGATAGCGACGCTCCACATGACCGCTATCGGCTCTACGAACTTGCCGGCGCCGCGCATATGGGCACACGCAATCCCCCGCACAACGAGACCGCCCCCTGGGTCGAACGAACCGGCGGCGCGATCAAGGCCGGCGACCGGATGACATCATACCCCCACAACGAGATGTTCAACATGGGCCTGAGCCATCTCGTGCGCTGGATCACAGAAGGCAAGGCGCCGCCACGCGGCGAACGCATCGCGACCGGCCCGGACGGCATGTTCCTCAAGGACGAGTTCGGCAATACGCGCGGCGGCGTGCGCTGCGCGCAGATGGATGTGCCCCACGTCACCTATCATCCCGATCCGCCGGGAAGCCAATCCGTGGTGGGCACCGAAACTCCGTTCGACGCAGCCCGAATGCGCAGTCTGTATCAGACGCCGGCGAACTACGCGCGGCGCTTCAACGCGCGTCTCGACACGCTGATTGCCCAAGGGTGGTTCCTCAAGGGCGATGCACCCGACATGCGAGCCGAAGCCGCCGCACAACAGTTCTGAAGACAAGGTACGGGGGACGGTGCGATGCCGTGTCCCCTTCCTGCGCAGGAAAGGCGGCCTTGCCCATCATCTGTCCAGCAGAGGGCGTGTCGAAAGATCATCCTCAACGATTGTACGCATGGCGATCAGCGTCTTGAACGCCTGAACTCCTTCGTTCTCGTTCAGCACATCGCGAGTGAAGGATTCGTATTCCTCCATTGTATCGACCTGAACTTTCAGCACGAAGTCGTCATCTCCCGAAACTTCCCACGCGCCAGTCACCTCGCGGCGGAGGACGACATCTCGCGCGAATGAATCCATGGCGCGATATCCGGACTGCTTCATGCGAACGAGCACATGCATGGTCAACGCCGCTCCGGTAAGTGCGGGATTGATCACTGCGATATCCGCAACGATCACTTTTCCCTCGCGCAACCGCCGCAGGCGCCGCAGCACCGCCGAAATCGACAAACCCACCTTGTCAGCCAAAGTACGGGCCGGCTCCAGGTTATTTCGACGAACCAGTTCGAGTAACCGTCGATCAAAATCATCCATGTCGATCATTTTTTGCATACTTTGAATGATACCGAAAAAATCAGCCGCATATATGGCCAATTTTAGCGCCAATCACACCTTCACGTGCCGTAGATCGCTCGCACCCCACCAACGAAGAGGATGGAATGCACGCATGACCTACGAAGCACGAAATACCGGGCTGATCCGCCAATTGTGGGAACGCTTCCTGGAGACATCCCATGTAGCCGTCGCGATCCATTATCGCGCGCCTTGGTCAGGGAAGTGCCTCAAGTGATGCAATAATCAGGTAGCTACTACCAGCCGCACGTGCGGCCCTTGTTTTGCTGTTCCAACCAACGAGTCAGCGGGGCGAAGTAGCGGATCATCGGCTTGCCGCTGATCTCGCGGCTGCCGGTGAAAACCTCCAGAGCATCAGGCCAGGGTCTGGAGGCGCCCATCGCCAGCATCGCATTCAATCGGTCGCCAA
>DASWWL010000197.1:0-42072 GCA_036400975.1 Novosphingobium sp. | reverse complement strand
GACGCGAGCGGCGGCCGCATCGCGCGTCGCAGTCAGGCGATCGATGTCTGCCTTCGAAATGAACCCCCGCGCGACAAGCTTCTGCGCGCGATCAAGATTGGCCTGCGCAAGTTGCGCATCGGCCCGCGCCACATTGATCTGGGCGCCAAGGCTGGCAACCTGTTGCACCTGCACCGAACGGTCGATGATCGCCAGCGCCTGCCCGGCCTGGACCCACTGGCCGGGTTCGACCAGGACCTGCACGACCTGCCCGCCTTCGCCTGCCGATCCGACGGGCAATTCGCGCCGTGCCGCAAGGGTACCCGTGGCGTTGATCTGGCCGACCACGGTCGTGCGGCCGGGCGCGAGCACGGTGACGACCGGTGCCTGGCTCGCCGCCGAGGGATCGAGCGCATCCGGTCCGCGATGATGCATCAGGAACCAGACGCCTACGAGCAGGATCGCGGCAATTGCGCCGATAATCCACATCCGGCGCTTGGCGGCACGATCTTCATCGCTCGTATCGATCAGCGCATCGAAAGCGGCGACACCCGCTCCATCACCCGACGCGTCTATCTTGGCATCGTAGTTCATCAAAGGTCACCGCTTCCGCCGCGGCGCCCCATTCTGAGGGGGTCGCCGTGAAATCCTGCATTCGGCGCCGCAACCATACAGCGATCCGCGCCAGCTAGCGGGCAATAGACCCCTGCCGTTCAGGTGGCAATGCGCAGTCGCGCGTGGGATGCCCGCACGCGTCTGGCTCTCTCCCATGACTAAAGGTGGCGATAATTGCGCCCAATTCAGTATTTCTGCTGGCGTTCGTAGAGGTCCCGGTAATGCTGAATGCGCGTGACACGCAGGCCCTGCATGCCCGAACGATCGACGGCGCGCTGCCAGGAGGCGAACTCCTCCAGCGTGAGTTGATAGCGTTCGCAGACTTCATCGATCGTCAGCAGGCCGCCGTTCACCGCCGCGACGACTTCCGCCTTGCGACGCACGACCCAGCGAGTGGTGTCCGGCGACGGCAATGAATCAAGCGTAAGCGGCTCGCCGAGCGGGCCGATGACCATAGCGGGACGGATTTTCTGGTTCTCGATCATCATTATCCTCGATCGCCGGCCATCTGTGCATCGGCGACTGCCCCGTCTTTCCGGTTGCGGCAATTGCCATCGACTGAAAGGGTAAGGTTAATGTCGGCCAGCCGTTCATGGTAACGGGCGAGCAGACGCGCTGCGTCCGGATCGAAGCTGCCGCAAGCAAGGCCCGAATCGCTTGTGCGCTTCGCTGACAGCACCGCGTGCGAGTGATATCCGGTGCTCAAACGTGCCCGCAAACCGCGCCAATCCAGCGTTCCGGCAATGCGACCCTGAAGGTCGTCGAGGTTGATTCCCATGTCCATGACCCAGGTTATAGGCACGACAAGGTCAAGGACCGGTAAAGGCCGGCTTTACCACCCATTGAGAATCGTTAACTCCGCGCACACCTCGCAAGGCCTGTTTGCGGATGGGCCAGCTGGCTATATGGAGCGCGTGATGTCGCTTCCAGCAGCCTTTTCCGACGGCCTCGATCCCGCCGCGCTTTTCCAGTTCGCCCCGCCGATTTCGGAGCGGAAGATCGTGGTCGCCATGTCCGGAGGCGTCGACAGCTCGGTGGTCGCCGCGCTCGCCGCCGCGAGCGGGGCGGAAGTGATCGGAGTCACGTTGCAGCTTTACGATCACGGCGCGGCTACCGGCCGTAAAGGAGCCTGCTGTGCCGGCGAGGACATTCGCGACGCACGCGCCGTGGCCGACCGCCTGGGCATCGCGCACTATGTCTTCGACCATGCTTCCAGTTTCCGCAGTGAAGTGGTGGAGCGTTTCGCCGATGATTATCTGGCCGGTCGCACGCCTGTACCGTGCATCCGCTGTAACATGGGGCCGAAGTTCACCGATCTGTTGGCCATGGCGCATGAACTGGGCGCCGATTGCCTCGCTACCGGCCACTATGTGCGCCGCGTGGAAGGGCACGCTGGCGCCGAGTTGCATCGGGCCCTCGATCCTGCCCGCGACCAAAGCTACTTTCTGTACGGCACCACGGAAGCACAAATGGATTTCCTGCGCTTCCCGCTTGGCGGCATGCCCAAGAGCGAAGTGCGCCGGATCGCCGAAGCGGCGGGACTGAAGGTGGCGGCCAAGCCCGACAGCCAGGATATCTGCTTCGTGCCCGAGGGGGATTACGCCAGTGTCGTCCGCTCGGTACGTCCGGAAGCCGATGCGCCGGGCGAGATCGTTCACGCCACCAGCGGTGCGGTGCTCGGAACGCATCGCGGCGTAATCCACTATACGGTGGGGCAACGGCGCGGACTGGAGATCGGCGGCCAGCCGGAACCGCTCTATGTCACCGCTATCGACGCGCCGTCACGCCGCGTCTTCGCCGGCCCGCGCCATCTGCTTGCGGTCAGCGCCGCGCGCATCATCGAGACAAATCGCATCGGACCGCTTCCCGACGTCCCGCTGACCGCGAAGGTCCGTTCGCTGGCCAAGCCGGTGCCGGTCAGGCTGGAGGGCGTATTGGGGCATGGTCGCGAAGTGACGTTGCGCTTTGACGCGCCGGAATATGGAGTCGCGCCTGGTCAGGCGGCGGTGCTCTATGCAAATGATCGCGTGGTCGGCGGCGGCTGGATCGAAACGACCGAGGTCGCCGCGCCATAAGTATCCGGAGGTTTTCGGTGGTACCGAGACGCTTGCGGTGCCGGTCTTCTCTCTTAATCTTCCCACTTCTCCAGCACACACCCCTCGCCTTGGCGAAGGGTAGCGGTCTGGCTGGCCAGCAGCGGAACCCGCGCCGTCACGCTCTTCGCCTCGATATCCTCGCCAAGCGATACCAGCGCCATGCCGGGTTCGAAATCATTGCGGCAGGACGATAGCGATCGGTTCGCCACGAAACGACAAGAGCATCCCATCCGCGCGCCATAAGCCGCGCCCACAGTCGCATTCGCGATGATCGGACGCCAGAACCACGCCAGTGCGGCAAGGCTAAACAAGGCTACAAGCAGCAGGGCATTACGCATTCGGCGACGCGGTCGAAAGGTAGGGCTGGGCTTCGCTGTTGCCATCTGGACTCCGGTTGCGCATGGACAGGCGCGTCATGCTGCCGCTCGCCCGATCCCTTATCCTTCTGCTGGCCGCGCTGCCAGCCCTCTACGGCTGCGATGGAGAAAGCGCCGCGCCGTCTCCGGTAAGCCCGGTTGCGCTGGCGGCGATCACCAAGCAGCCGGGCGTTCCGCGCGAAGCGCTGGCCCGCGCGGTCGATGCGCTGTTCGTGGACGACGTGACAGGCGAAACGCGGGCCCTGCTGGTGCTGCACGGGGGCGAGATCGTCGCGGAGCGCTATGGCCCCGGCTTCACTCGCAGCACGCGCCTGATCGGCTGGTCGATGAGCAAGACGATCACGGGCGTGATGATCGGCCAGCTCGTCTCCGATGGCCGCTTGCGGCTGAACGAGACCGCGCCGGTGCCCACGTGGCAGCGTTCGGGCGATCCCCGCGGCGAGATCACTCTCCGCCAGCTCCTGCAGATGCGCTCAGGACTGCGCCATACCGAAGGGGCCACTCCGCAATATGAATCCGGCGAGGTGCGAATGCTCTTCCTCGACGGGCGTGACGATATGGCAGCCTATGCCGAGGCGCAGCCGCTGGAGGCCGAGCCGGGCAAACGCTTCGAATATTCTTCGGCAACAACCGTCATTCTCGCGGATCTCGCTGCGCGCGCGCTGACCGAAAACCCTGACCCCGCGTTCCGCCGCGCCGCCGTGGCCGATTACCTGCGCACCCGCCTGTTCGAGCCCGCCGGCATGCGCTCCATGGTAGCGGAATTCGATAGAGCCGGTACTTTCATCGGCTCCAGCATGGTCAATGGCACCGCGCGAGATTGGGCGAAGTTCGGTGAATTCCTACGCAATGATGGCGCGGTGAAAGGGGCGCAGCTCGTGCCTCGCGGCTGGATAGATTTCATGAAGACGCCCTCGCCGCGCAATCCCGGCTATGGTGCGCATCTCTGGCTCAACCGGCCACAGCCTGATGGCAAGGAAGTGCTGTTCCCCGGTATGGCGCCGCAAAGCGCCTTCGCATGCATCGGCCATCGCGGCCAATATGTTATCGTATCGCCCGCTCAGAAGCTCACAGTGGTCCGCTTAGGCAAAAGCGATGGCGAGCAGAGCGACAGACTGCGTGACAGGCTGGCCAAGATCATGGCGCTGTTCCCGAAAAGCTAGCGGCGATTCCGCCGCGCTACCCGCGTGCTTCCGGGGCCAGAATATCCTTCGCGGCGGCGCCTTCCTCATCCACCAGTCCTTCGGGATCCGGGTGGATGAGGATCTCGATATCCGGAAATTCCTTGCGGACGCGCGCTTCGATCTCGTCCATTACTTGGTGCGCGGCGCGCACGCTCATGGCGGGATCGACCCAGACATGGAACTGCACGAAATCGCGATTGCCGGAGGTTCGCGTACGCAAGTCATGCATGCCGCGCAGTTCGGGATGGCGGGCGAGCACCTCGATAAATCGCGCTTTCTTCTCCTCCGGCCATTCCTTGTCCATCAATTCGTCGATCGCGCGTTGGGAAGCCTGCCAGGCGCCCCATGCTAGCCAGGCCGCAATGACCAGCCCGAAAAGCGGATCGGCTCCGGCCAGTCCGGCATACTGGTCAAGCGCCAGCGCGGCGATCACCGCGATGTTGAGCAGCAGGTCCGACTGGTAGTGGACATGATCGGTCGTGATGGCGAGACTGCCGGTGCGACGGATCACGTGACGCTGCCATGCCAACAGCGCCAGTGTCGTCGCCATGGCGATGACGGATACGCCTATGCCCTCGTTCGCTGCCATGACTCGATGTCCGCCGATGAACTGCTCGACGGCGCGCAAGGCAAGGCCAAGCGCGGACATCGAGATCAGCACGACTTGGAACATCGCCGCAAGCGCCTCGGCCTTGCCATGGCCGAAGCGGTGCTTGTCGTCACGTGGCTTGGCCGCGATCCACACGCCGGCGAGCGTGGCCAGGCTGGCGATCAGATCCAGCGCGGTGTCGGCAAGACTGCCGAGCATGGCGGTCGAATCGGTGCGCCAGACCGCGCGCACTTTCAGCAGCACCAGCAGCGTGGCCACGCCGATGCTCGCGAAAGCGGCGCTGCGATTCAGCATGGCGTGCGGCTGGCTCATGGATAAAGCAGTGTGCTGGTCCAGCGGTCGCCATCCCGGCGGAACTGGCGGCGCTCATGCAGGCGATGCGCACGGTCGCACCAGAATTCGATAGCCGCCGGCGTCAGGCAATACCCCAGCCAGTGGGCCGGACGCTCGACCTCACGCCCGGCATAATGCGTTTCCTCCATCTCGAAGCGATCGAGAAAGGTTTTGCGGCTGTCGAGCGGTGCCGACTGGTCTGATGCGGCCGCGCCAAGTTGAGAATCGCGCGTACGCGATGCGAAGTAGGCATCCGCGGTTGCTGCCGAAACCGGCGTCAGCTCGCCTTCGATACGCACCTGGCGGCGCAACGACTTCCAGTGAAACAGCAGCGCGGCATGCGGGTTGGCTGCGATCTCCACACCCTTGCGGCTATGACTGTTGGTGTAGAACACGAAGCCTTCCGGCCCATGTTCCTTGAGCAGTACCATGCGCACCGACGGCAATCCGCCGGACGTGGCGGTAGCCAGCGCCATGGCGTTGGAATCGCTGGGCTCGCTCTCCCGAGCTTCGGCGAACCAGTCGGCGAACAGCGCGATCGGGTCGTGCGCGGGGATCACTTCAGCAAATTGGTCTGGTTCAAGCACCCGCACCTCACTCGATTGAGGGCCTCGCGACGAAATCCAGCCGCAAGCCCCTGACTATCCCGATGCAGGAGTAAACATCCTGAGTGCAATCGAAAAGCCTGCCTTGTCGGGAAGCGCTCTCCGACCTAGCTTAGCACCATGGCAGCAGACCCTTATGTGACCCTTGGCGTATCGCGCGGCGCCAGCGAGAAGGATATCAAGTCCGCCTATCGGAAGCTCGCGAAGGAGTTGCATCCAGACCGCAACAAGGACAACCCGAAGGCGGCTGAGCGTTTCAGCGAGGTGACTCGCGCCTACGATCTCCTGACAGACAACAACAAGCGTGCCCAGTTCGATCGTGGCGAAATCGATGTCGACGGCAACCCGACCGGATTCGGTTTCGGTATGGGAGGCAGTGCGGGCGGTGGCCATCGCGGCTTCGGAGGTGGCGGTTTCGAAGGCTTCCAGACCGAAGGCGCCGATTTCGGGGACATTTTCGAAGGGCTGTTCGGCGGCAGAGGCGGCGGCTTCGGCCAGCGTGGCCGCGCCGCATCCCGCGGCGCGAATGTACAATACCGGCTTCGCATTTCGCTGCCCGATGCTGCGACGCTGGCCAGCCAGCGCATTACCCTTTCGGATGGCAAGACTATCGACCTGAAGCTGCCTGCCGGCTTGGAAGACGGTACGCAGATGCGCCTTGCCGGAAAGGGCGAGGCCGGTCCCGGCGGCCCTGGGGATGCGCTGGTGACGATCCATATCGACCCGCATCCGTTCTTTCGGCGTGATGGGGACAACATCCGGCTCGAACTTCCGATTGGGCTCGACGAGGCGGTCCAAGGCGCGAAGGTGAAAGTACCCACCGTGGAAGGCGCTGTGATGCTGACGGTCGCCCCAGGCAGTTCTTCTGGCAAAACGCTCCGCCTCAAGGGCCGCGGCTTCACGCGCAAGGACGGCACTCGTGGAGACCAGCTCGTAACACTGGAGATAGGCGTGCCCGAGGAGGACGAGGATCTCGCCCGTCGGCTCGAAGGCTGGCGGGACAAGCGCCCCCTTCGCGCGAAACTGGGCGTTTGAGGCCGCTGGCCATGGAAGAGCGGCCGCTAGAGGTTCCCGGTGGCCACTCCCACCTATCACCCGAGGCGCGGCGGAAGCAGGCGTTGCGGTGGCAGGACGACATCCAGCATCGTTTCGATCGCCATCTCGGCCCGGGTACGCGCGCCTTCACCGTCCTCAAGCGCGTCTGGACGGGCGCTTATTACGACGGCTTCATTCATGCCGGAAATCTGGCCTACATGGCCATCCTCGCCCTGTTTCCCTTCTTCATAACGGTCGCCGCGATCTTCACTGCCCTTGGGGAAAGCGGCCAGCGCGAAGCGTCGGTCCATGCCTTTCTTTCCGCCGTGCCGCCAGTCGTCGCCCGCGTGATCGAGCCGGTCGCGCGCGATGTGATGTCAGCACGTTCCGGCTGGCTGCTCTGGGCCGGCGCGATCGTAGGACTATGGACGGTCACCAGCCTCATAGAGACGATCCGGGACATCCTGCATCGGGCCTACGGCACTGCCGCCACAAAAGCCTTCTGGCGCTATCGTCTGCTGTCTTCGGGCCTTATCTTCGGCGCGGTCATCCTGCTTTTGCTCTCGCTTTTCGCCCAGGTGGCGATCACGGCCGCGCAGGAAGTGATCAGCGCCTGGATTCCCCGACTCGATGGGTGGGCGCTCACCCTCACCACGTCGCGGCTCATCCCCGCCGCCATGCTGTATCTTTCGATCTACGCGCTGTTCTACACGCTGACGCCGTCAGCCTATCGGCGTCGGCGCTACCCGAAATGGCCCGGCGCTCTGCTGGTGACGATCTGGTGGGTGGCAGTCACAATGGTGTTGCCGATCGTGCTCAGAATGTTTTTCAGCTACGATCTGACTTATGGCAGCCTTGCCGGAGTGATGATCGCTCTTTTCTTTTTCTGGCTTGTCGGCCTTGGCGTGGTAGTGGGAGCCGAACTCAACGCCGCGCTTGCGGAAACGCCGGAAGAGCGCGACATGCTGGGTCGGACCGATAATCGAGTGCCGTCGAAACAAAGGAAGATGCAGGAAGATATCGAATGACAGGGCTGATGGAGGGAAAACGCGGCCTGATCATGGGGCTGGCCAACGACAAGTCGCTCGCATGGGGCATCGCGAAGAAACTGCGTGAACAGGGGGCGGAGCTTGCATTTTCCTATCCCGGCGAAGCATTGGAAAAAAGAGTGCGTCCGCTGGCGGCAAGCCTCGGCAGCGACTTTCTGATCGATTGCGACGTTTCATCGATGGAAGAGCTCGACCGGGCTTTCGAAATGCTGGCCGCCCGTTGGCCGACGATCGATTTCCTCGTTCATGCGATCGGCTTTTCCGACAAGAACGAACTGCGCGGACGGTACTACGAAACCAGCCTCGAAAACTTCCTGATGACGATGAATGTCTCCGCCTACAGCCTCGTCGCAGTCACCAAGCGTGCACTCCCGCTGATGCCGCTGAACGAAGACGGCACGGGCGGCGGTTCGATCCTGACGCTGACGTACTACGGCGCGGAAAAGGTTGTGCCGCACTACAACGTCATGGGCGTTGCCAAGTCCGCTCTGGAAACGAGCGTTAAATACTTGGCGAACGACCTGGGTCCCAAGGGCATCCGGGTGAATGCGATCTCCGCAGGCCCGATCAAGACGCTCGCCGCGTCCGGCATCGGCGATTTCCGCTACATCCTGAAATGGAACGAGCTCAATTCCCCCTTGCGTCGCAATGTTACGATCGAGGATGTCGGCGGCGGCGGCCTCTATCTGCTGTCCGACCTGTCCTCCGGCGTTACCGGCGAAATCCACCACATCGATGCAGGTTACAATGTGGTCGGAATGAAGCAGGAAGATGCACCGGATATCGCCTTGGTGTGAAATCGGATCTACTCAAGTATTTTTCATCCATCTATCACTGTTTTTAATTATCTAATTATTGTTGAAGTCGATGTTTGGATGCCGCATTGTAACCTAATTATAGTTTTTGTGCGTGCGTATGTGGCAATTTTTAATTAGGTATACTCTCACAAACCGTTTCACCGCTCACCCATGGACTCGCCCAGCGTCTTGATGATGGGCTTGGTCAGGTAATGCCACACCGTGCTGCGGCCGGTCTGGATTTCGGCCGTCGCGGTCATGCCCGGTTGGATCTCGATCGTTTCCCCCGGAAGATGGGGCTTCATCCGGCTCGTATCGACGGTGATATGCGCGCGGTAGAATACGCGTTCGCCATTGGGCGTCTGTTCCGTCAACGTGTCGGCGCTCACATAAGTGACGCGGCCCCTGGCCGAACCGTAGATCGAGGAATCGTAAGCGTCGAACTTCACCGAGGCCGTCTGGCCGGCGCGGACATAGGCTATGTCCGACGGGCTGAGCTTGATTTCGAGCAGGAGCCGATCGCCCGTGGGCACGATGCTCATAACCTCGTCGCTCGGTCGCAGCACGGCGCCAAGCGTGGTGAGCCGGATGTTCTTCACGATGCCGTCGACCGGGGCGACGATCTTCGTATCCTTCAGCGAATCCGCTCGCTGGGCGAGAACTTCCCGGGCGGTGACCAGGTCTTCCTCGGTCTTGGTATATTCCGCCTGCAAGTCCTGCACGTACTTGTTGCGCGCATTCACGATCTGCGCCTGGATATCGGACACTCCGCGCTGCAGGCGCAACACGTCGGCCCGGCTGACGTCGCCCTGCGCGAGGAGCGGCATGTTCATGTCCAGCTCCTGCTTCATCAGCGACAGCATTCCACGCAGCGATGCCAGCTGATCCTCCAGCGCCTGCCGCCGTTTCTGATAGAGCAGCGTCTGGTTCGAGATGAATTCAGGGAAGGCCTTGACCTCCGGCGGGAAGGCGAGTGGACGGTCGAACAGCTCGGCATTGATCCGCGCCATGGCCGACATGAGCGAGGCGACTTTGCCCTGCGATTCCCCCACCGCCGCGGCGATCTTCACGTCGTCGAGCTCGACGAGGATCTGCCCCTTTCTTACGCGATCGCCCTCACGGACGAGGATCTTCTCGATCTGGCCGCCATCGGTGCTCTGAATAACCTGCACGCGGCCGCTGGGGATGATCTGGCCCGGCGCCCGGCTCACCTGGTCCAGTTCTGCCCAGAACGACCAGGCCAGCGCCAAGCAGAAGAATGCCACGATCCCGATGATGATCAGCGCATGCTGGCTGAGCCAGCGGTTGCGAAAGCTCGGGGAGATTCTCATGCGCGGGCTCCCTGCGCCGCGCCGATCGCCTTGTCGGGTGGCGGCACGGCGGGTTTCTTCAGGCGCTGCATGATCTCGGCCGTCGGGCCGTCAAGGATGATCTGACCGTTGGCGACGACCAGCAAGCGCTGAACCAGTCCCACAAGCTGCAGCTTGTGCGTGACCAGCACGAGCGTTTCGTCCGGACCGAGGCTTTCCTGAAGGGTTCGCAGCACCAGCGCCTCGGTATCGACATCCAGATTGGCAGTGGGTTCATCCAGCAGCATGAGCCTGGGTCTGGCCAGCAGCAAGCGGGTCAGGCCTGTCAATACGCGCTGGCCACCGGACAGGCCGTGACCGCCCTCGCTGATCTGCAGATCCAGTCCGCGCGGATGGGCGATGATCGGTCCGGCCAACCCGGTGCGCCGGGCGGCCGCCATGATTGCTTCATCTCCCGGATCGGACAGGCCGAGCAGCAGGTTGTCGCGTAAACTGCCGTTCACCATGCGATAATCTTGCGGAAGGTAGCCGATGTGGTGGCGCAGGACGTCATCGGCGATCTGGCCCATGTCCAGCCGATCGATAAGCACCTGTCCCTGTGCCGGCGGATAAAGGCCCGACATCAGCTTGAGCAGAGTGGACTTGCCCGAACCCACGCCTCCGATCACGCCTATCCGTTCGCCCGGTGCGATTTCCAGCCTCGGCACGACGATTCCGGCCTTTCCGCCCGAGTAGGCGAAAGCGACGTTGCTGAACGACAAGGCCGGCGCGAGACGATTGGGGCGCAACTGATCGACTTCCGGGGGCCGGTCCACCGGCAGCTTGAGTATGCCGTCGAGCATTTGCAGTGAGATGCGCGAATAGGTCCATTGCACGAGCAGCGAAGGCAATTGCCCCAGCAGCGGTCCGTTCACGCGGCCGGCAAGGATCGAGCACGCGACGAGTGCGCCCATCGAGATGCGGTTCTCGAAAACCTCCACCGCGCCCCAGGCGATCAGGGAGATATAAGCGATCTGCTGCAAGGTGCCGAAAATGGTGCCTGCAAGCGTCTGCATGCGCTTGACCGGCAATTCGGCCTCGTGAACGTCTTCCAGAAGCTGGTTCCAGCGCGAGAGAAGAAACCATTGGCCACGATTGGCCTTGACGGTTTCAGCAGCGTCCAGC
This sequence comes from Novosphingobium sp., assembly GCA_036400975.1. GTDB lineage: Bacteria > Pseudomonadota > Alphaproteobacteria > Sphingomonadales > Sphingomonadaceae > Novosphingobium. The sequence goes on along the minus strand of DASWWL010000197.1, from coordinate 30,918 downwards.
GATTCGACCAGCAAGCCGTTCTTGCGGTTGCTGCTGACTTGCGCCCTTACCGTATTCCCGCGGATCAATCGCGCGAATATCAGTGCGATGATAAGTGCGACGGGGAAGGAAATCGCGAGAACGAGAGCGATGATCCCGCCCAATTTTGCGATCACCAGGATGAATAGCACGGCAAAAGGCAGGTCGGCGAGGGCGAAGAGCATCGATGACGACAGGATCATGCGGATCTGCTCGAGACCCTTGAGTTGCGCCGCGGTCGTACCGATCGACGGCGGCCGCGCATCGAGCCGCACCTCGGCGGTACGGGAAAAGAAGAACTCCGACACCTCGGTGTCGATCTTCGCGGCTTCCTGTTCCAGCATGTTCGCGCGGACGACGCGAAGCACGAAATCAAAAAGAATGGCGGTGATCGCTCCGACAGTCAGCACCCAGAGAGTCGAAAAAGCCCCTCGCGGGACGACGCGGTCATAGACCTGCATCGAATATAGGCTTGTCACAAGGGCGATCAGGTTCACCACCAGCGTCGCCAGGATCGCGAAAACGATCACATGCTTGCGTCGGAAAACGGCGGATTTGAAGACATCGATCGAACTGGCGAATTCCTGGCGCCCCGCCGGCAGCGGAATAACCAGATCGAAGAGGCGCGCCATGTCGGCATCACGCCAGGTGGTGTTGATTCCCTCCCTGACGATGCTTAGGCGGTTGTCGCTTTCCACCCGCTCGGCCACAGCCCAGCCATGCGCAGGGTGATAGACCAGCAAGGGAAATTCGTGAGCGCGCGGAGCTTCCTGATAAGGCGTGGCGGGCGCCCAGCCTATAGCCTCGCAGACAGCTTCGAGCGCATCGCCGTCATTGCGGTCCAGTCCGGTCGCCGCATCGGCCCAATTCGGACGCAGATCGATCCGACGCAGCCGCGCAAGGGTTTCAATGGACGCCAGCACTGAATTCGACACGGTCATGTTCCTCGACGCCAGGGTCACTTGGACGGATCTTCCTTTTCGAAGACAGGATGCCAGCGCCCGCTGCGCAGCAGGAGGCGGACCCGAGCCGACATCGTCGCCGCTTCCGCGTCGACCTTGCCGAGCTGAGCCGTGACGGCCTCTCGCAACGCGTTCATGACGTCAAGCCATGAGCGTCGTCCCGCAATGAACTGGCGCATGTAGCTCTCGCTGACCCTCGCCGCCGTTTCCGACGCGCCCATTGCGATTTCCACTCGCGCCTTTGCCGCATCGAATTCGATGATGTCGTTCGTAATATCGCGCCTTACCTGCTGATCGGCGACGCGCAGGTCCTGCAAGGCTCCTTCGATGCGGAGGCGGGCGCTATCGACCTCGGAAAACTGGCTGAGCCCGCCATTAGTCTGGGCACGCAGCACGACTCCGGCACGACTGCCGAAGACATCGTTGTATGTATACTGCGCATTGAGCTGCGGCAGGATCGATGCCTTACGCGCATCGAAATCGGCCCTTGCTACATCGACAGCCGCTTTCAGGCGGCGCAGTCTGGGATCATAGGCGACGCTCTGTTCTTCCAACGCGCCGCGTTCGGGCAAGTCGGCCGCGTCATACGGCGGTACCGAACCATACTCGTAAGGCGCGCTGGCGATCAGTTCGGCGAGGACGCGCAAAGCCGAGCGGCGCTGCGCCCGCGTGACGGTGTATTCCTGTTCGACTTGCGCAGCGCGTGAACGGGCGAGCTCGAGATCGACCAGCGGACTGACTTCTTGCGCGACGCGCCTCTCCATCGTGCCGACGAGGCGAAGATGCTCGTCGAGGTTTTCCGACAGAAGCTGTTCACGCAGTGCGAGCCGGGCGGCTTCGAAATAGGTTTGCGAAGTGGTAAGCGCCAGCGACTGGACGGTTTCGACATAACTCGCCGACGACGCGTCTTCCGATGCCTTGGCGCGCTTTATCTGGGCGCCAATACGGCCGCCGGACCAGACTGGCACTTCTACCGAAAGCTGCGGTTCGGGCGACCTGCTGTCATCGAGGTATTCCAGATTGGCGGAAAGGCTGGGAAATCGCAGCCACTTCGCCGCGCTTACATCGGAGGCCGCAGCGCCCAGCGCCGCTCTGGCCGACTTCGCCGATGGGTAATTGCGGGTAACGATGTTTACCGCCTGATCGAGCGCCGACGGCACTCCGACGGGAGCTTCCGTCCAGCCGATGTCTGGCACTTTGCCCTTTTCCGCCTTAGGTGCCGGAGGACCATAAACACGTCCGTCCTCGACCGGTGATTCCGATGTAGGAGCATGCTCAAGAGCGACTGCTGGTGCGGATCCCGCTTCGGCTGCGGCAGCCTGTGGCATGGCTGCGGCCAAACCACCGCCAACCAGCACGAATCCGGGCATAGACAGGACCCGCTTCACCGCTCCCGCTCCGAAAACCGGAAAAAATACGAAAATCCAGGATCCGCATCGCCGTTGAAATGGTCGAGACCTTCACCGATACGCATCAGCAAGCGGAAATATCCTTAGGGTTCGTCGGTATACGCCCGTCTCCATGCCATGGAGCAGGACCGATACTCACCGTTCACCATATTATCCAACCGCCTGTCGCATGCAAACGGTCAACTCGCTTTACCCGTTCAGCGCATCGATCCATGCGATCTGCCGAGGCACGCAGACGTCTAGGCTGAATTCGGCAAGGACGCGTTCCCGCGCGCTCCGACCCAGCGCGGCGCGCCGCGCCGGATCATCGAGAAGCGAACAGATTGCATCGATCAACGCGACCTGATCGAAGAAAGGCACGAGCAACCCCTCCCTATCATGCTCGATCGCATCGTGCAGAGGCGGTGTGTCGCTGGCGACGATGGCGCACTCCATCGCCATCGCCTCGACCAGACTCCACGACAGCAAGAACGGATACGTCAGATAAACGTGAACGGCTGAAACGCTTAAAAGCCCGAGAAACTGATCGAACGGAACATTGTCCAGGAAGTGGACACGCGAAAGATCGAGCCGATCGCTCACCTCGGAGAGGAAAACCTGCCGCCAGGTCTGCCCCGGCGGCGGAGGAGGACCATAACCGGCTCCATCCCCACCGGTGATGATTACACGAGCATTCGGTCTCCGCCGCAACAATTCGGGCAATGCCCGCATGAAGACATGATAGCCGCGATAGGGTTCGAGCCACCGGTTCATCAGAGTGATGACTTCATCGCCAGGCGCGATGGTGACGGCGCCGTCCAAAGTCAGCCTCGTCGAAGGATCGCGACGGATTCGGACGGTATCTACGCCTTCGTGTACGACGGTAATGCGATCGCGAAAGGATGCCGGGAAACTGTCCGCCTGCCATCGTGTGGAAGAAAGGCCCGCATCGGCGTTTTGAAGCTGCAATGTCATGGCAGCGTTCTTGATCAGGATCCGACAGGAGTTCCCGTCACGATCAGGATCGCGAAACTCCGGATCGAAGTCCACATCGGCATCATCCGCCGAATAGAAAAACTCGCAGAAGATGCCGAGTTTCGCCCGCGGCCAGACGATCTTAAGGAATAAGCTCTCGCCCCAGCCCGGATGTGCGACGATCACGTCAGGCTCGAAGCCTTCATCGCGCAATCTGATCGCGGAACGAAACGTGGCGTCACCGCGGATGACTTTCGTATCGAAGTCCCGAGTCCAGGGATGGCCGTTCGTCGCCGTGCCGTAAGCCGGTGTGCTGCGGACATAACGGATGCCGGGCGGCGGGGTGAACGGGCTCATCCCCATTGCCACGACCGTATCGCCCCGCATCGCCAGCGCTGGAGCCAAGGCGCGAAAATGCCCGGGAAAGTTCTGGTGGACGAAGAGAAGCTTCATGCGCCGGAAAGCCGAAAGCGATTGCTATTTACCGGACGGCGTCGCCTCGCCCGACTGCGTAGCGCGCTGGCGCGCCTGATACTCGCGTTCGGCCTGTTCGACGCGAGCTTGCGTTTCCGCCGCCTCGGAATCTATCGTCGATAACCGGCGCTCGCGCTCGGCGGCGATCAATTCGCCGAAACGAACGGAAGGATCGCTTTCCTTCTCGGCATAGGCGCGCTGGATGAGTTGCTGCGTGCATCCCGTTGAACCACCGGGACCGACCGGCGAACAACTCGCCGTGCCGCCCTTGCCGACCGTTTCATAGGCAAGGACGCGGTTGTTCCAGGCGTCGTTCTGTGGCGAAGTGGCGCCGCGCAGCGGTTCCGGAATACGATAGCGCTCGCTCTCGTCCTTGCGGGCGCAGACGGTGATCTCGTCACCGGTGGAAGGCGGGCAGGGATCGTCGCCATAAACGATCAACTGGTTCACTTTCTCGCCGGGCGCCTGCGCCGAAGCCGGTACAGCAACAAAGAATCCGGCGGAAAGCATGATGACGGCGGCGATCATAGGACGCGACACGGCAGGACTCCCTTGCGCTTAAGGAGGGGATATAAGGTGGTGCCGGCGACCGTCACAAGGGCAAGCCGGCTCACAGTCGTTCGGACAGGCGTATGGCGAGGCGGCAGCCAAGCCGGATTGCACCTGACAGCAGCGGATATGCGGGCGCCTGCTCGGCGTCGGCGGAAATCGCTGCGTCATGATGCTCGCGTTCGTCCTCGCGGAATTCCGCGACGAGGCTTGAAAGCTCATGATCTTCGTCGCCAAGTTCCTCGAGCTGCTGCGAATAGTGACGCTCGATCTCCGCCTCTATCGCCGCGGTGCATGCCATCGCCGCCTTGGGGCCGATCAAGGCGGTGGCCGCGCCAAGCGCATAGCCAGCAACCGACCAAAGTGGCTGCAAGACAGTCGGACGCACGCCGCGTTCCGCAATCAGAGCATCGAAACGTTCGCGATGCGCCTGTTCCTGCGCGGCCATCCCGGCGATCTCGCCCGATAGCGGCGCACGTGTGCCCATGACGGCAAGCTGACCCGCATAGATTCGCGTCGCGCCATATTCTCCGGCCTGGTCGACCCGCAACATCCGAGCGGACTTGCTTTCGTTCATCCAGCCGCCTTTCCGCCTCGCGCCAGAAGCAAGACAATCGCAAGGGAAACCGTCATCGAGAACAGGAAGTTCCAACCGGCGAGCGAAATGCCCAGCAAGCTCCAGGGCACAACATCGCAACGCACGAGTGGCGCATTCATGATCGCCTCCAGCGGATCACCACCTGCCGGCAATGCAGTCGAACAAGCGGTTAGGCCTTGCCACCAGCCATATTCGACTCCGGCGTGAAAGCCGCCGATCAATCCCGATGCCGCTATCGCCAGCGCGGCCAGCAAGATCAGCGGACGCGCTGTCGGTCGCCAAAGCCATGCAAGTACGGCAAGGACGATTGCAACGAAATGCGGATAACGCTGCCACCAGCACATCTCGCAAGGATGCAGTCCGAACCCGTATTGCGAAAGATAGGCGCCGCCCAGCAGCAGGGCGGGTCCCGCCAGCGCCAGCATGCCTGCCAGCCGCGTTTCATGTCCTGCCATCGCTAGTTCCGCCGCGATGCAGCCGCGACGGCAGGTGCGGAGGTACGCCGGAGAGTCTCGATCGCATAATGAAGCTGGAAGTCCTTGATGCCCTTGGCCTCAAGTTCCTTTGCCGTTGCGCGGAAACGTGGATCGTCCTGCTTGTCGGATTCGAGCTGGCGGTCGTCGAGACTGATCTCGTTGATCAGGTGACCGCGCAAATCGGATTCGCGCAGCGCCCTTTCGGAACGCGCCCGCGCGTCGGGATCGGAAAGCTGCGGCACGCGGATGTCCGGTTCGATACCCCCTTCCTGCACCGAATGTCCTTTGGGCGTGAAATAACGTGCGGTGGTAAGCTTGACCGCGCTGCCGCGATCGATGCTGAACATCGACTGGACGCTGCCCTTGCCGAAGCTACGCTCGCCCATGATTACCGCGCGGCGCTGGTCCTGCAGCGCACCCGCGACGATTTCGGACGCCGAAGCGCTGCCGGCATCGATCAGCACGATGATCGGCAATCCTTTGGCGACGTCGCCCTTGAAGACCTTTTCGGCCTTGTAATATTCATTCTCGCTGGCCACCCGCCCGCGTTGCGAAACGATGTCCCCGCTGGTGAGGAAAAGATCGGACAGTGCGATCGCTTCGTCGAGCGAGCCGCCAGGGTTTGACCGCAGGTCAAGCACGAGGCCCGAAAGCTTGCCGCCGCTCTCCGTCCGCATCGACTGGATCGCGCGGTTCACGTAATTGCCGACATCACGCGAGAATTCGTTGACCGTGATCACGCCGACCGTGCCTTCAAGCTTGCTGGTCACTGGCTCGAGCTGGATGACGCCGCGTGTCACCGTGACATCGAAGGGCTCGTCTCGACCCCGACGGAAGATTGTCAGCCGGATCGAGGTTCCTGCCTCCCCGCGCATCTTGGCAACCGCATCGTCGATATCTCCGCCATAATAAAGCTTGCCGTCGAGATGGGTAATGAAATCGCCGGCCTTGATTCCGGCCTTCTCCGCCGGGCTCCCGCGGAATGGCGAAACCACCTTTACCGCGCCGTCATCCATCACCACCGACAGGCCAAGGCCCGAATAGTTGCCCTCGATCATCGTTTCGAGCCGCTGCAGGCTGGATCCATCGAGATAGGTCGAATGGGGATCGAGGCTTTCGAGCATGCCCTGGATCGCGCCCTTGAGCAGCTTGTCGTCGTCGACCTCATCGACGTAGTTCGCCTTGACCAGCTGATAGATGGCGACGAGCTTACCGAACTGGGGACCGGAGCGCCCATCGACCGCGGCAAGACCGGCGGTGGTGGCCGGTAGAAACGCCACGGCGCTGACGAGCAGCGCGGCGCGGGTAAGAGAAGCGAATTTCATCGACCGTGTCGCCTTCGAGGAACAGTCACGCCTTCTATCGCGCGGGATTGCTGAACGCCAGATGGCGAAAGGGTTACAATGCCCGGAGATATTGCAAGGGATTCACCGGTACGCCCTCTCGTCTCAATTCCACCGCGATACGCGGATTGCCTGGACCGGCGATTCCGATAGGCGAGCCTGCCACCATCGTATCGCCGACACGCGCGTCCAGTCGGGCCAACCCCGTTACCAGCGAGGTCCATCCACCACCGTGTTCGACAATGACGATATTGCCGTAGCCGCGATAGGGGCCGGCGAAGACAACGCGTCCGGCGCCGGGGGCCACCACTTGCGCGGCAGCGCGGGTCGCCAGCATGATGCCCCGCGAACGAGGCTGACCGGGCGTTGCATCACCGAAACCCGCGACGACCCGGCCCGCTACGGGAAGCAGGTAAGCACCCAGCACTGGGGGTGCCGTTTCGGCCGGCTCGCTGGCGATGACGAGCGCATCGGCGGGCCTTGCCGGCCGCGGCACCGGCCCGGGAAGCTTTGCCAGCCTTTCGCGCAGCGACCCGGCCTCGCGGAGATCTTCCATCAGCGTTCCAAGGTCACGCGCTTGTTCCGCCAGCGCGAGGGCCCGCTCCGCCTCGCGATCGGCGATGCCCGTTGCCTGGCGCGATTCCAGCCGCTGACGAGCTTCGAGGGTGATCAGCATCTGCCGACGCGCCAGCAGCATGCTTTCACCTTCGCGCAGTCGTTTCCCCGCCAGCCGCGCCTGCGCTTGCAAGGCGTGCCCGCGCCGGATTTCTGCTCTTAAAGCGGCGGTGCGGCGCTCCATTTCGGGGAGCATGGTTGCGATCAAGGCGCGGGTATACATCGTATCGCGCACCGATCCGGGCCGTAGCAGCGCCAGCACGGGCGGGCGGCGCGACAAGCGCTGCAAGGCGGCGGTCAGACGCACGAGCGGGCGCTGTCGTTCGGCCAGCCGTGCGCGCAGATCTCGTCGCTGACGCTCGATCAGGCGCATGGTCGCTTCCTGGCCGGCGATATCCGCCTCCGCCTGTTGGATGCGCGCGGCGAGGGCCGCCACTTCGCGCCCCGTGCGCTCTGCCGCTTCCGCAATGCGGGTAGCCTGCGTCTCAAGCTGCTCCGCCCGCGCCTGCGCGGCTTGGCCTTGCGCGTGCGCCTGCGAGAGTGCGGCCCGAGTTTCGGCAAGTTCGTCCATTGCCGGCGTGGCCTGCTGCGCCGACGCGCCTACGCCGGCGAGGATCGTCGCGGCGGCGGCGAGGCGCAGCATAAAGGCCGAGCGTGACATCATGTCACGCTTCTAACCAGATCGATGATAGGGATGGCCAGCGAGAATACTCGTCGCCCGCCATAATTGCTCTACAAGCATCGCGCGGGCAAGCATGTGAGGCCAGGTCATCGCACCGAAAGCGATGAGGAGATCGGCCTTGCCGCGCGCCACCTCGCCATGGCCGTCGGCTGCGCCGATCAGGAAACGCGTCTCGCGCACGCCCTCGTCCCGCCAGCGCCCCAGCAGCGCGGCGAACTCTTCAGAGGACAGCTGACGACCGCGCTCGTCAAGGAGTACGTCGCGTGAGGGAGCGGGGGAAACGGGAAGCGTCCCGCCAATATCGGGCAGCTCGGTCTGCTTGAAGGGCCAGGCTATGCGTTTCGCATAGCGTTCCACCAGATCGGCTTCCGGCGAACGGCCGATCTTGCCGCGAGCGATAATGTGAAGGCGCATGCGCGGCCTAGGCCGCGCCGGCTGCCGACCCGTCGCCGAAGCCCCACATGCGCTCGAGATTGTAGAAGCTGCGCACTTCGGGGCGGAAAAGATGCACGACTACATCACCCGCATCGACCAGAACCCAGTCCGCGGCAGGCAGCCCTTCGAGCCGCGCAAAGCCGAAACCGGCCAGCTTGATCCGCTCGGCCAGCTTCTGCGCCAGAGCGGTGACCTGCCGGGTCGAGCGACCCGAAGCGATCACCATGTGATCGGCGATCGCGGTTTTGCCTTCGAGCGGGATGGAGACGATGTCCTGCGCCTGATCGTCGTCAAGCGATTGCAGCACCAGCGCATGAAGCGAGCCGGGCTCGCTGGCGATGGGCGGAGCGGCGGCGCCGGACAGGGCCGGCTGTGTTTGCGCCTGGTTCATGTAGTTTGAAACAACTCCTCTGCCATTCTACCGAATAAGATGGGAAGGAAAGATCCGCCGATCAACCGCATGGGTGCGCCGGACGATCGCCCGCCGCGCGTTCATGCAGCATCCTGGGGGATGGTTCGATGCGTTACCCCGTCGCGAAGACCGGAGGTCTTCATCCGATTGGGCCAGTGCGGATCGGCCCGGCGGATAGCCGTGGCCGAACGCCTGTCAGGATCGAAACGCAGCATCACCAGCGCCGGAGCGCTCCATTCTGCCCGTCTGTCAAAGCCGGCCGCAGGTATCCGGTAACGCCTGAGCCAGGCCATCGCGGGGCTCGCGAAGGCAGGCGCATCATAGCCCGGCCGGGCTATGACCGCAATCGGCATCAACCGCGCGATGGCACGCCAGCTTCGCCAGCGGCCGAACTGCAACAGGTTGTCCGCGCCCATGAGCCAGACGAATTCGCACTTTGGCCAACGCTTCCTGATCCGGCGCAGCGTGTCGATCGTATAGCGGGTGCCCAGTTCCCGCTCGATCGCGGAGATTCGGATCGGCGCACGCCGCGCCTGTTCCCGCGCCGACGCGAAGCGCGTCGTCAAGGGCGCCATGCCTTCGGCGGGTTTCAACGGATTGCCTGGCGAAACCAGCCACCATACCTCGTCCAGCCCAAGCGCGGCGATAGCGAAACGCGTGATCCTGCGATGCGCGCCATGCGCAGGATTGAAGCTGCCGCCAAGAAGACCGACGCGTCGGGGTGACGTCATTTCACGGCCGAAGCTGGCCCGTCCCCCGCACCTGCCACTTGTAGGTCGTCAGCCCTTCGAGCGCGACCGGGCCGCGCGCATGCAGGCGCCCCGTGGCGATGCCGATCTCCGCGCCCAGACCGAACTCGCCACCATCAGCGAACTGGGTTGAGGCGTTGAGCATGACGATCGCACTATCGACTTCGTTCAGGAAGCGTTCGGCTACAGCCGCGTCGCCAGTGATGATCGCGTCGGTGTGCCGGGAGGAATGCCGTTCGATATGCGCCAGCGCCTCTTCCAGCCCATCGACCACCGCGACCGAAAGGATGGCGTCGAGATATTCCGTATCCCAGTCGTTGGCGCTGGCCGGCAGCACGCGCGGATCGATGGCGCGGGCGCGGGTATCGCCACGCACTTCGCAACCGGCATCGATAAGGCTCGCGAGGATGGAGGCGCTTTCGGGAAAACGCGCATCGAGCAGCAGCGTCTCCATCGCGCCGCAGATGCCCGTGCGACGCATCTTGGCGTTGCGCGCGATATCACGGGCCATGGCGGGATCGGCGGCTTCGTGGATATAAGTGTGGCAGATGCCATCCAGGTGAGCGAGCACCGGCACGCGGGCGTCGGCTTGCACGCGCGCGACGAGACTCTTGCCGCCGCGCGGCACGATCATGTCGATCAGGCCCGCAGCTGTCAGCATTGCGCCGACGACCGCGCGGTCCTGCGTGGGGACGAGTTGCACGGTATCGCTTGGAATTCCTTCCGCCTCGAGCCCGTTGACGAAAGCGGCAAGGATTGCGCGGTTGGAGTTCACCGCCTCGCTGCCGCCACGCAGCAGCACCGCGTTGCCTGATCGCAGGCACAGCGCTGCCGCGTCCGCCGTCACGTTGGGGCGACTTTCGTAGATGATGCCGATCAGCCCGATCGGCACCCGCACCCGCGACAGTTCCAGCCCGTTGGGACGTTCGCGCTGATCGATCACTTCGCCGACTGGGTCGGCAAGGTCAGCCACTTGGGCCACTGCGGCGGCAATGCCGGCAAGACGTCCGGAATCGAGCCGCAACCGGTCAAGCATGGCGTCCGTCAAGCCATTCGCTGCGCCCGCCGCGACATCGCGCGCATTGGCCGCGAGGATATCCGGCTCGGCATCGCGCAGCGCCTGCGCGGCCGCCCGTAGGCCCCGCGCCTTGTGATCGTCCGATAGACGCGAAAGTACGCGTTGTGCGGCTCGGCCCGCGCGGGCCATGCGATCAACCAGCGCTTCGGGCGCCTCGGTGGCTAGAATTCGTGCGGACATATGATCGCAGATAGCAGCCGGGTGACGAAATGTCACCGCTTGCAAGCTTCGTCATGCGAATCGGTTGGCCGGCGCAGCGCCATTAAAAGGCTAACCCGTTCCCTGACTTTTAATCGTTTCATCGTGTGCATATTTCGACTCGACGCGAATCCATCTTCGGGATTCGCGTGGGAAATAGCTTCCTGCTAGCCGCGCGGGCGGTTCGGAAGACAACAAACGCAACGCGGGGTCGTCTTGAAGGTATTTGTCGCTGGCGGTTTCCTGAATCGCCTGCGGACCTTTTTCCCTGATCGCGAATTTTTCATGCGATCGCAGGGGCAGGTCCGTTTTATCAAGATTTCTTCGCGCCTGCAGATAATTGCTGCGGCTATCATCGCGTCTTTGTTGCTCGCGTGGCTGATTACCATGGCAGCCATGGCCTTTTCGCAGTTTTCCGCGACGCGCGACCGGCTGCAACTGCTCGATCGCGAAGCCAAGGTCGCCAGCGCCGAAAGCCGGGTATCCAGATATGGTAAGGATCTGAACGCGGTCGCGGCCGATCTCGCACGGCGTCAGGAATTCATCGAGAAGATGACCGAGGCCCACCTCGGCGAGTTGCCGAATGACACGCGCACGCAAGACACCGTGAGCAACAGCAGCGCGGAAACCGACAAAACGATCAAGAAAGTAAGCCTTCTGGTGCCCGAAGCGGCTGGACTCGCCCGGATCGAGGCGCGTCAGCTTGCCTTTGTCGAAGGCCTTACCCGCATGGCCGACCGTCGCGCCGCGCGCACCGCGCAAGCTATCCGCAAGCTCGGCCTCAATCCCGGCACCATGCTTGCTTCGGTCGATGGAAAGGTTGGCGTCGGTGGTCCGCTGATGCGCTTGGCAACCAGCGCCGACGGTTCGCTCGATCCCCGCTTCCAGCGTCTGGGCTTGAGCCTGGCGCGGATGAGCTCGTTGGAACGCGGTCTTGCCGGAATCCCGCAGGTCCTTCCTGCAAGCATGGAATTCATCTCCTCGGGATTCGGCTATCGTTCAGACCCCTTCACCGGTGAGGCCGCGCTTCATGCCGGCCTGGACTTCGCCGGCCCCTATGGCGCTCCTATCTATGCTGCTGCCAAGGGCATCGTTAGCTTTGCGGGGGTGCGCCAAGGTTACGGCAATTGCATCGAGATAGACCATGGCAATGGCCTGGTGACCCGCTACGCGCATATGTCGGCATTTCGGGCTCACGTGGGACAGAACGTAGCCGCCGGCACACAGATCGGTGCGATCGGCAGCACGGGCCGCTCGACCGGTCCCCATCTCCATTTCGAGGTCCGCATCAACGATCAACCCGTCAACCCGAGACCCTTTCTGGAGGCCGCGCCCCATGTTCTCGAAGAAGCCCGCCGCGTCGCCGCGGTCAGCGGCCGGTAATCCTCTCGTGGCCGGCTCCACCTTTTCTATCCTTGGCCCGGATACGACGATCAAGGGCGACATCAACGCCTCGGCAGACTTGCACATCGATGGCCGGGTGGAAGGCGACATCGCCTGTTCCGCTCTGGTGCAGGGCGAAACCAGCGAGATCGCCGGCGCGGTCGTAGCCGACAGTGCCCGGCTGGCCGGCGTCGTGCGCGGTTCGATCACCGCCCGTGAGCTGGTGATCCTCAAGAGCGCACGTATCGAAGGCGATGTCCATTACGACGCCCTGACCATCGAGCAAGGTGCGCAAGTCGATGGCCGTTTCAGCCCGCGCGAAGTGACGGCGACCGAACCACACCTGACGCTGGCGGGCTGAAGGCGCGTCAAGGCGGCTACCTTCCGCCGTGCGTGGCCCTACATATCCCGTGCGCAGGGTCACGAAGGCTTGACTGCGATCTCGCTCCTCAGCGCCTTGCGGTCCAGCTTGCCGACCATCGTCTTGGGCAAGCTTTCGCGAATGACGATCTCATCGATGCGCTCATGCTTGCCCAGCCGTTCATTGGCCCATAGGCGCAGGTTCTCGTTGTCTTCCACCGCGTCCGGTTGCAGCGTGACGAAGGCACGCGGCACCTCGCCGCGATAATCGTCGGGCACGCCAATCACCAGCACCTCCTTTACCGCCGGGTGCTGCTGCAGCACGGCTTCGACCTGGCTGGGAAAGACCTTGAAGCCCCCCACCGCGATCATGTCCTTGCTGCGATCGACGATGCGCACGTAACCGTCAGCATCGATCAAGGCGATGTCGCCGGTACGCAGCCAGCGCTTGCCGTCCCGCATGGCGAAGGCATCGGCCGCCGCGTCCGGCCGATTCCAGTAACCCTGCATCACTTGCGGCCCCGCGATAGCGAGTTCGCCCGGTTCGCCCGGCGGTGCATCACGCGCGGGGTCTTCCTTGTCGAGCAGGCGCAGCCGTGTTGCGGGCAGGGGATGGCCGATCGTGCCGGGACGCTCCTCTCCTTCATAGGGATTGGCCGAAACGACGCCCGAAGTCTCGGTCAAGCCATATCCCTCGATCAGCCGAGCGCCGGTTTCGGCTTCGAAGCGAACCTTGAGCGGGGCCGGCAGCGGCGCTCCGCCGGAAACGCAGACGCGCAGCGACGAGAAATCGGTCTTCTTGAGATCAGGATGGTCGAGCAGTGCCTGGTACATGGTCGGGACGCCGGGCATCGCGGTCGCCTTCACCCGCGACAGCGCGCGTAAGGTCTGACCGGCATTGAAGCGGGGCAACATGGTGATGCAGCCGCCATCGAGCACCGTCCGATTGAGCACGCAGGCGTTGGCGAAGACATGGAAGAACGGCAGAACCCCGACGATCGCATCGCGCTCGCCGCTATGCGGATCTATCTGTACGATTTGGCGTGCATTGGCTGACAGGTTCTGGTGCGTCAGCATCGCGCCCTTGGGGGTGCCGGTGGTGCCGCCGGTATATTGCAGCAGCGCGAGATCGCGCAGCGGATCGATGGTGACGGGAGTCGGCGGGCTGGACGACAATGCGTCACGCCAATCGATGACGCGCGGATCGTCATGCGGCAATGGCGTAAGATCACCGCGCTTGAACAGGCGCATGGCGAAACCCTGCAGCCGTGGCAGCTGATCTGCGAGACGACCGACGACCAGCTGCTCGAGCGAAGAATCGCGCAACACGGTCAGTGCGGTAGGGAGCAGCGCAGGTACATCGAGCGTCACCAGCAGGCGCGTGCCCGAATCCTCGATCTGTGCGTCGAGTTCCTCGGGGGTGTAGAGCGGCGAAAAGTTCACCGCCGTGGCGCCGGCGATCATCGCGCCGAAATAGGCAGGGATGTAGATCGGCACATTGGGCAGGAACAGGCCGATGCGATCGCCCCTCGCGATGCCGCGTGCCTGCAGTCCGGCGGCGAAGGCCTGCGCTTCCGCCATCATCGCCCTGTAACTGTAAGTCCGCCCGAAGAAATCCGCGAGAGGCCGATCGCCATGCGCCGCGACGCTCGCTGCGAACAGCTCGGTCATCGCCAGCGGAGCGAACTCCTGATCCCAGACGCAAGGATGGACATAGCGGGTTCGCCATGGCTCCGAGCCGTTTTCGACATCCATGCCCGTATCTTTGAACTTTCGCGAGACGAAGGCAAGCGAGCAGAAGCGCGGATGTTGAAAGGATAGAAACAGTTGCGGCGCCGAAACGGCGCCGCAATCATGTGTCCTGACAGAATATGGTGCCGATTAGTTCTCGCCGGCGGCTTCGGCGGCGCGCTTGGCTTCGAGCCAGGCGGCGGCCTCGGCTTCCTGCGCGGCTTCGCTGGCGGCCTTGGTGGCAGCCTCGCGCTCGGCGCGCAGTTCTTCGATCAGAGCGTCGCGGTCATCGCCCAGACGCGCATCGTTGGCCATTTCATCGACTAGCCCGGCCTTCTTGGCCGCGCGCGCGACAATGGCGTCGAGTTCGCGCTGCGAACAGAGGCCGAGCGTGACCGGATCCTTGGGCTGGATATTGGCGATGTTCCAGTGGCTGCGATCACGGATCGCGGCGATCGTGTTGCGTGTCGTGCCAATCAGCTTGCCGATCTGCGCGTCCGAGATTTCGGGATGATGGCGCAGGATCCAGGCAATACCGTCGGGCTTGTCCTGCCGCTTCGACACTGGCGTATAGCGCGGCCCCTTGGTCCGACTCACGGTGACGGGCGCTTTCTGCATCTTGAGCGAATAGGCCGGATCGGCCTGACCGCGTTCGATCTCTGCCATCGTCAGCTCGCCGGCGCGCACGGGATCGCGGCCGGTATACTTGCTGCTGGCAAGGTCGTCGGCCATCGCCTGCACTTCAAGGATATGCAGCCCGCAGAATTCGGCGATCTGCTCGAAAGTGAGCGAGGTCGTGTCAACAAGCCACGACGCGGTCGCATGCGGCATCAGCGGAGTGGGCTGGGTCACGGGTTAGTCTCCGGAAAAACAATAAGGGCCGCCCCTCGCGGAGCGGCCATAGCAAACCGGATGTAGGCGCAATCCGCGAAAGGGGCAAGAGCGCACGAAGCCTTAAGCATTCCCGCATATCGTGCGATCGGACGGGGGGTGTCCGATGCGATCTATGCGTGCATTGCTGTTGCTGCCGCTTGCTTTGGCCGGTTGCGGCGGGAAAGGCGGCGAAGATTTCCAGGTCGAGGTCAAGCGGCCGCCAGTGGCGGTGGTGGTGCCATTCACCGGTGTCGATATTCGCGAAGCTCAGGTCCTGTTCCCCGGGTTGCAGGTCCAGCGGACCCGCCCGAGCGAAAACGAGATTCTCTATACGATCCCCGGCACCGGTGGTGCGCCGTCGACCGTGCTGTTGCGATTCGAACCCCTGCGCGGGGGTGAAGCCACCGTGGTCCACGCGACCGTAGAGGTGCCCGCGATCAAGATGAATATCGACGGCGCCAGGAAGGTGCTGAGCGAGATGAAGGTCGAACGCGCGCTGAAGTCGCTGATCGAAACGACGGCGGACGATCTCGAGATGGGATCGGCCGGCGCGCAGGGCAGCGCCCGGTTTTCCCAACTTCTCCTCAGCCTCGCCGTGGCGACCAACGAGAAGTACCTCCATCAGGCGCTGGAAATGCGCGACGATCCCGAACGGCTGATCGAAGCGTTGATGGCGTTCGGCGATTCGAGTGTCGACGGCGAGACGGCGCAGGCCGGAACCGGCCAGCCGCAGGATGATCCCGAGGCAGCCGCCCTGCGCGACGAAGCTGCGCACGCACGATCGGAATATAAGGAGCAGGCCGCAGCCGAGGATGCCAGCCGGGCACAGGACGATGCCCAGGGGCAGGAGGGCGCCGAACCGATGGATGGCGGTGACCCGCAATAAGCGCGGAGCCGATTCCAGACGGCTGCCTAGCCTTCCATCGGTATGTAGCCGGGCAAGGCGACCACGCGATCGAGCCATGCGCAAACCGCAGGATAATCGTGCAGCCGGAATCCTCCCGCCTCGCAGACATGGGTATAGGCGTAGAGCGCGATGTCGGCGAGCGTGGCCGCATTGCCGACGAACCAATCGCGCCCGGCCAGATGTTCGTCCATCAGCGCCAGCGCAGCCTCGCCGCCCGCGCGCTTCGTCATGATCTGGTCACGCTGAAATTCGCTGAGCTTCGCCTCGCCGACATAGCGCAGCCAGAAGCGCAGCGTCGCGAGGTTGGGTTCGTGGCTGTACTGTTCGAAGAACATCCAGCGCAGCATGTCGGCCCGCTCGAAGCGCCCTTCCGGCACGAGTTCGCTGTCCTCGGCCAGATACCAGCAGGCGGCATTGCTCTCGGGCAGGAAGCGCTTGCCAATTTGCAGGACCGGGATGCGGCCGTTCGGGTTGACGTCGCGAAGGAACTGGGGCGTCCGGGTCTCCGCCTTCAGGATGTCATAGGCGATCCGCCGCAGCGGCAGGCCCAGCAAAGCCGCCGTGAGCACGATCTTGTAGCAGTTGCCGCTGCGCGGATCCTCGTGGAGCGTAAGCTGATCCATGGTCAGACCTCCAGCACGATCTTCCCGACATGCTCCCCCGTTTCCATGCGGCGATGTGCTGCCGCCGCCGCCGCGAGCGGGAATGTCATATCCATTATCGGACGCAATTCGCCCGATTCAACCGCGGGCCACACGTTGCGGGCGATTTCCTGCGTGAGCAGCGTCTTGAACGTCTTCGACCGCGCGCGCAGCGTCGATCCGGTCAGAGTGTAGCGGCGCATCATGACGACCGCCATGTTGATCTCCGCCCTGGCGCCGCCCTGTACCGCGATGGTCACGTGGCGGCCGTCCTCTGCAAGGCACTTCAGGTTGCGCGGTACGTAGTCGCCCGCGACCATGTCGAGCACGAGTTGAACGCCCTTGCCGCCGGTGATCCGCTTCACTTCCTCGACGAAGTCGGCGGCCTTGTAGTCGATCGCGTGGGCCGCGCCGATCTCCAGAGCCTTCGCGCACTTCTCCGGGCCGCCGCAGGTGACGATGACGGTCATGTCGAACAGTTTGCCAAGCAGGATCGCCATCGTGCCGATGCCGCTGGTGCCGCCATGGACAAGGATCGTCTCGCCCTCGCAGGCCCAGCCTCGCTCGAATACGTTATGCCAGACGGTCAGCAACGTTTCCGGCATCGCTGCCGCCTCGGCCAGCGAAAGGCCATCAGGCACCGGCAGACAGTGATCCGCTTCGGCGAGGCAATATTCGGCATAGCCACCGCCCGCCACCAGCGCACAGACCTTTTGTCCCAGCAGCGCCGCATCGACGCCATCGCCCAATTGCGCGATCTCGCCCGAAATCTCCAACCCCGGAATGGGCGAAGCGTCCTTCGGCGCCGGATAGCTGCCCTCGCGCTGGGCGACATCGGGACGGTTGACTCCGGCGAAGGCGACCTTGACCAGCACCTGCCCCGCGCCGGGCAGTGGTAGCGGCAGAGTCTCGGGACGGAGCACCTCTGGCCCCCCGGGCGCGTCGAAGCCTATCGTCGTCATGGAAAGCGGAAGCATTGCCGGCATTTAGGCCCCCCTGTTGCGGCGACAGCACGTGCACAGTCCTAATCGCGCCGCCAGTTGACAGCAAGCCAAGAGCATCCGATGCTGCGATGCAATGGACGACGACGATCGACCTAGGCCGCGCGGGGATGCCGCGAGCCGCCTCTCCGGCGAAAGCCTCGACAGCTATTCGCGGGATGAGCTGGACGCACGCATTGCCCTGCTCGAGGCGGAAATAGCCCGCGTTGCCGCGCATCGCGAGAAATCCGCCGCGCACCGCCTCGCCGCCGACGCCTTGTTCGGACGCAAGGCGCCGTGAACCTGACCGCCCCTCGAAAGTCCGCAGGGGCTCCCCATATCGGGATGCAATCGCAATCCCATATCGCTTTCCGGTACATTGGCCGCCACGCCGGGAAGTGCTCTCCCGAAGTGAAAGAAGACTAGATGCCCAGCTTCGCTCAAAACCTTGAAAAGACTTTGCATGCCGCCCTCGGCCATGCCTCGGAGCGCAGTCACGAATATGCGACTCTCGAGCATCTGCTGCTGGCATTGATCGACGATACCGATGCGGCGCAGGTAATGCAGGCCTGCGGCGTTGACCTGGGTGATCTCGGCGATGTGGTGCGCCAGTACCTCGACCAGGAATACCAGTCGCTCAAGACGCAGGAAAAGGGCGATCCCGCTCCCACCGCCGGGTTCCAGCGCGTGATCCAGCGCGCGATCCTGCATGTCCAGTCCTCGGGCAAGGACACCGTGACCGGCGCCAACGTCCTCGTCGCGCTGTTTTCCGAACGCGACAGCTATGCCGTCTATTTCCTCCAGCAGCAGGACATGAGCCGGCTGGATGCGGTGAGCTTCATCAGTCACGGCATCGGCAAGGGCGGCCGTCGTATCGAGGACCGCAGCCCCAAGGGTTCGTCCGACGCGGAGACCCCGCAACCGGAGGAAAAGAGCGATCCCAAGAACCAGAAGAAGGATTCCGCGCTCGACCAGTTCTGCGTCAACCTCAACGAGAAGGCGCTGGCGGGCAAGGTCGATCCGCTGATCGGGCGGGGCCCGGAAGTGGACCGCACGATCCAGATCCTCTGCCGCCGCAGCAAGAACAACCCGCTCTATGTGGGCGATCCTGGCGTCGGCAAGACTGCCATCGCCGAAGGCCTCGCCCGCAAGATCGTCGAAGGCGACGTGCCGGAAGTGCTGGCCGACGCGGTGATCTATTCGCTCGACATGGGCTCGCTGCTGGCCGGGACACGGTATCGCGGCGACTTCGAGGAGCGCCTCAAGCAGGTCGTCTCCGAACTGGAAAAGATGCCCGAAGCGGTGCTGTTCATCGATGAAATCCATACCGTGATCGGCGCCGGCGCCACCAGCGGCGGCGCGATGGACGCTTCCAACCTGCTCAAGCCTGCCCTCTCCAGCGGGTCGATCCGCTGCATCGGCTCGACCACGTACAAGGAATTCCGCAACCACTTCGAGAAAGACCGCGCGCTGCTGCGCCGGTTCCAGAAGATCGATGTGAACGAGCCGACGATCGAGGACACGATCAAGATTCTGAAGGGTCTGCGCACGGCCTTCGAAGAGCATCACAAGGTCAAGTACACGCCCGACGCGATCAAGACTGCGGTCGAGCTGTCGGCGCGCTATATCAACGACCGCAAACTGCCCGACAAGGCGATTGACGTGATCGATGAGGTTGGCGCGATGCAGATGCTGGTGCCGCCGTCGAAGCGCAAGAAGACGATCACAGCGCGCGAGATCGAAGCGGTGATCGCGACGATGGCGCGCATCCCGCCCAAGTCCGTCAGCTCCGACGATCGCGCCGTGCTTGAACATCTCGAACGCGATCTGAAGCGCGTCGTGTTCGGGCAGGACAAGGCGATCGAGGTGCTTTCGAGTGCGATGAAGCTCAGCCGCGCCGGTCTGCGCGATCCCGACAAGCCGATCGGCAGCTTCCTGTTCTCCGGCCCGACCGGCGTCGGCAAGACCGAGGTCGCCCGGCAGCTCGCCCAGATTATGGGCATCCCGCTGCAGCGCTTCGACATGTCCGAATATATGGAGCGCCACAGCGTTAGCCGCCTGATCGGTGCGCCTCCGGGCTATGTCGGCTTTGATCAGGGCGGGCTCCTCACCGACGCGATCGATCAGCAGCCGCATTGCGTGTTGCTGCTCGACGAGATTGAGAAGGCCCATCCGGACCTGTTCAACATCCTGCTTCAGGTGATGGACAACGGCCGCCTGACTGATCACCACGGCAAGACGGTGGACTTCCGCAACGTCGTGCTCGTCATGACGACCAACGCGGGTGCGTCCGACATGGCCAGGCAAGGCATCGGCTTCGGCGACGTCTCCAAGGCGGATGCCGGCGACGAAGCGGTGAAGCGCATGTTCAGCCCCGAGTTCCGCAACCGCCTGGATGCGATCGTGCCCTTTGCCTATCTTGGCAGCGAGGTCGTCAGTCGGGTCGTGGACAAGTTCATCCTCCAGCTCGAACTGCAGCTGTCCGAACAGAACGTCCATATCCAGTTCGATGGCGACGCGCGCAGCTGGTTGGGCGAGCGCGGCTATGACAAGCTCTACGGCGCGCGGCCGATGGCCCGTCTGCTCCAGGAGAAAGTCAAGCAGCCGCTCGCCGAAGAGTTGCTGTTCGGCAAGCTGGCGCATGGCGGCGAGGTCCATGTCTCGGTGAAGGACGACGCTCTGTCGTTCGAGCTGACCCCGGCCCCGCCGAAGCTGGTGAAGCGCGCGGGGAAGACACCTGTCGTCAAGCCGAAGCGCAAGCCGTCGGCCAAGAAGACGGGGCCGCAGCCGGAGCCCAGTACCGACGTCGAGTAAACCTGTTCGAACCGATGAGGCGGCCGCCCCGAAAGGGCGGCCGTTTTATTTTCTCGGTGTAGTGCGGCCAGCGGGTTTGCCGCAGATGGCAATGCGACAGCAAAACCTGGAGCAAACTGCGTGATGCGGAATATCGCGCCACCAAACGAATTCGGGACGGCTGCGAGAACCCATTTTCGACGGGTTACCCAACAACAGCAGAATATGTTGGTGTCGCAACTGTTTCAATCAGACGCCAAAATGAAAAGCCCCCGCATTGGCGGGGGCTTTTCGTGCCGGCAGAAAGGCCGAACAGTTTAATGCTTGGCGGCGTTGCTGGCCGTTGCCGCCGGGGTCTGCGAAGCGGCAGCAGCGGCTTCGCCTTCCTTCGCCGGAGCCGAAGCATCGGCGGCCGGAGCAGCCGCGGCGGCTGCGGGTAGCGGCAGGTTCGAACCCTGCGAATTCAGGTATGCGATCACGTTCGCGCGGTCTTCGCCCTTGCTCAGGCCGGCGAAGGTCATCTTGGTGCCAGGCGCGAACTTCTTCGGGTTGTGCAGCCAGTCGTTGAGGTTCTTCCAGTCCCAGCTGCCGCCATGGCTCTTCAGCGCGTCGGAGAAGGCGAAGCCAGGGTGGCCGGCGCCGACGCCTTCGCCCACGATGCCATGAAGATTCGGACCGATGCCGTTGGCGCCGCCCGCGTCGATCGTGTGGCAGGACTTGCACTTGGCGAACACGGCCTCGCCCTTCGCCGGATCGGCGGTGGCGAGCAGGGTTTCGATCGGCACTTCCTTGTCGCCGCCTTCGCTCGAAACGACGCCTTCGATCTCATAGCCCATCTTGTGGGGGCGATGCGGCTTGTCGGCCTCGAAATACTTGTGGCTGATGCTCGAAAAACCGAGCGCCACGATGCCCGAGAAAAGCGCCCAGCCGGCGATGGTGTTGAAACGGTCGTCCATTAAAGATTGCCCCGTGGGTAGTACCTTCGGCGATTGCGCGTCGCTCTAGTGACGCGCCGTGCCAAGCGCAAGGCCCATTGCGGCTTTCGTGCAGAATGCCTAACCGATCCCCATGCACAGCTTTCCCGAACCCGCGATTGCCCTGGTCGAAGAGATGACGCGCGCCGCTGCCGCCGATCCGGCGCGGGCGGTATCCTTTCAGGGTGCGCCCGGCTGCAACGGCCATCGCGCCGCGCTCGAATACGATCCCGCCTGCCTGCCCCTGCCTTGCTTCAGCTTCGAGGATGCGCTCGACGCGGTGAAGGACGGCAAGGCCGCGCGGGCGCTGATTCCCATCGAGAACTCGCAGCACGGCCGGGTGGCCGATATCCATTTCCTGCTGCCTGAAAGCGGCCTGTCCATCATCGGCGAGTATTTCCTGCCGATCAGCTATGCGGTGATGGGCCTGGGCAAGGGGCCTTTCGCCGCCGCCTACAGCCATCCGCAGGCACTGGGGCAGACGCGTCATTATCTGCGCGCGCGGGGCATCGTGCCCATGACATATGCCGATACCGCCGGCGCTGCGGCTTTCGTCAGGGAACAGGGTGATCCCCAGGCCTGCGCCATCGCGCCACGGATCGCGGCCGAGATATACGGGTTGGAGATCGTCGATGAGAACGTCGAGGATTCGGCGGACAACACCACGCGCTTCGTCATGCTGGCCAAGGATGCGGTCGATTCGGCCAGCCTTGCCGGCGGCAAGGCGATGACCACCTTCGTCTTCGAGGTGAAGAACGTGCCCGCCGCGCTGTACAAGGCGCTTGGTGGTTTTGCCACCAATGGCGTCAACATGACCAAGCTGGAAAGCTACCAGAAGGGCGCGAGCTTCGCGGCGACCACCTTTTACGCCGACATCGAGGGCGCGCCCGGCGATCCGCGCGTCGATCGCGCGATCGAGGAGCTTGCCTTCCACTGCAAATATGTTCGCGTGCTGGGTAGCTACCCGCAGGCGCGTCCACGCGGATAGTCCTGTCCGTTTCGGGGAGGAACGCTTGCCCTTGGTCGTCCTCCATGCCACCAAGCACCGGTGACGACTTCGGGGGTTCAGATCGCCGGATCGACGGCGACGGCGGACGCCGTGCGCGATTGGCAGGCGTTGCGCGCCGATACCGACATCCAGTACGCGCCGCTGCCGCCCGTCCAGCCGCCTGAGACGCCCGCCTGGCTCAAGCGGCTGGGCGAATGGCTGGAAGCGGTGTTCAAGCCGCTTGGCGAAATGCTGGGCCTGTCTTGGCCGGTGCTGGAAAAAGTGCTGATCGCCCTTGTCGTCCTCTTGGCGCTTTTCATCCTGTGGCGGCTGCTTTCACCGTTGCTGCGCATGCGGAAGGTTGCGGCACCGGAGCCCGAGTGGGCGCCCGATCAGGCCATGGCCGTGGCGCTGCTGTCGGATGCCGATCGTCTTGCGGCGGAGGGGCGCTATGGCGAAGCGGCGCACCTGCTGCTCCAGCGCAGCGTCCATCATATCGCCGAGGCGCGGCCAGACTGGCTACTGCCCGCGAGCACCGCGCGCGAGATCGCGACGCTGCCTTTGCTGCCCGATCGCGCCCGCGCGGCCTTCGGCGAGATCGCGCGCCGCGTGGAGCGCAGCCTCTTCGCCTTGCGTGAACTCGATCTTGCCGATTGGCAGGCGGTGCGCGCGGCCTATGCCGATTTCGCGCTCCAGCCGCTGCCGGAAGCGGGCGTGTGAGCGAGGCCGGCGGCAACCCCTTCTCCACCCGCGCGGCGCTGGCGCTGGTGCTGTCCGGCGCGATCGTTTTCGTCGCGCTGCTGTGGATGATCGGCGCGGGCATGACTGGCGGCTCGACCAACGACGGCGGCGCGCATGCCGGCGGCAAGGGGCTGAACGGTTATGCCGCGCTGGCGGGCTATCTGGAAAAGCGGGGCTACACCGTGCGCCGTTCCCGTTCGGAAGCCACGCTGGCTGACCCGGGCCTGCTGGTGCTGACGCCGCCGCAGAATGCCAAAGGTGAGGAACTCGACAAGATCGTGGCGAAGCGCCGTTACGTCGGACCGACGCTGGTGATCACGCCGAAGTGGGTTGCGGGACCGGCCCCCGAGAACGCCAGGGGCAGAAAAGCTGGTTGGGTGCAACTGGCCGGCGCCGCGTCGCCATCGTGGCCTGGCTTCCTTGACGATGTGGCGGTGGCGATCCGGCCGATGGAGGATAACCGTTGGTCCGCGCATGACCTGAATGGCAGGCTGCCCGATGCGAAGTTCGTCCAGTCGGGCAGGGGCGCGCGGCTGGTTCCGCTCGCCACCGGCGGCGACGGCAGGATGCTTGCCGGCTATGTCCAGGACGACGGCTATTATCCGGGGCTGACGGCGATGGCGGGAGCCGGTGAAGGAAATGGCGAGGACGAGGACATATTTCCGCTCGTGTTGATCTTCGAGCCGGACCTGCTCGACAACTATGGCCTGGAGCAGCGGGAGGGCGCGATTTTCGCCGAAAGGCTCGTTACGGCGATGGGCGCGGAGAGGCAGGCCGGGATCGCCTTCGACCTTACGCTGAACGGCCATGCCCGTACGGCGAACCTGCTGACGCTGGCGTTCACGCCGCCTTTCCTGGCGGCGACGCTATGCCTGCTGCTGGCGGCGCTGGTGGCCGGCTGGCGGGGTTTCCTGCGATTCGGTCCGTCCCGAGCGGCGGGGCGCGCCATCGCCTTCGGCAAGCGCGCGCTGGTGTCGAACGCGGCTGGCCTCATTCGCCGCTCGCGTCGCTTGCATCTGATTTCCACGCCTTATGCGACGCGCGCGCGTGACCGGCTGGTCCATGCACTCGCGCTGACGCGCCATGCCGATGCGGAAACGACCGAAGCCGCGATCGACCGCGCCCTTGCCGCGAATGCGGAGGCGCAGCCCTTTTCCGCCACGGCTGCGCGGCTGCGCGCCGCGCGCTCTTCGCACAACATATTGAAGGCCGCGCAGGACCTTCATGCCCTTGAAAGGACGCTGATCCGATGACCACTCCCATGTCCATCGCCGAGGTCGGCCAGCTCGCGAGCGCGATAAGGACGGAAATCGGCAAGGCCATCGTCGGCCAGACGGAAACGATCGATCATATGCTTGTCGCACTGCTGGCGCGCGGGCATGTCTTGCTTGAAGGCCCGCCTGGCACGGCGAAGACCTTTCTCGCGCAGAGCTTCGCCGCCAGCCTCGGGCTCGACTTCGGCCGCATCCAGTTCACGCCGGACCTGATGCCAGGCGACATCCTCGGCTCCAATCTGTTCAATTTCCAGACCAGCCAGTTTACGCTGACACGCGGTCCGATCTTCCGCGACCTGCTCCTGGCCGACGAGATCAACCGGACCCCGCCCAAGACGCAGGCGGCACTGCTGGAGGCCATGCAGGAACGCCGCGTGACTCTCGACGGCGAGGCTCATGCTCTGCCGCCGCACTTCATGGTCGTCGCCACGCAGAACCCGATCGAGAGTCAGGGCGTTTATCCACTGCCCGAGGCGCAGCTCGACCGCTTCCTGTTCAAGTTGCTGATCCCCTATCCCAGCCTCGAGGAAGAAGCACGCATCGTCGCCCGCTATGGCGAGGGCAGCGGGTTACCGACTCCCGGCGAACTCGGTATCTCCGCCGTCGCCAGCGGCGCGCTGCTTGACGCCGCGACCATGGCGGTAAGCGGCGTGAAGCTGGCCGATAGCGTGACCGACTATATCGTTCGGCTGGTGCGTGCGACGCGCGACAGCGCCGATCTCGCTTGCGGCGCTTCCCCGCGCGCAGCCGTCGTGCTCGCCGGCGCGGCGCGGGCGAGAGCGGCGCTCGACGGACGCGACTATGTCGTGCCCGATGACGTGAAGGCGCTGGCGACTGCCGTGCTGCGCCACAGGCTCCTGCTGAGCCCCGCTGCCGAGATCGAGGGCAAGCAGGTCGAGGCGCTCGTGGCCGAGCTGGTTCATCGTACGGAAGCGCCCCGGTGAAGCGGGCGTGATCGTCCCCACTGTCCGTGCCGCGATCCTGATCGCGCTCGCCGCGCCAGTGGCGCTGGTGATTGCGGCAGTATCGCCGGCTGCGTGGATCGTCGCGCCGGCGCTGGGAGGGGCCTTGCTGCTGGCGGTGCTGGTGGATGCGCTCGCGGCTGGCTCGTTGGCCGATATGCGGCTGACGGTTCCATCCGACGTGGAGGTGGGCGCTGACACTACCTTGCTTGTCCATGCTTCGTTTCATGGCGGCCAGCGCGGTCGCGTCGAGGCGGCGCTTGCGCTTGATGAGAGACTGGTTCCTGGCGGGCGGGCCACCGTTCCTTTGCAGGCAGAGGACAGCGGGTGGCGCGGTACGCTGCCGTTTGTCCCTGCGCGGCGCGGCGCGGGCGCAGTTACGAGAACCTGGTTGCGTTGGAGCGGTCCGCTCGGGCTTGGCGCCCGCCAGCGGTCGCGTGATGAAAGCGCGGCGGTTCGCGTCTGGCCCAATATCGGCGAGGTGCGATCCCCTGCGCTGCAGACTTTCCTCAAGAACGCGCAATTCGGCCTGATAGCCCGGCGTATCCGGGGCGAAGGGACGCAGTTTGAAGCGCTTACCGAATATCAGCCTGGCATGGATCGCCGTCGCATCGACTGGAAATCGTCGGCGCGCCATGTTCACCTCTATGCCAAGGAGTTCGAGACCGAGCGCAACAATCAGATCGTTTTCGCCTTCGATTGCGGCCAGACGATGTGCGAGCCGGTGGCCGGGATGCCGCGCATCGACCGGGCCGTTTCCGCTGCACTGACGACAGCTTATGTCGCGCTGAAGGGCGGAGATCGCGTCTCCCTGTTCGGCTTCGCCGCCCAGCCCCAGGTGATGACGCCGTTCATTGCCGACAGTCGGGAGTTTCATCGCCTCCAGGCGGCCGCCGCCGGGCTCGACTATCACGCGCAGGAGCCGAACTTCACGCTCGCGCTGGCGACGCTGGCCGGGCGCTTGCAGCGCCGTTCGCTGATCGTCGTTTTCAGCGACTTCACCGATCCCATCAGCGCGGAATTGATGATCGAGAGCATCGGCCGGCTGGTGTCCCGCCATCTCGTCATCTTCGTCACGCTGGCTGACGAGGAACTGGAGGAGATCGCAGCGGATGCGCCGCGCGACATGCAGGCGCTGGCGATGTCGGTCACGGCGGATTCGCTTCTGCGCCAGCGTGCGCTGGTCACGCGGCGGCTTCACCAGCTTGGGGTCGATGTGATCGAGGCGCCCTATGGCCAGATTGGCACGCGGCTGATCGACGCCTATCTTGCGATCAAGCGATCGGGAGCGATCGGGTGATGTCCATGCTGCCTGGTTCTTCGGCCGACATCTCCGCCATCGAAGCTGCCGTGCTGCGCAGCGACCGGTTCCGGCTGGAGCGCGAGAGCGACTGGAAGCGGCTGGAGGCCATCGTCGCGCAGATGGAAAAGGGGCGGCTGCGCAAGCTGTCCGACGCGGATGTGCTGGCCTTGCCGGTATTGTACCGCACCGTGGCCTCCAGCCTGTCAATCGCGCGAGAGACGTCGCTGGACGCTGCGACGCTGGCCTATCTCGAAATGCTGGTGCAGCGGGCCTGGTTCGTCGTCTACGGACCGCGCGCCTCGCTCGGTTCCTGGCTCCGGCGGTTCCTGGGGGGCGGTTGGAGCGTGTCGGTGCGGGGCATCTGGCTCGACCTGTTGATCGCACTTGCGGTCATGGTGGCGGGAACGGTGGTGGGCTGGCTGCTCGTCGCCTCCGATACGGAATGGTATCACGCGCTGGTGCCGGGTCAGTTCGCCGACACGCGTGTGCCTGGCGCCAGTGCGGAGGCGCTGCGCGCCACCCTGTTCGGCAATCAGGGCCAGAACGCGATGTCGTCCTTTGCCGCCTATCTGTTCAGCAACAACGCGCAAGTGGCGATCCTGGCCTTCGCGCTGGGCTTCGCCTTCGGCATTCCCTCGCTGATGCTGCTGGTCCACAACATGGCGGTAATGGGTGCGATGCTGTGGCTGTATCACGGGGCGGGGTTGACGATCGACTTCATCGGCTGGTTGTCGGTCCACGGTACGACCGAGCTTTTCGCCATCCTGCTGGCGGGCGGCGCAGGCTTGCATATCGGCCGCTCGATGGCCTTTCCCGGCGAACGCTCGATCGTACAGGCCGCTGCCGAGGCAGGACGCCGCGCCGCGCAAGTCATGGCCGGGGTGGTGCTGATGCTGGTCGTTGCCGCGATGCTTGAAGGCTTCGCGCGGCAGCTTATCGACGACACTGCCGGGCGTTTCGCCGTGGGCGGCTTCATGCTGGCGTTCTGGCTTGCCTACTTTTTCGCCTTTCGCCGCGACGCCAACGGAATGGGCACATCATGACCGCCGTCGCCGCGCGCGCAACTCGCGACAATCGCGAGCGGATGATGATCACGCCCGAAGGCATTGCCTTGCCGCTGACGCTCGCCAGCCGGGGCACGCGCGCGGGGGCCTTGTTCCTCGATCTCCTGTTCATCGGCATCCTGATGCTGGTGACGACCATCGGGCTCCTGATGATCGCGGGCGGGACAGCGGGCGCCTTCGCGAAAGTGCAGTCGATCGCTCCGCTTGCCCATGCGCTGGAATTCCTGTTCATCCTGTGGATTGCGGCGATGTTCCTGTTCCGCAACGCCTGGTTCCTGTTCTTCGAGCTCGGCCCGCGCGGCGCGACCCCGGGCAAGCGGATTACCGGCATCCGTATAGCTTCACGCGATGGTGGAAGGCTGACGGCGGAGATGGTTATCGCCCGTAATCTGCTGCGCGATATCGAGCTGTTCCTGCCGCTGGTCTTTTTGGCCAACGCCAGCGACGGCGGTGACATGGGCGCGGCGGGCATTGCCGCTGCCGCATGGTTCCTCGTCTTCGCGCTGTTTCCGTTCTTCAACCGCGACCGGTTGCGCGCGGGCGATCTGATCGCCGGAACCTGGGTGGTCGAAGTGCCGAAGCGCAAGCTCGAACGGACGATGTCGGCAGCATCTGTGGCGCCGGCGCAGCAATCGTACTACCGCTTCGGCGAAGCCGAGCTTTCCGTCTATGGCGAGTATGAACTGCAGACGCTGGAAAGGGTGCTGCGCGAACAGCGCGGCGAGGCGCAGCAGGCTGTCTACGAAGCGATCTGCGCGAAGATCGGCTGGGTGCCCGGCGACGATGCGCGTCCATTCCTCGAAGCCTATTACCAGCAATTGCGCGCCCGGCTGGAAAGTCGGATGCGCATGGGCAAACGCAAGGCGGACAAGTTCGGATGAGCGGCGAGATTCTATTCCGCTCCGCGACGCTGGCGGACGTAACCGCACTCTCCGAGCTGGGGCGGGACAGCTTCATCGCGAAGTTCGGCCACCTCTACCGGCAGGAAGACCTTTTGCCGTTTCTCGCGGATACATTTTCCGAGACGGCGATTGGCCGCGAAATCGCCGATCCCGAACGCCTGTACCATCTGGCGGAACAGGACGCGCGTCTGGTCGGCTATTGCAAGCTGGGCATACCCAGCACGCTGCCGAAGCACACCGATGCGGTCGCGCCGATCGAGATCAAGCAGCTCTACACCGCTTCCGACATGACCGGGCAGGGTATCGGCGCGAAGCTGATGGACTGGGCGCTGGCCGAGGCGCGGGCGCGCGCAGCCGATGAGATCCAGCTTTCGGTCTGGAGCGGGAACCACGACGGCCAACGCTTCTACGCGCGCTATGGCTTTTGCAAGGTCGCCGACATCCATTTCCGGGTGGGTGAACAGCTCGATGACGAATTCCTCTTCGTATTGGGGCTCCGGAATCAGTTTCGGCAGGGCTGACGCCGATTCCAAGGTCGGGCTCTTTCCCCCCGCCCCATGCTGGCCTATATGCGCGCCATGTCCTCGATCCGTCCCTGGCGCGATATCCAGCGCCGCGTGAGTCGCCAGATCATGGTCGGCGCTGTCCCGGTCGGGGGCGACGCGCCGATCACCGTGCAGACGATGACCAACACGCCGACATCCGATGCCAAGGCAACGATCGACCAGATCCGCCGCTGCGAGGAAGCCGGAGCCGACCTGATCCGCGTTTCCTGTCCCGATGAGGACAGCACCGCCGCGTTCCGTCAAATCGCACGGGCTGCGCGAGTGCCGCTGATCGCGGACATTCATTTCCACTATAAGCGCGCGCTCGAAGCCGCCGATGCGGGAGCCGCCTGCCTGCGCATCAATCCCGGCAATATCGGCAACAGCGACCGCGTCGCCGAAGTCGTGCGCGCGGCCAAGGCCAACGGTTGTGCGATCCGTATCGGGGTCAACGCCGGCAGCCTCGAAAAGGACTTGCTGGAAAAGTACGGGGAACCGTGTCCCGAGGCGCTGGTAGAATCCGCGCTCGACCATATCAAGCTGCTGCAGGATCACGACTTCCACGAATACAAGGTGGCGGTGAAGGCCAGCGACGTGTTCCTGGCGGTCGCGGCCTACATGGGGTTGGCGGAGGCGGTCGATTGCCCGCTGCATCTCGGCATCACCGAGGCGGGGGGGCTGATCGGTGGCACGGTCAAGAGTTCGATCGGCATCGGCAATCTGCTCTGGGCGGGTGTGGGCGACACGCTGCGCGTTTCGCTTTCGGCCGAACCGGAAGAGGAAGTGCGCGTCGGTTTCGAGATCCTGAAGGCGCTGGGGCTGAGGACGCGCGGCGTGCGCGTCGTTTCGTGCCCGTCCTGCGCGCGGCAGGGCTTCGATGTGATCCGCACGGTCGAGGCGCTGGAAGCGCGGCTGCAGCATATCAAGACTCCACTCTCGCTTTCGGTTCTCGGCTGCGTGGTCAATGGCCCGGGCGAAGCGCGCGAGACCGATATCGGCGTGACCGGCGGCGGCAATGGCAAGCACATGGTCTATCTCTCGGGCGTGACCGACCATCACGTGACCAGCGATGTCATGCTCGACCACATCGTCCGGCTGGTGGAGGCCAAGGCGGCAGAGATCGAGGCGGAGACGACGGATGCCGGACATGCCGACGCAGCCGAGTGAAGACCGGAAGGGCCTGACCGGTCAGTCGGTGAAACGGCCCGCCGCAGCCGTGGGAGCGGTCTCGGCCGGAACTTTGGCCTTGGGCTCCTTCGCACTGGGCGCGCTCGCCATGGGGGCCGTCGCGATCGGTGCCGTGGCCATCGGCCGCCTCTCGATCGGCAAGCTGCGTCTGCGCGAGGCGCGCATCGGTACGCTACGCATCGGTTCGATGGAGGTCGGCGAGCCCGACTGACCTGACGCCGAAAGCAGGCGCGTTTGATCGCCCGCTGGCGAGGCCGGGTGTGCGCCTGGAGGTAGAGAGCAGCGAACGGGCAGTGCGGCCGGCGCTTGTGGTATGTGCCCGGCAGTACGGGCGTGGATGCGTGTGAGTTGTTATGC
>DASWWL010000196.1:0-16070 GCA_036400975.1 Novosphingobium sp. | reverse complement strand
CATCCGCCGCATCCCGTGGCGGCCTTTCCGGACCGCGCGGGCGCCGACCGCACTACGGGAGACAAGAGAAGCGAAGGCCTTTCGCGTCTCCCGCGCCCGTCGCGGTGTGTCAGTCTGGGGCCTGACACACATGGAACATGTGAAGAACATTCCTACATGTCAAGCGCATGTGCGTGGTTTTTTGGGCTGCTCTTTGTGTGTGGCCCTTAGGAGGGTGCAGGGCTGATCTTTGCCCTCGGTTCCATTACTTACAAGCCAAGATAAGCTCCAAAAACCAGGCGCAATCTAAACGAAAAGGCGGGCCAGTTTCCCGGCCCGCCCCCTCGGTTCCTCCCTGCGGGGAGCCGTGATTTCAGCCGCGGCGTTTTTCCGGGGCCACGGTGATGCGGGTGGTTTCGCCGCTGTTGCCGGGGAAGTTGGTGAACATTGCCTCGACGAGATTGGGTACGAGGTACTGCAGGCGGTTGGAGGTCGACACCGCTTCCGCCTTGCCTTCGAACAGGCGCTGGTTGTCGGCACGGCGATCGATCTTCACGTCGATGCCGCTGGTATAGACGGTGTAGCTTTCGACACTGCTGGCGCCGTCGAACCATGGGTCGTACCAGCCATAGCTCCAGGGACCGCCGCGGT
Source organism: Novosphingobium sp. (assembly GCA_036400975.1). GTDB lineage: Bacteria > Pseudomonadota > Alphaproteobacteria > Sphingomonadales > Sphingomonadaceae > Novosphingobium. The sequence goes on along the minus strand of DASWWL010000196.1, from coordinate 15,440 downwards.
AGCCGCCCCAGTAGCCGAGCCGGCCATAGCCGTACCACGGACCCCAGAAGGGATCGCGCGTTAAACCGGTCGAGCGCACGCGCTCACGGCCCTTGTCGACACCATAGTCGAAGCGCACGATCAGCGTGGCGCGCGCCGGATCCGCGACGGGGGTGTAGCCTTGCTGGGCCAGTTTCGCCTCCACGAGACGCGCATATTGTGAAAATTCGAGGCCACCGGCCATGCCTGGATCGTCGGCGACAACCGCGAACGTCTGACCCGAAGGCGCTGGCAACTGGGATTGGAAGCGGGAAACGTCAGCCCGGAAGGGCGAGGCGCAGGCAGCCAGTCCGATGAGCAGCAGGGCGGCCGCCGCCATGCGAAGACGGGCAAAAGGCATTTGCTGGCGTTTGGACATGATTAAGCGACTCCGAACAAGACCAGGGCCAACTCCGGATATGGGTACGGCCCATGCCTATTGCCACCAGTTGTATCTAATTTGCGCTGAATGGTGCTTGAATGAAAGGGATTTTCAGCGCGGCATGGGCGGAAAGACGCTGCCGGGATGGCGCCAATCCAGCACGATGCGGCGATGCGCGAAAAGCCAGCGGCCGTCGCGGTGCACGAAGTCGTCGGTATAGTTCACGGCATGGTCGGGGCCGATGTCGGTGACGACGAAGGCATAGGTCTTCGCCTTTGCGGTATCCGATCCCGTCAGTTCGACGCGGCAGGTCGTGATATTGTGGCGGATGAAGCTGACGGGCGTCAGCTTCGGATCCGTTACCGGGAACTGGATCCAGTTCGCCGCCATCTTGCGGATTGCCTCTATGCCGACATGATGGAAGCCGGGGAGGGGAGGAGCATCGGCGAATTCGAACACCGCGTCGTCGGCGAACTGTGTGCAGAAAAGCTCGGCATTGCGGCTGTCGCCGGCGATGTTGTAGCTGTGAATGGTCTGCCGGATGGCGATATGCGCGCCGATTTCTTCCAGGGTCAAATCTCTCTCCCGTCGATAAGGGGCGCGCCGTTCTTCAGGCGTCGCCCCGGACCAGTCCCAGGGCCCGGTACGCAGCATCGAGTGTCGGCGCGGCAAGCATCCGCGCCTTGCTTGCTCCCTTGGCGAGGATGGCGTCCAGCGCTTCCCTGTCCTGCCGCAGATCGTTGAAGCGCGCGTTGATCGGCGCAAGGCGATCGACCAGTAGCTCGCCCAGCGCCGGCTTGAAGGCGCCGAAGCCCTTGCCGGCGAAATCGGCCAGCACCGCGTCGACCGTGCTATTCGCCATCGTTGCATAGATGCCGACGAGGTTGCGCGCTTCCGGACGGCCTTCCAGCCCCGCGGCCTCGGACGGCAGTGGTTCCGGATCGGTCCTGGCCTTCTTGATCTTCTGCATGATCGCGTCGGCGTCGTCGGTCAGGTTGATGCGGCTCTGGTCCGACGGGTCGGACTTGCTCATCTTCGCGCCGCCGTCGCGCAGCGACATGATCCGCGCCGCTTCGGGCGGGATGATCGGATCCGGCAGGGTGAATATCTCCTCGCCCTTGCCGAAATCGTTGTTGAACTTCTGCGCGATGTCGCGGGCCAGTTCGAGATGTTGCTTCTGGTCGTCGCCCACCGGCACGTGCGTCGCCTGGTAGAGCAGCACGTCTGCCGCCTGCAGCACGGGATAGGTGTAGAGCGCGGCGGAGGCGCCTTCGCGGTTCTTGCCGGATTTGTCCTTGAACTGCGTCATGCGGTTCAGCCAGCCGATCCGCGCGGTGCCGTTGAGCAGCCATTGCAGTTCTGCATGGGCGGGAACCTGCGCCTGGTTGAACAGCGTCGAACGGTCGGGATCGATGCCGCAGGCCACCAGCGCCGCGACCATCTCGCGCGTGTTGGCGGAAAGCTGAGCCGGATCGTGCGGCATCGAGATGGCGTGTAGATCAGCGAGGAAAAACAGGCAGCCGCCGTTCTCGTCCTGCATGCGCACCCAGTTCCGGATCGCGCCCAGGTAATTTCCGAGATGGAGATTGCCTGTCGGCTGGATGCCGGAAACAATGCGCATGGGAACTATTCTACCTCCAGGATTTCGTCATCCGCCTTCGTGCGGGGCGGGCGCCGGCGCCTTAGCTGGGCAAGCAGTGCCTTGTCGAGGGCGCCTGTCGCGAACGCGGTCGCGAAGAACACCGCCAGGCCGGTGCCGACCAGAGCGGACAGCGACCAGATGCGCTCGATCACATTGCCGGCATAGCGCCCTGCCATCAGAGGCATGATCCACCACAGTGCCAGCGCCATAACAGCCGTCGCAATGAGCTGGCGCGCAATCCTTAAAGCCAGCGGCAGGGTGAAATGGAACCAGCCCCGCACATGCAAGATCGCATAGAGCAGCAGGCAGTTGAGCGAAGCCGAGGCGGCGGTCGCGGCGGCAAGGCCGACGATGCCGAAGCGCTGCACGACCACGAGGTTGACCGCGACGTTGAACGTCAGCGCGGCAAGCGCGGTCCAGACCGGCGTGCGCGTATCCTCGCGCGCGAAGAAACCGGGGTTGAGGATCTTAACGATCACGTAGGCGGGCAGCCCGGCGACCAGCGCGACGACGATCTCGGCCATGAGCGCACCGTCCCCGGCGGTGAACTTGCCGCCGACGAAGAACGCCGCGGTGAAGGCGGGGGCGCAGATCGCCAGCGCTGCCGCGGCAGGCAGGGTCAGCAGCGTCGCCATCTCGAAAGCCTGGCTTTGCAGGCGCTGCGCTTCGGCGGCGTTGCCGGTGTGGATATGGCGCGAAAGCATCGGCAGGATCGCCGTGCCGAGCGCGATGCCGACAATGCCCAGCGGCATTTGGTTCAGCCGGTCCGCCAGCTTGAGCAAGGTGAGCGAGCCTTGCGGCAGCGAAGTGGCGAAGAAGGTATCGACGAACTGGCTCACCTGATAGATGCCCGCCCCGAAAGTCGCCGGCAGGATCAGGGCGCCCAGCCGCCGCACCTCGGGCGTCAGCCTTGGCAGCGTGATCTTCAGCCGCACGCCCGCGCGCCGGGTGGACCAGGCCATGTAGAGAAGCTGTACGAGTCCCGCTGCCGAGACGGCGATCGCCAGCGCAAACGCCACCACCGTGTCCTCGCCGCCTGGCCCGCGCAGCCATGCACCGGTCAGTATCCCGGCGATCAGCGTGATGTTGAGCAGGACCGGGGCGAAAGCGCCGGGGCCGAAGCGGGAGCGCGCGTTGAGCAATCCGGAAAGCATGGCGACCAGGCTGACTAGGCCCAGATAGGGAAAGGTCACCCGGCTGAGCATGACCGACAGCTCGAACTTGCCGGGGATCTCGCGGAACTCGCTGGCCAGTACCCAGACGATTGCGGGCATGGCGATCATCGCGACGGCGCTGAAGCCGAGCAGCACCCAGACGAACACCGCAAGCACGTCGCTGGCGAACCGTTGCGCCGCTTCCTCGCCGTCTTCGCCGTGCAGCGCACGCGAGTACATCGGAACGAAGGCGACCGAGAACGCTCCCTCGGCGAAGAGGCGGCGGAATGTGTTGGGCAGCGTGAAGGCGAGCTGGAAGGCGTCGGCGGCAAGGCCCGCACCCAGCACGCGCGCGAGCAGCATGTCGCGCGCGAAGCCGAACACGCGGCTGATCGCCGTCAGCCCCCCGATGGTGCCGACGGAGCGGATCAGGCTCATGTGCGTGTTGCGCCTTTCAGCGGAAGCGGATCAGGCGTTGCCGACCGGCGCGCCTTCGGTCTGCTGCTGGGCGGCGAGCTGTTGAAGGTAAAGGCCGTTGAAGTCGATCGGTTCCAGCATCATCGGCGGGAATCCGGCGTCGCGGACGGCATCGGCCAGCACGCGGCGCGCGAAGGGGAAGATGATGCGCGGCGCTTCGGCATATGTGAAGGCGTGCGCCTGCGCTTCGTCGATGTTGCGCATGCCGATCAGCGCGCAATAGGAAAGATCGACGATATAGGCGGTGCCGGCCTGCGCCTTCGCGGTCAGCACGACCTTCAGCTCGACCTCCTGGATTTCCTCGTTGATCGGCCGGGCGCCGATGTTGAACTGGATATCCACCTGCGGCGCGTCCTGCCATTGGAAGCTTTCGGGAGCGTTCGGATTCTCGACCGAAAGGTCCTTCACGTATTGCGAAATGATGCCGGCGGCCGGGGAGGTGTCCTCGCCGTTGCCCTCGGCGCCCAGGTTGAGATCGGTGATGACGTTGCCTTCGTCGGCCATGATGATGCTTTCTTCACGCTTGCGGTGGTATAACGCCGCCGCGCCTAGCATCGCGGCGGGCGCGCGGCAATGCATCCTGGCCTGGTTTGCCGATACCTTGGGACTTGGCCAAAAAAATGCCGCGTTCCGTCTCTCAGGCGTTGTTCATTTGTCAACTCGCCCTATCTGGGTGTATTGCAGGAAGCCCGCACTTTAACGGCGGCAGGAATTGGAACTTCAGGCGTGACAGTCGAAATCGTCATTCTGGCCATGATCGCGGCCTTTCTGGGACTGAGGCTCTATTCGGTGCTGGGCCGCAGGGCCGAGCACGAGGAAGAGCCGATCCAGGGACGTCTCGATGGTCAGCCGCGCGGGCAGGGTGGGGCTCCGCTTTCTCCCGCTCCCCGCCGCGCGCCCACGGCGCAGCAGCAGAATCCCGCGCAGCGGCCACGCGACTTTCCGGCTACGACGAGTTCGGTCGAAATCGGCCTGCGCGAAATCGCGGCGGCCGATCGCCGTTTCGATGCGTTCGCTTTCATCGATGGCGCGCGCGGCGCTTATCGCATGATCCTCGAGGCATTCTGGCGCGGCGACAAGGATGAGCTGAGCCAGCTTTGCGACGGCGATGTCTACGCCAACTTTGCCGCGGCGATCGATGCGCGCAACGCGGCCGGCGAAACGCTCGACAACCGTCTGGTCCGCATCGAGGAAGTCGGCATCGCGCGCGCCGAACTCAACGGCCCCATCGCGCGCATCACCGTTCGTTTCCGCGCGGATATCGCGGCGGTTACGCGCAATGCCGAAGGTTCGGTGATCGCCGGTTCGCTCGATGACGCCATCGAGGCGATCGATGTCTGGACTTTCAGCCGCCATGTGACCTCAGCCGATCCGGACTGGCTGCTCGACGAAACCGACGAGGGCTGATTCCGCGTGGGGTTACGGGGGCGCAAGGCGTTGGCGCTCGCACTGGTCGCTGCGCTTGCGGCCTGCGGCCGGATCATTCCTTCGGGACAGCTTCCCCGTCCCGCCCCTCGTCCCCTACCGCCCCGCCCGACGCCCGCGCCGCCGCCGGCCACCGGCAATGCGCTGCTCACCGGAATTCGCGCCGGTCCCGCCATCTCCGGCTTGTCGATCGGCCGGGACGACGCGATCGGCGCGCTGTCTTCCTTTCGCGAAAGCTGCCTGCGGCTGACCACCCGCAACGATAACAGCGGACTGACGCGTGGGGCCGACTGGAAGCCGGCCTGTGATGCTGCGAAGACCTGGCCGGCCGGCGATGCAGCGGGTTTCTTCAAGCGCTATTTTGAGACTGTCCGCGTCGGTTCCGGCGAGGCTTTCGCCACCGGTTACTACGAACCGGAGATTGCCGGAGTGCGCACCCGCCGGCCCGGATACGACGTGCCGGTCTATGCGATGCCGTCGGATCTTGTCCGCGCTCGTCCGGGGGATGCACCGCCGATGGCCGACGGCCGCCAGCCGCTTGGCCGTTATGACGAGGCGGGTCGTTTCGTGCCCTATTACGTGCGCGGCGAGATTGAGGACGGGGCCCTGATGGACAAGGGACTGGAGATCGGCTGGGTGGCCGATCCGGTGGAGCTGCATTTCCTCCAGATCCAGGGCTCGGGCCGTTTGCGCGGCCCTGATGGCAGCGTGCTACGGCTCGGTTATGCCGGGCAGAACGGCTATCCTTCCACACTGGCTGGCACCGTTATGACGCAGCGCGGGCTGATTGGCAGTGCGCCGGGGCAATACTCCGGTTCGATGCAGGGCATCATGCGCTACCTGCGTGAGAATCCCGAAGATGGTAAAATGGTTCTGCGTCAGAACCGCAGTTACGTTTTCTTTCGGGAGATTACGGGCGACGGCCCGGTAGGGGCGCTTGGCGTGCCGGTGCGGGCGCAATCCAGCGTCGCGGTGGATCCGGCCTTCGTGCCCCTCGGAGCGCCCGTCTGGCTTTCTGTCGATCGCCGCGAGGCGAATGGTTTGTGGATCGCGCAAGATACAGGCGGGGCGATCAAGGGCGCCAATCGCTTCGACACGTTCTGGGGCGCGGGCAGCGAGGCGCGCGGTACGGCCGGCGGCATGAGCGCGCGCGGCGAGGCGCTGCTCCTGCTGCCCAGGGGAACGCTGCAGCGCCTCGGCGTGGCCCGGTGAGCCGTGATGGCCGGCGCCTGACGCCCGGCGAGGCGGATCTCTGGGCGCGTGTCGCGAAGACCGTCATTCCAATGCGCGGCCGCAGGATGTCTGCACTTCTGCCGGAAGAAGAGAAGGCGACGCCATCGCCATCGCCGCGTCGGAAGAAAGTGGCCGTTTCGGTATCACCCGCACCGGAGCAGTCCCTGCCACCGCGCGGGGAAGAGCGGCGATCGCTTGACTGCAGCACGCTGGACGCGGGCTGGGATCGCAGGCTGGCGAAGGGAATGGTTGCGCCTGATTTCACGCTCGACCTTCACGGCTCCACCCTGGATGCTGCGCATTCCCGTCTCGATCAGGGATTGACGCTGGCCTTGGCGCAGGGCGCGCGGCTGGTGCTGTTGATAACCGGGCGTCCGCGTCCGGGCGACGCCGCCGGGCGGGGTGAGCGGCGTGGAGCAATCCGGGCCAAGTTCCTCGATTGGCTGGCCAACGGATCGCACTCTGCGAAGATCGCCGCCGTGCGTCCCGCACACCCGCGCCATGGCGGCGCGGGGGCGGTCTACATCGTGCTTCGCCGGCCGCGTTAGGACTGAATATCGATCTGTCCTAGGCTGCTTCGGCGACTGTCTCGGTTTCGGCAGGCAGGCGGATCAGGTAGTCGAAGGCCGAAAGCGCCGCTGTCGCGCCCTGGCCCATGGCGATGATGATCTGCTTGTAGGGCACCGTCGTCGCATCGCCCGCCGCGAAGACGCCGGGCAGGTTCGTCGCTGCTTTCTCATCCACGACGATCTCGCCGCGCCCGGTCAACTCCAGTCCTGAATCCTTGAGCCATTCCGTGTTCGGCACCAGTCCGATCTGCACGAAGACGCCTTCGAGATCGATCTTGCGTTCTTCGTTCGTCTCCCGGTTCCTGTAAATCAGGCCGTTGACCTTTTCGCCGTCGCCGGTGACTTCGGTGGTCTGGGCGGCAACCACGATATCGACGTTCTTCAACGATCTGAGCTTGTCGACCAGTACCTGATCGGCGCGCAGCTTCGGATCGAATTCGACCAGCGTCACATGGCCGACGATGTTGGCGAGGTCGATCGCCGCCTCGACGCCCGAGTTGCCGCCGCCGATCACCGCGACGCGCTTGCCCTTGAACAGAGGTCCGTCGCAGTGCGGGCAATAGGCCACGCCCTTGGTCTTGTACTCGGCCTCGCCGGGCACGCCCAGGTTGCGCCAGCGTGCGCCCGTGGTGAGGACAAGGCTGCGGGCCTTGAGCGAAGCGCCGTTGGCGAAGACGATCTCGTGATAGCCGCCTTCACGGCTTGCCGGGATCAGCTTTTCCGCACGTTGCAGGGGCATCACGTCGATGTCGTATTCATCGACATGGCTTTCCAGTGCGGCGGCGAGCTTCGGTCCCTCGGTATAGGGAACGGAGATGAAGTTCTCGATGCCCATCGTGTCCTGCACCTGCCCGCCGAAGCGTTCTGCGGCGAGGCCGGTCGAGAAACCCTTGCGCGCGGTATAGATCGCCGCAGAGGTGCCAGCGGGACCGCCGCCTACGACGAGCACCTCGAAGGGCTCCTTTTCGGCGAGCTTCGCAGCTGCCTTGGCATCGGCGCCGGTATCGAGCCTGGCGAGGATCTCCTCTATGCTCATCTTGCCCGATCCCCACATCGCGCCGTTCAGGAATACTGCAGGCACGGCCATCACGCCGCGCGCATCGACTTCGTCCTTGAATGCACCACCTTCGATGAGCGTGGCGGTGACGTGCGGGTTGTAGAGCGCCAGCAGGGTCAGCGCCTGCACGACGTCCGGGCAGTTGTGGCACGAGAGCGAGAAATACATCTCGAAATCGTGCTCGCCTTCGAGGTTACGGATCTGCTCCAGAACCTCGTCCGCAACCTTGGGCGGATGTCCGCCGGTCCATAGCAACGCGAGGACGAGCGAGGTGAATTCGTGGCCCAGCGGCACGCCGGCGAAGTGCACCCAGGCGCTCGCGTCCGAGACGCGTCGGACGATGAAGCTGGGGCGTCGCGCGTCGTCGCCGTCGAAAGCGGCGGTGACCTTGTCCGAAAGCGAGGCGATGGTGCTCAGCAGCTCGCGCGTCTCGGCCGACTTTGCATCGTCACCCAGAGAGGCGACAAGCTCGATCGGCTCGCGCAGCATGGCGAGATATTGCGAGAGCTGTTGCTTCAGGTTGGCGTCGAGCATGTCGGGGTCCTTTGGAATGGCGTGTTCGGAAAAAGGGGCGGTCCGGGGCGTCCGGCGATCGCGCCCGTTGGGCGCGGCTCGGGGCAAGGGAAACCCCGGACCGCGCACCTTCGGCACGCGACCCGGTCAAGTCGCGGTGGTGTTAGAGCTTGCCGACGAGGTCGAGCGAGGGGGCGAGGGTTGCCGCGCCTTCTTCCCACTTGGCCGGGCAGACCTGGCCGGGATGCTCGCGCCAGTACTTGGCGGCCTTGATCTTGCGGACGAGTTCGGTCGCGTTGCGGCCCACGCCTTCGGGCGTGATCTCGACAAGCTGGATCACGCCGTCGGGATCGACCACGAAAGTCGCGCGGTCGGCTAGACCGACGCCTTCGCGCAGCACGCCGAAGTTGTTGGTCAGGGCGTGGTTCTGGTCACCCAGGAAAGCGTACCTGAGCTTGCCGATTTTTTCCGAGGTGTCATGCCAGGCCTTGTGGCTGAAATGGGTGTCGGTCGATACGCCGAACACTTCCACGCCCATGTCCTGCAGCGTTCCGTACTGCTCGCCGAGGTCTTCCAGCTCGGTGGGGCAGACGAAAGTGAAGTCGGCGGGGTAGAAGAAGAACACGGCCCACTTGCCGGCGATGTCCGCTTCGGTGACGTCATAGAAATCACGGCCCGCCTGGAAGGCGGTGTTCTTGAACGGCTTGATGGTGCTACCGACGATACCCATGGATAAATAACTCCCTCGTATTGCGTAGTTGAAACTGACGACGGGAGATAGGATGCGGGCTTACGGTCGCAAAACAGGCAATCCCGATTAATCGGAACGGCAAATTCGATCAATTCGATTGATCGTATTTTTCGATAAATTGATCGCCTCTCTGACGTTCCGGCGTGTCAGCCGCACTGTCCGCGATGCAGCAGTTTCTGGTCGGCCAATACGAGGGCCATCATCGCCTCGACCACGGGGGCGCCCCGGATGCCGACACAGGGGTCGTGCCGGCCCTTGGTGCGGATGTCGCTCGCCTTGCCTTCGCGTGTGATCGTTTCGACCGGCGTGAGGATGGACGAGGTCGGCTTGAACGCCGCGCGCACCACGATGGGCTGGCCGGTCGAGATGCCGCCGGCGATGCCGCCTGCGTGATTAGCGAGGAACTCGGGACCATCGGCGCCGGGCCGCATCGGGTCTGCGTTCTGCTCGCCGGTAAGACGCGCGGCGGCGAAGCCGTCGCCGATCTCAAAACCTTTGACGGCGTTGATGCTCATCATCGCGGCGGCAAGTTCGGAATCCAGCTTGGCGTAGAGCGGCGCGCCCCAGCCCGCCGGTACGCCGGTCGCCACGCATTCGACCACCGCGCCCAGCGACGAGCCGGCGAGGCGGGCGTCGTCCACCAGCTTCTCCCACCGCTTTGCCGCTTCGGCATCGGGGCAGAAGAAAGGATTGTTATGGATTTGGGTCGCGTCGAAATTGTCGAAGTCTATCGCGTCCCCACCGATCTCGGTAACATAAGCGAGGATGGAGACTTCCGGGATCACCAGCCGCGCGACCCCGCCCGCCGCAACCCGCGCCGCCGTTTCGCGCGCGGAACTGCGGCCGCCGCCGCGATAGTCGCGCAGACCGTACTTGGCGTCATAGGCATAATCGGCATGGCCGGGGCGATAGGCCTTGGCGACTTCCGAATAGTCCTTTGAGCGTTGATCGACGTTTTCGATCATCAGGCTGATCGGCGTGCCGGTGGTGCGTCCTTCGAATACGCCGGAGAGGATGCGGACCTGATCCGGCTCCTGCCGCTGCGTCGTGAACTTCGACTGACCGGGACGCCGTGCATCGAGGAAGGGCTGGAGATCGGCCTCCGAAATCGCCAGACCCGGCGGGCAGCCGTCCACCACGGCGCCCAGCGCCGGCCCATGGCTTTCGCCCCAGGTGGTGAAACGGAAAAGACGGCCGAAGCTGTTGAGGCTCATGGCAGCGCTTTGTCGTGAATGGTGCGAAAAGTCCACTCCCGCGATGTGCCGGGGGCGGCTATAGCAAGCGGCATGTACCTGAATGTCTTTCGTAGTCGCAAGCGGACGGACATGGACGCTGTAGCCTATGCCGCCGATGCAGAGCGGATGGAGGCGACCGCCCGTGCGCAAAATGGCTTCATCGCCTACCGCTCCTATGCCGCGAAGGATGGCGAGACGCTGTCGATGTCAGAATGGGAAAGCGAAGAAGACGCCCGCGCCTGGCAGCGCCATGTCGATCACCTCGCTGTCCAGGCGAAGGGGCGTGCGGATTACTACGAGAGCTACACCGTCTATTCCTGCGCGGATCCGCGCGTCACCCATTTCGACAGGAGTCCATCTTGAGCGTCATTTTCTATGGCATCCCGAACGTAGGTAAACTGTTTCCTAGCTAGATAGTGAGGGAAGTCCACGCTCGTTTGCAGCCATTGCCGGGGTCTATGGATTTTGCTGTATACCTTCCCATGGCGAATGCTCGAGACGAATTTGAAGCGCTGATTTTTGCACGTCTCATCACTGATTTTTGCAGCGATCCCAAACGGCAGATGGAGGCTGCTTCATTCCAACGAAATTCGCTTAATTTGAGCGATTATGATGCTTTCCAGTTTATGAGAGCTTGGCGATCAGGGATGCTTCAGCATCAAGGTCGTGGTATCTATCAATTCTGTGAAAATGGATCCAGGGAACAACTATTTTGGAGCGGTTCCTCTACCATTAACCCTCGACCATTCACCCTTTGGATTGAACCTGTGATTGCCGTTGGCGCAATGGCTAGGCTTCATTTCGATTTCGGTTGGCCTCACAATCGTATTGGTACTCAATCTGAGGATTGGGCATTCGATATTGTAGCCTTTCAGGCGCAGTCAGATTGCGAATGGATTGCTGGCGAAGTTAAAAAGACCCAGCTTGAAATTAATCAACTACTCGAATTGATGCGAGGCTTTGGCTGTGATCCATCTTCCGAGGAACCTCGCTCGGGAAAACCCAGAAACGCGTATAAAAAGGTTGCAGCTTTGAGAAGACGACAACCTCCTCTTTTTTGGGCCATAGGGCCAAATGGCTTCAGTAGGGTCTTTCGAGTCCAATATCTAGCTAATGCACATCTCATATTGACGGAAGCTGATGAGCGAGAACTTCGGTTCGTCCGTTAAATCAATGTGCCTGAAAAGGAGTGGCAAGTGACTTTTACTGTATTTGGCATCCCCAACTGTGACACCGTCAAGAAAGCGCGCGGCTGGCTCGATGCCAGGGGGATCGCCTATGTCTTCCACGACTACAAGAAGCAGGGCGCGGACCCGGCGAAGATCGCTGGCTGGGTAGAGCAGGCGGGTTGGGAGAAGGTGTTCAATCGCGCCGGCACGACTTTCAGGAAACTTCCGGATGCGGAGAAGGAAGGGCTGGACGCGCGCAAGGCGGTGGCGGTGATGGCTGCCAACCCCAGTGCGATCAAGCGGCCTGTGGTGGAGCATCCCGGCGGATTGCTGGTGGGCTTCAACGAGAAGGAATGGGACTCGGCGTTCTGATCAGCGGAAGGCGATCGCGCGCGCATCGACCGTCAGGGTGAGGGGCAGGGTAGCAATCATGTCGCCGTCGGCCTGCACAGGCATCGGATCGTCGCATTGCGCCATCAATGTGGTGCAGGTGAAATGCACGCCGGGGACCTTTTGTCCGCAGAGCATGGCCCAGATGAAACGCGCATAATCGCGTCGGCCCGCGCGGGGCAGGGCGACGACGTGCAGCATGCCGTCCGAAGGACAGGCTTGAGGAGCAAAGCTCCAGCGGCCCGCGAAGTAGCGCGCCTTGGCCACGTAGAAGGCTTCGCAGGCGGTCTGGCGGCCATCTGCGGTCAGGATGATCCGGGGGCGCGGCCAGCGCCATAGCACGCCAAGGAAGGCGACGAGGTAGGCCGCACGGCCGATCCAGCGCTTCAATCGCGTGGACAGCGCGGCGATGGCGGCGCTGTCGGGGCCGGCGCTGGCGCAGGCGAAGAACAGCTCTTCACCGATCGCCACGGGATGATGGAGCTTGCCGGCCTGCTCGCCGAACAGGCGGCGCACCAGGCCGGCCGGGTCGGCTGCGTAGCCGCCGTCCATCGCCAGCAGGTTCACCGTACCGGCCGGATAGATCGCAATCGGCAGGGGGCAGCCGCGCCGCGCCAGCATCGTCGCGACATGACGTATGGTTCCGTCGCCTCCGGCGATGCAGATGTGGCTCGCGTCCCGGTCGATCGTCAGGGGTTCGGCGGTATCGGAAGATATTGCCGGGATGACCCTGGCTCCCGCCGCCTCGATGCCGCGCGCCAGCAGCACCATATCTCGTGCAGAGAAGGAACCCGATGCAGGATTGAAGAAAAGCTGGACCACAGGCGCGGGGGATGCGGCCCTATCGGCGCTGCCGCTGTTCATGGCTGAGCCTTCGTGGTCCCGATCTTCCAGCAATTGCACGCCTCTTTGCCCGAACGCGGCGAGGCCTAGCGGCAAGGCATTGCGATTTCTTCAATGTTTCGTGGTTTAGGCAGCGCGGTGGAAAAAGGGCTTCAGGTCTTCCGCGCCGTCACGATGTAGTTCAGCGCCAGATCGTCCGACAGATGCAGGCCCTTCATCGGTCCCCAGGCGATCCCTCTGGGATCGCCCATCGCCAGACCGGCCTCCGCGAGCAGTTCGCGCAGCTCGTCGGGCGTGATGAAATCGTCCCAGTGGTGCGTGCCGCGCGGGATCGCGCCCAGTCTTTCGGCGCCCTCGACCAGCAGCAGCCGCGATTGCAGGGTGCGGTTCGGCGTCGAGAGAATCATGAGCCCGCCTTCGGCGAGCGTGGTCGCCAACGCGGTGACGAAGGCGCGCTTGTCGGCGACGTGCTCGATCACTTCCATCGAGCAGACGAGGTCAAAGCCCGTCAGCCCGAGCTGGCCCAGGTCGCCGCATCGATACTGGATGTCGAGGCCGACCCCCGCCGCATGCGCGCGCGCCGCCGCCACGTTCTCCTCGGCGGCATCGACGCCCGTCACGCTTGCACCCAGGCGCGCCAAGGGCTCGCACAGCAGGCCCGCGCCGCAGCCGACGTCCAGCGCCCGCTTGCCGGCGAGCGGGCGTGGCGCATGCGAGTCGCCCGCCCAATGCGCATCCACCGCCTCGCGGATGAAGCCGAGACGCACCGGATTGAGCTTATGAAGCATCGCCGAGGAACCTTTGGGATTCCACCATTCGGCGGCGAGCTTGCCAAAATGGGCCGCCTCTTCGGGCCTGATGGTTGCATTAGCCATGGCACGTCCCTAACAGGCAGCCCTTTCGGGGCCTAGGCCCGGAATCGCTGACTATCGAATTACAGGAGCACATTTCCGTGGCCCGGATCGTGATGAAATTCGGCGGTACCTCGATGGCCGGAACCGAGCGCATCCGCCGCGTCGCCAATATCGTGCGTCGCCAGCAGGCGGCCGGGCATGAGGTGGCGGTGGTTGTCTCGGCCATGGCGGGCGAGACCGATCGGCTGGTGAACTTCTGCCGCGAGGCGAACGCGCTTTACGACCCGGCGGAATACGACGTTGTCGTCGCCGCCGGCGAGCAGGTGACTTCCGGCCTTCTTGCGCTCACGCTGCAGGCGATGGGATGCAAGGCACGCAGCTGGCTGGGCTGGCAGCTTCCGATCAGGACGGATGACGCCCACGCCAAGGCGCGCATCGGCACAATCGATTGCCCCGAAGTCCTTGCCTCCATGGCGGCGGGCGAAATCGCCGTGATCCCCGGTTTCCAGGGCCTGACCGACGACAACCGCGTGACCACGCTGGGACGCGGCGGATCGGATACCTCGGCGGTGGCCGTGGCGGCCGCCATCGGCGCCGACCGCTGCGACATCTATACTGACGTGGACGGCGTCTACACGACCGATCCGCGCATCGTCGCCAAGGCGCGCAAGCTCAAGAACGTCACTTACGAGGAAATGCTGGAGCTGGCCTCGGTCGGCTCCAAGGTCCTGCAGACCCGCTCGGTTAGCCTTGCCATGAAGGAAGGCGTGCGGGTGCAGGTGCTGTCGTCGTTCATCGACGACGATGCCCCGCCGGCGGACAGCATTCCCGGCACGATGATCGTTTCCGACGAGGAACTTGAAGGATTGGATATGGAACGCCAGCTCATCACCGGCATCGCCGCCGACAAGAACGAGGCGAAAGTCACGCTTACCCGCATCTCGGATCGTCCCGGCGCGGTGGCGGCGATCTTCGGCCCGCTGGCGGACGCGAACATCAACGTCGACATGATCATCCAGAACATCGCCAAAGATAAGGGCGAGACCGACGTCACCTTCACCGTGCCCCTGGCTGACCTGCCGCGCACCGAGGCGCTGCTCGAAGGCCAGAAGGACGCGATCGGCTATTACCGGATGATCGCCGACAGCAAGGTCGCCAAGATCAGCGTCGTGGGCGTCGGCATGCGCAGCCACGCGGGCGTGGCCGCGACGATGTTCCAGACGCTGGCCGATCGCGGCATCAATATCCAGGCGATCTCAACCAGCGAAATCAAGGTTTCGGTGCTGATCGACGAGGACGAGACCGAGCTCGCCGTGCGCGTGCTGCATACGGCCTACGGACTCGACGCGGAGTAAGCGCAAAAAATCCTCCCCATCGCCTTGGCGACGGGGAGGATCGAAGTTCCGCTTAACCGCTCAGGCCGTCAGGTCGAAGCGGTCCGCGTTCATCACCTTGGTCCACGCCCGGACGAAATCGCGGACGAACTTTTCGCCGGCGTCAGCCGAGGCGTAGACTTCCGACAGCGCGCGAAGCTGCGAGTTCGAGCCGAAGACGAGATCTGTGCGGGTCGCGGTCCATTTCCGCTCGCCGTTGGCCCGGTCAGTGCCGACGAAGGTTTCGTCGCCTTCATCATCGACCTGCTTCCAGGCCGTGCCCATGTCGAGCAGGTTGACGAAGAAGTCGTTGGTGAGCTGCCCGGCGCGGTTCGTGAATACGCCGTGCTGCGAG
>DASWWL010000195.1:0-20291 GCA_036400975.1 Novosphingobium sp. | reverse complement strand
GTCCCGCCAGCGCCCCGCACCTCAGGGTCGTGCCGGACAGCCATGCGTGATGCTGCCGGCCGTTCGCATAACAACTCACACGCATCCACGCCCGTACTGCCGGGCACATACCACAAGCGCCGGCCGTACAGCCCGTTCGCTACTCTCTACCTCCAGGCGCACACCCGGCCTCGCCAGCGGGCGATCAGACGCGCCTGCGGACGGCGCGGGTGCCCCAGGACAAAAAGGAAGAAGATTCGCGGCCCCGCTTGCGCGTTTACAGGTGCGACAGGGCGCGCTCAAATGCCGCCATGCGGCATGGCCTTCGCGACAGGAAAGCAAGTGCGAGGCGTTTTATCGGCGAAGCCTGCCGACCCGTGCAGGCATCGCGAAATTTCCCTTCATGCCGGCCGAAAAGCCAGCGACTAGGCCCGGCGATCCTTACGAACCGCCGGGCGCGCGCCTGGAAGGGACAAGCGCGTGTCTGGTCAATCGCTTACTTCAGAAGCGACAGGACGTTCTGCTGGCTCTGGTTGGCCTGCGAGAGCATCGCCGTCGACGCCTGGTTGAGGATCTGGGCCTTGGCCAGCGCGGTCGCCTCCGAGTTGTAATCGGCATCCTCGATGCGCGAGCGCGCGTCCGAAAGGTTGGTGACGTTGTTGGTCAGGTTGTTGACCGCCGATTCCAGGCGGCTCTGGCCGGCACCGAGACCGGCGCGGGTCGTGTTGATCGAGGAGAGCGCGCCATCGACATTGCTGATCGTCGTCGCGGCCTTGGTCGTATCGCTGACGTCGAGGCCCGAAGCGGTCAGCTTGGTGCCGTCGATGCCGTCGATGGTGAGATCGACGGTGTTCGAGGCCTCCGAACCCGACTGGATCGTGATCGTGATGTCCGTGCCCGAACTCGTGCTGAACAGGGTGACGCCGTTGAACGTCGTTTGCGTCAGGACTTCGTCGATCTGCTTCTGGAGCTGCGAGACTTCGGCCTGAAGATTGGTGCGGTCGCCGCTGCTGTAGGTTCCGGACTTCGACTGGATCGCCAGTTCGCGGATGCGCTGCAGCATGTTCCCGACTTCGGCGAGCGCCCCTTCGGCCGTCTGGGCCAGCGCAATGCCGTCGTTCGCGTTGCGGATCGCCTGGTTCATGCCGCGTACCTGCGACGTCATCGTCGTTGCGATGGCGAGGCCGGCGGCATCGTCCTTGGCGCTGTTGATACGCTTGCCGGTCGAGAGGCGTTCCATCGCCGTACCCAGCATGCGGTTCGCGGAATTCGATGCATTCTGCGCCTTAAGGGCGCTGATATTCGTGTTGATGACTGCCATGACTATTCCCCTTCAAGAATTCGAATGGCGCTTGCCGAGCCAAACGGCTCAGCTGCCGAACTCAAGAACGGCGGATGTCATGCATGGTTAAGTGGCAGAGTTAATTTTCTCGCAAAAATTTTTGCGGTTCGATTAAGCCAGCGAAAATCCCGAGGAAATCTGCGGGTTTTGACGATCAGGCTGGGGGCCGCTCGTCATGAATAATACGCACGATCGGCTTCAGCGAGTCATCGAAACGAGCCCAGACCGGATAAAGGCCAAGCCCTTCGAAGTGGCTGACGAACTGTTTGCCGTCCCAGCGATGCAACGCATAAATCGCGGGTTCGTCGGTAATCATCGGCCGATTGTCGGGAGTCTCGGGGTCGATCGGGGTGAGATCGAAAGCCACCGTGGGGGCGATCGACGAGCATACGGTAAGCTGAAATCCTTCGAACTGCGTATGGATCGTGCGATGCAGATGCCCGGCGATAATTCCGCATATCTGTCCGTTCCCGCGCACGGCATCGGCGAAACGCGCGATCCACGGCTCACGCGCGTCGCTGTCGAGCCAGGCGATGCCGGACTCGAATGGAGGATGATGCATCGCGATCACCGTCGGCGTAGTGCGATCCTCGGCAAGCCGGTCGACAAGCCACTTTGCCCGCGTCTCGCAAAAGCCCGCGCCGTGGCGGCCAGGCTCGAGCGTGTCGAGCACGATCAGGCGCAAGCCGTCCAGATCGAGGACGAACTGCACGAAGCCGTCGTTCAGCGGCGTCTGCGGAAAGGCGGCGACAAGCGCTTCGCGGTCATCATGGTTGCCGGTCATCGGCCAGACCGGGAACGGGCACGGCGCCACCGCCTCCGCCAGCCGGGCATAGCTTTCGGCGTCGCCGAATTCCGTGAGGTCGCCCGTCAGCAGCAGCAGGTCCGGCCGGTTCGGGCCGTTCACCAGCCGATCGATCGCCTCGCGCAGCCGCAACATGTTGTGCTCATCGGGATTGCCGCGATCGAAACCGATGTGGATATCGGTCAACTGGGCGATGAGCAGCGGGCGGTCCATCACGTTTTACCCTGCGGAAAGCGGCGCGGAACGCCAGCAGTCGGGTGATAGCTATGACACATCGCGCAGCCGGATGGCACCGCCGCCTTCGTGCTGTCCTCACCCAAGTGGCAGGTACGGCACTGCGCGATACCCGGCAGCAGGACGTCGGCCGAGGTGTTCGACTTGTTCGCCGCGTGGCAGCTCGTGCAGGTCTCCTGTGCATGCGCCTTGTGATTGAACCAACCGTTCTGCATGTAACGCGACACGAGCGTCACAGGAACCACGCCGAGTTTTCCGTTCGCCATCGCGGGCGTATGGCATTCGCCGCAAACGCCGCCCTTCGACATCGCCTGCTGCACCAGCCCGCCGCTGAAAGAAGGCGGCGCGAAGTTCGAGTAATATGGTCTGCCGGGCGCGAAATCGCCGGGACGGCGGCGGCTGACGGGGATCACGCGGCGCATGTCGGCCGCGGAAAGGTCCGCCACCATCTGATCGACATCGCCATGGCGCAGCCGCCGGAAGGTGCCGCCGACCTGGTCGTACGCCAGGCTGTGGCAGCTCTCGCAATCGCGCTCCATGTCGATCGGCTTGAAGCGGATGCCATCCTCGGTCGAGCGGTGGCAGTCCTTGCATTGCATCCCGTTCGCGCCATAGCCGCGCTCCGCGCCGATGTTCGCCGCCATACGCGCGACGCCGCCGCGCGGATCAAGGTGCATGGCATGAGTGAATGCAAGGCCTGAATTCTCACGCGGTTTCGCGTCGAGCGAGACGGTGGTCAGCTTGCGCGTCAGCGGATCGGTGACGATGGCCGGCGTGAACTGGGGATGCAGCTTGCCGAAATCGCCCGCATCGCCAAGCCGGGTATCGGCGAGGTTTTCCTTCAGGGCGCCATGGCAATCCGAACAGAACTGCTGTGCGGGCGCCGCCATGCGGGTCGCGCCTTCGTGTTCGGTGTGGCAATCGGTGCAAGCGCCCGGCCCCGGCTTGCCGAACGCATGCGCGACCGACCACAGTATCCGCTGACCGAGCGGCCCCGCTCCGCGCCCGGCCGCCATGCGCGCGGGATCGGCGTGATCATGAACCTGCGTATGGCAGGCGACGCAGGCCTTGTCCTGCACCGGCTCGAACGGCTTGACGTGGCAAGCCTCGCATTTCTGCTCCAGCCCATGATGCGCAAGGCTCAGCTTGCCGGCGCTCCAACTGCCGTCGCCGTGGACGGTGGCCTTGGGATCATCGCCCTTCGTAAGCTGGCTGACGATCGGAAATGCCAGGAAGAGCGCAAGGATGAACAGCGCGGCAAGCCAGGACACGCGGCGCTTTCCCGGCAGCACCGCCGCCAGCGAGAAGCCGCGCTTCTCATCGAAGTCGGCCGATTTGCCGCCAAGATCACTGGCCTGCCGGATCGTCAGCAACGCCCCGCCGTCATCGGCCCGGCCGACTGCGATTATGTAATTGCCGAAACGCAGTTCCGCGCCGGTGCGGATGTCGAGAGAGCCGGACAGCGTGACCGAACCGTCGAGCGAAAAGCCCAGACTGCCCACCGCCGAAACCTCGAGCCGGTTATCGCCGGCCTGGGTAATCATCGCATGCTGCGGATCGACTGCGAGATCGGGCAAATGAATGTCGTTCTCGGCAGCGCGACCGACGGAAAGCCGCGCCTTGTCCACGACACGTTCGCGCACAATCTCGCGCCCGTCTGCGGTGAACTCGATCTGTCTGAGCCGGAAAGTCATCGCGCCCCTACCAATAGTAGAACACGCTGATGATGTGCGCGGTCAGCGCGGCGAGCAGCGCGATCGTCGCCGGCACATGCACGTATAGCCATACTTCCAGCAAAGCCCGCAACCGCAAGTGGCGGCGCAGGCGTTCGAGCTGGGTCTGGCGGCGGATCAGCAGCTTCTCGACACGATCGACCACCGGATCCTCCGCCCCATGCGCATCGAGCCGCTCAGCGGCGGCGCGCGTCGCGCAATCCGGATACTTGCCCGAAAGCCGGCGCCACAAGCCGGCATCCAGCGGACTCTCGGCCAGCGCCGCCATCACCAGATCGGCATTGGCGCGCGACAGCGGTTGCGCCGCATCGTGCAACTGCCGGTCAAGCGCCCGGATGCCATCGATCATCTGGCCCTGCGTCATCTCCTCGCGGTTGTTGCTGAGCGCCTGGGGCAGGCTGGCATAGACGACGATGCCGAACACGCCCGACGCGATCACCAGCATCATCAGCGCATAAGCGAGCGTATGGACGTTCCAGCCAAGCTGGAAACCGGTGTGCAGCGTAGCGATGACTATCAGCGCGAGACCAAGATAGACATGGGCGGAAGTCCACGCCTTCAGCGACCATTGTCCCGAAGTCATCTTGCGCTTGCGGATGCCCAGCAGCGACAGCCAGACGATCAGAAGCGCACCGATCGTGCCCAGCGTATAGCCATACCAGCTACCGCCATTGGGCCTCGGCTGCACGTCCGCGAACAGATAACCGAAGACGCAGACGAGGCACAGCGCCATCGATATCTTCAGCCAGCGGAAGCCGGCATGGCGCAGGAACCCCTCGTGCGCGGTCACGATCACGCGACTAGCCTGGCCTTCGGCGCGGGGCGTCGTCGCCATCAGCTATCCTCCAGCCTGGCGACCGAAAGGAAGCCTTCGGGTGAAACGCGGATCGCGGCGCCGGTCGGGCAGGCGCGCACGCAAGCCGGGCCGCCATCTATGCCCGAGCACATGTCGCACTTGATGGCCTTCTTGGGCGCATCGACGCCTTCGACCGCGTTCTTCTTCCGCCATTTCTTGCTCGGCTCGCCCGGTCCCGGCCCCTGACCGAAGAACAGCCAGCTCAGCAGCGAAGGCTTGGGCGGCGGCACGCTGTCCATGCGGATCACACCGTAAGGACAGTTCCGCTGGCAGTTTCCGCAACCGATACAGGTATCGTCGATAAACACTTCGCCGTCGGGACCGCGCCGGATCGCGTTGGGCGGGCAATCGGCCATGCAATGCGGATGCTCGCAGTGGCGGCAGCTCGTCGGCACGTGGAGATGCGCATACGTGCGTCCCGCCTCGCGATCGAGCCTCGACAGGCCTTCATGGCTGTCGGCGCAAGCCTTTTCGCAGTTGTCGCACCCGACGCAGAGCGTCTCGTCGATCAGCAGCACGTCGGTCGCCTCGCCGATGCCATTATCGACCAGGAACTGGGCCGTCTGGGAATACATGTCGACGACGCCGGAAAAGTTCTCCTTGCGCCCTTCGATGAAGGCGTTGACTTCTCGCCGGGAGTCCATCTCCCCCTTGGCCTTGCGCAGCAACTCGGGCTTGCGGGCGAGCAGGCGGGCGAAGGCTTCGCCCGGCAGGCGGATCACCTCGGAACGGATCGCCGCCCGCACCGTCGCCGATCGGGGAGCATCGTCGATCAACGCCATCTCGCCGACGTAAGAACCGGCTGGGAGGTACGAGAGGAACACCGGCTTTCCGGCAATGGTCTTTTCGACGATCATCGATCCGCGCCGGATGATGTAGACGTCCTTGCCCTCATCGCCTTCCGCCAGAACGACTTCGCCAGCGCGCTTGTTCTGCACTTCCGCACCATCGACCAATTCGGCGACGTCGGCGGGCGTCAGACCCGCACCGAATATCTGCAACAATTGCCGCTCGATGGAAATACGGGTGACGGCACGCGCCACGCTAGGCGCGGTGGCGATGAGTTTCAGCGCGGCATTGCGCGACAGTTCGACGACCACGGTTGGTTCCGCCGCGCGAATCGTCGAGCCGCGCCGGCGACCCGAAATCAGCCCGACTTCGCCGAAGATTGAGCCCTCGCCGATCGGCACGGTCTTGCGCGGATCGTCCTTGTCGATCTCGACCAGCACCGAACCCTGGGCAATGGCGAAGAGCGAGGAGCCCGGCTCGTTGCGCGCGAAAATAACCTCGTCGTCGGTGAAACCGCGAACTTCGCTGTCGAGCATCAGCTCGCGAAGCTGCAGGGGCGACAATTCACGGAAGATGTCCACCTTCTCGCCCAGCAGCGCCAGCCAGCCATCGACGTCGCGCTTTTGCGGCAATCCGGCGAACTTCGCGGCGAGAATCGGTTCGTCTGCGGGCTTCAGGGAAGTATTGCCGTTTAGGAACTCGACGACATCGTAGCCCTGATTCATGCAGTGCTTGATCAACGGATAACCCGCTAACGCGCCGATAACGTGAATACCCGGTTTGGTCGTCTCGAATACCGGCGACAGAACCGGAAACGCTTCGCGATCCGCGCTGGTGAATTCCACGCCGCAAGCCTCGACGAACTTGCGCGGCGCGTTGGAGCCCATACGGGCGATAATCCGGTCGCAGCGGATCGTCTCCTGCCCGTCACGCGTATCCAGCAGCAGTTCGCCAGAGCGGACTTCGGCGGGAGTCGTCTCGGTGCGAATCGTGATGCGGCCGGCGGCCGCCGCTTCGTTCAGCAACTTGACGTTGGCGCCCTTGGCGCGCGCGAATTCCATACCGCGGTTGAGGATGGTGACGATATTCCGCTGCACCGGGTCTGCGGCGAGACCCAGCGCATTCTCGATACCGGCGTCGCCCGTTCCGATCACGGTAATATGTTCATCGACATATTCGCCGGGATCATCGAGCTGGTACTGCACATGCGGCAACTCGGCGCCGAGGCAGGCCATCAGGTTCGGATTGCCTTGCGTGCCGATCGCAAGGATCACCGCCTCAGCCGCGACTTCCCCGCCACCGCGCAGCGCGATACGAAAATCGCCTTTCTCGCCGCTGATGCCGGTAACTTCGGCATTGTAGCGAACCTGGATCTTCCCCTCGGCCGCCTGCCGATCCCATATGCCGAGAATCGCTTCCCGCTTGCCAGCGTCGAAATCAAGGTCGGAGCGCAGCACCAGATTGCTGGGCGTCGCCATGACGTGCTTGCCCTTCTGGTACTTGAAGATCGTGTCGGAGAGATGGTCGGTCTTCTCCAGCAGGACATGCGAAAGCCCGAGCGCAGCGGCATGCGCGGCGGCGCTCAATCCCGCAGGACCGGAACCGATTATCGCTATGCGAACGCGATCGCTCACCCACACCCCCCGATGCCGCACACCGTCGATTGCCTTATCATGGGAGTTTACGCAAATCCCGGAAAATGCAATCGAAACGCCGCCGCCCCTCGCGGCGACTATGGACCGGAAGGGCACGATGACACAAGACGCCAAGACAGGCATCCCAACCGGAAAGATCGCGCTGGGCCTTGCGGCGCTTGCGGCGGCTTTCGCCGTAGGCTTCGCCATATCGCGCGATGGCGCACACGACCCGGCCATGCCCGCCGCCCCGACATCCGCCACCCCGGTCTTGCCGCAATCGATCGAAGCGCTGGAGCGCCAGACCACCGATTCGCCCGACAATCCTCTCGGCTGGCAGGCGCTGGGCCTTGCCTACTTCGGGGAAGGCCGGTTTGCCGACGCCGTGCGCGCCTATGAGAAGGCGACCGCGCTCGACGGCCGGAAAGCGATCCTGTGGTCCGCGCTCGGCGAGGCGCGCGTCATGGCCAGCAAGACCGATCCGATGCCGAAAGAAGCCGCCGCCAACTTCGAGCGCGCCATAGCGATCGATGCGAAGGACCCCCGCGCACGCTACTTCCTCGCAGTAAAAAAGGATCTCGACGGCGATCATGCCGGCGCAATCGACGATTGGGTCGCGCTGCTTCAGGATTCCCCTGCCGATGCGCCTTGGCGCGGTGACCTCGTCCGCACGATTGAACAGGTGGGCAAGATCAACCGGATCGACGTAGCCCCGCGCATCGCCGCCGCCGACAGAAACGCGCCCGCGCCTGTGATGCCGATCGCCGCGCGCGGCATCCCCGGCCCGACCGCGCAGGATCTCGCCGCCGCCTCGAAGATCCCGCCAGGCGAACAACGCGGCATGGCCGAAGGCATGGTCAGCCGCCTGGAGGCACGGTTGAAAAGCAATCCCAAGAACGTGGAAGGCTGGGTCATGCTGATGCGCAGTCGCGTTACGCTGGGCGAGCCCGACAAGGCCAGCCAGGCGCTGCACGACGCCATCGCCGCCAACCCCGGCGAAGCCGGCGTGCTGCGCGAACAGGCCGGAATGCTGGGAATCAGGTAAGGCTTGGCGCCCGTCAGAATATCCGCATCAGCGCCTCACGCCCCTCGAACAGGAAAGCGATCAGAGTGAGCGTAAGTCCGCCCAGGAAGATGCGATAGGCCAAACCAAGGTAACGGTATTTCTTCCGCTGCAGCACCTGCCCGTTCTGGTAGATGTCGCGCAACATCGTGCGGAACACGGTTTCGTCTCCCCCGAGCTGGCGCAGCACGCGCTCGGTGAACTCCGCCTCGCTCAATTGCGTGAACACTCCGAAGAACAGCAGATTCTCGCTCCCTGGCGTGCCGCGCGGCGGCCGAATGGAAGGCAGGATCGCCGCCACCGCGCAGAATGCGGAAACAAATGCCGAAATCGCCAGAACCAGCAGCGCCAGCGGGAAATCGCCTCGTCCCGCCTGTCCCACCGAAATCGTGAAGACGACGAAAGTCGCCCCCATCAGAATACTCGCCTTCTGGTCGGCCATCTGGCTCAGCGTAAGGTTCGCCTGCGTCGCGGTACGCACCAGGTGGATGGCGTGAACGGTGTAGCTATCAGGCAGCGCCGGGAGATCCGACGCCGCCCCTTGCCCTTGATCCATCGCGTTCAGACCACGCCGAAGGCCAGCATCGCATCGGCGACCTTCTTGAAACCGCCGATATTCGCGCCCTTCACATAGTCGATGTAGCCACCGCCCTGATCGCCATATGCCTGGCAAGTGCCATGGATGCCGGCCATGATGTCCTTCAGCATCTGCTGGAGTTCCTCTTCTTTCCAGGCCCGACGCTCGGAGTTCTGGCTCATCTCCAGGCCCGAGACAGCGACACCACCGGCGTTGGCGGCCTTGCCTGGCGCATAGAGCAGCTTCGCGTCGCGGAAGGCATGCACACCGGCAAGATCGGTCGGCATATTGGCCCCTTCCGAAACAGCTTTACAGCCATTGGCGATCAGCATCTTCGCATCCTCGCCCAACAACTCGTTCTGCGTCGCGCAGGGCAACGCGACGTCGCAGGGGACGCCCCAAGGCGTCTTGCCGGGGGTGAAGCTCGCCTTCGGGAACTCCGCCACATAGTCCTCTATCCGGCCGCGACGGTGCGTCTTGTGCGTCTTCACCCAATCGATCTTTTCCTGGGTGATACCGTCGGGATCGTGGATGAAACCACCGGAATCGGACAGCGTCACCACCTTGCCGCCCAACTGGACGATCTTTTCCGCCGCATGCGTAGCGACGTTGCCCGAACCTGAGATAACCGCCGTCTTGCCGACGAGATCCTCGTCCTTGGTCGCCAGCATGTTGGCGAGGAAATAGACCGCGCCATAACCCGTTGCCTCGGGCCGGATCAGCGAACCGCCGTATTCCAGGCCCTTTCCAGTCAGCACGCCGGTGAACTGGCCGGTAATGCGCTTGTACTGGCCGAACATGAAGCCGATCTCGCGGCCGCCCACGCCGATATCGCCCGCTGGCACGTCCACGTCGGCGCCGATATGGCGATAGAGTTCAGTCATGAAGCTTTGGCAGAAGCGCTGGATCTCGCGCACGCTCTTGCCCTTGGGGTTGAAATTCGATCCGCCCTTGCCACCGCCCATCGGGAGGCCCGTCAACGCGTTCTTGAAGGTCTGTTCGAAAGCGAGGAACTTCAAAACACTTTCGGTGACCGAGGGGTGAAAGCGGATGCCGCCCTTGTAGGGACCGATCGCATTGTTGTTTTGCACGCGCCAACCACGCTGGACGCGAATGTTGCCGGCATCGTCTTCCCAGCATACGCGAAACGAGACAACGCGATCCGGTTCGGCAATCCGGCGCAGGATCTGCTGTGAGTGGTATTCTTCCTTGTCGCCGATGAAAGTGAAGATGTCCTCTGCGACTTCCTGTACCGCCTGAACGAATTCGGGCTGGTACGGATTGCGCCGTTTCACCCCCTCCATAAAGCCATTGAAATCGACGTGATCTGATACCGCCATTGCATGTCCCCCCTATAAATCGATGTGGCCCAAACCCTTCATACCATGCGATTTCGCGACTCGATTTTGAAAGGACTATAAGCGCATCCAGGATACTGCCTACTCAGATTTCACCTTTGAGAAATCGAGATCCTTGGCGGTGAAGACGCGGATGGGTTGTCCTTGGCGGATACGGATGGTCGGACCGATAGAAGCGGATTGTCCGACGGCGGCAGCGGCGGCAGACTGGCCGCCGCCAGCGATAAGGACGGACGCATTGCCGCCAATGGCGGAAAGACCGCCGATGACGGATAGCATCATGGCCGAACCGAAGCGTTCGAAGAAATGGGTGTCGACCTTGCCGGCAAGGCCGGTCTCGCCGGAGAAGGCAATGGCGGGCGAAGCGATGTTGACCGAAACGCCATCCGGGCGGATGAGGCGGGTCCAGATTACGTAAGCGCGCTTCTGGCCGGCCTGGAGGCCGGACTTGTACTGACCGATCAGGCGCGAGGAACGCGGCACGAGAACGCGGGCGCCGTCGAAGCTGCGCACGTCGGAGGAAACGACGGCGCGCACGTAGCCGGGCACATCGGTATCGATCGCGGTCTCGAGCACGGCGGGAATGAGAGTGCCCTGCGTGACAGTGGTTTTTGGATCGAAGGAGGTAGCGGCGGTGGCGGTCCCGCCGCCGGTAGCGCCGAGACGCGCCGCGAAATCATCGTTGGTATTGCCGGCACCGGCAGGCGCGTTGGGGATCGCCGGTCCGGCGAGAGGCACAGGCAGCGCCGAGGCATCGAAAACGACGGCGGGCGCGGCGGCCGGATTCGCCCGTGGAGCAGTGGCGAGCGCGGACTGTGGCGGCGCGGCAAGGATCGGCTGCGGCGCAGGCGCAGGCTGTGCAGGACTGACAGGAGTAATCGCCTGCTGCGGCACTTGCGGGATGACGGGCGCGGGAGGCTGCGCCTGGACCGAACGCTGCGCGTCCTGACGCGCAGCGTTCATGCTCCACAGCGTCACAGCGCCGAGCAGCGCAACCACACCAACGCCGGCGGCAAGGCCGAGCCCATCGGAACGCTTGCCGCGCGGCGCGACCTGCGGGATCACCGAGCGGGTGGCAAGATCGATGACCTCGGCGCTCTCGCGCGGGTCTTGCGCACTATCATCGTTGCGGGAGGCAAGACGGGTGGTCGGACGCATGGCTACTCGCTCCGGGACGTTATCTGAGGCGCGGCGCTCGCAAGCGGCGCAGTGGCGGGCACGGCAGATCTTACACGGCGTCCGGCGAGGTCGGGACCGCGATATTCGAGCATGGCTCGCGCCTTGCCGGCACGCAGCACGATACGCTGCGGCACACCCTCGATGACGATCGTGTCACCCCTGACCGCGAAGTTCACCGGCCCCTCGACACCCTTCTCGTCGGTGACCTGAATCGCGGGCAGCGGTGTATCGATCGCCCATAGCGCATATGTCGCGTTTCCGTCGTCGTAGATACGTGCGGGCAGAAGCTTCGCTTCACCGCTGGTGCGCCAGGCGAAGTTGAGCGCGGCAGGATCGACCGGTGCATCCCTGCCCGCCAGCGCTTGCCGCTCGGCCTCGTTCAGCGTCCCGATTTGAGGCGTGGGTTTCTTCGTCTCTGCGGGATAGGTGAAGCGCAGCGCATAAATCGGCGCGGCACGCGGGGAAGCAACGAGATCGAAATAGTAAGCCCGCTGGTCGGTCACGACGGTGAGGTTAGTGCGCGCGGTAGCGGCAAGCGGCTTCACGAAGAGCAGATTGGCGCGTTTGTTGGGTGTGATCTGCCAGGATTCGGCATCGCCCACCGCGACGTTCTCGATATACTCGTCCTCAGCGAAGGCGATCGAGGCCTGCACGCCCACGCGCCCCTCGATGCGCACGACCGTGTCGGCATCGTAGAGCCGTTGGGTCAGCCGAGCGTCACGGGCGGTGGCGGGCGCCGATCCGGCAGCGATCGCCAGCAACGCGACGAGGGGGACAGGACGTATCATCGGATCATTCCTCCGGCCCGGGCAGGCGTGGCGGGGTATGGCGCAGCGAAGCGGCTACCGATGCCCCGCGCGCGGGTACGCGGCAACGAAGCGAGCGAAACCTCGCCACCGCCTGCAACCTGAGTGATGGTCATGGTACGACTGCTGACGCCCGGGGCGACGGACGTCGACGTCTGCTCCATCGTGATCGGCCCGGCCAGCGCGCGCGGCATCGCGGCATAGCTGCCCGGCCGGTGCGCCGTCAGCGGAATGGGGATCGCCAGCGGCGGCATCGCCATAGACGCAGGCACGGAAGCGCGAATGGCTTCGCTCGATGCGTCGCCCGCCAACCCGAACACGCGCCAACCCGTTACGATCGTGCCGGCGACTTTCATCACCATGGCCATCAGCGCGAGGTGCACGGCGGCCAGCACGAAGAGCGCGAGCGCCGCGCGGCCGCTGACGCCTCCCTCGGGACTCGCCAGCATGGCGACGACCGGCACCAGCATCTCCATGACGATGCCCCCACCGATCACGACGAAGAGCGGCGTCACCGCCGTCAGCACAAGGCCGCGCAGCCAACCGGCTGCAAGTCCCCGCGTCGGCCCGAACAGCGCGAGCACGATGAAGACCGGGCCCAGCGCCAGCAGCACGGCCAGCGCGATACGCGCCGTAACCAGAACGCCTACTGTGCCCAGCAAAAGCATCAGCGCCGAGAGCCACATGAGGTTGCCAGGCGTGAACGATCCCGAGGCCGCTTGCGCCGCGCCTTGAGCCGCCTGTCCGGCCACCGGCGCCACGGGAGCGGCGGCTTGGCTAGCCTGCCCCGCCGCATCGGCGATCACGGCGAAGATAAGGTCCATGCGGTCGGCGAAGATACGTGTCGCCGAACCGTTCGCGCCGGTGAGCAAGCTGGCGATCTCGTCGGGGGCGCCGGTCGCAAGGTTCCACACGACCTGGCTATAAGCTACCCAACTCGTCGCGAAGGTGAGGACGAGGCCAAGCGTCAGCATGCGGGGCGTCAAGGCCGATATGCCAAGCCGCGAACGCCCCATCAGTAGCGAAAGCGCGAAGAAGGCTATGTAGAGCGTGAGTGCGATGGTCAGTGCCGGCATCAGTCCGGCATGGCCGCCGCCGCCGAACAACCGCGCGAACGAGGCCGCCACCGTCTCGCCCGCCAGGCAATCGACCGCGCGCAGCGCAGCGCCAGCGCCAGCGCCAACCGCCGCTTCGGCAGCAAGGGCGGCGCACTGGCTCATTCCGCCGCTGCGCTCCACAGCGGCACATCGGCATCCTCATCACTGCCTGGCCAAACCTCGCCGGTCAGCGCCGGATACCAGGCTTCCGGCGCATCTCCGTAGGTCTCGCGCAGCGCATCGAGCCGGCGTACCGTGCTCTCGCGGCCCGATAGCACGGCCAACACCTCGGGCATGCCCGCAAGATCAAGCCGTACCACCACCGAGGCGTCGGGCTGGCGGATCAGGAAGCAGCGACTCTGCGCCGGCAGGGCCCGGATCAGATCAAGCTCATGCTGAGTCAGCCCGAAGCCCGCACAATAGTCCTCTGACCGAGCACGCGCGTTGGGCATGAAGATCATCGTTGCGGTCTGTTCGACCAAAGCGGCCGAGATACGGCTGTCGAGCGCGTCGCGTGCCGATTGGGTGGCGAAGCCTACCAGCGCGTTCCGCTTACGCAGGGTCTTCAGCCAGTCACGGATACGCGCGGCGAATATCTCGTCATCCAGCGCCTTCCAACCCTCGTCTATGAGAATCATCGTCGGTTCGCCGTCGAGACGCTCCTCGATGCGGTGGAACAGGTACATCATGACCGGCGTCCTGAGCCGCGGCGTCTCGAGAAGCGCGGTCATATCAAAGCCCAGCGTCTTCACGGTGAGATCGAGTCGATCTTCGACATTGTCGAACAACCAGCCATGCTCGCCCGTGCCGATCCACGCATCGAGGCGACTGGCGAGATCTCCCGGTTCGGGACGGCGACGGCCGGAGAGAAGCTCGCGGAAGTGGGTGAGGCGCCGGAGCGATGCGTCACCCGCATAGGCGGCATCAACAGCGCCCGCAATCGTCGCCAGTTCCTCCGGCCCATGCGCCTGAAGCAGGACCGCCAGCCAATCCCGCAGAAAAGCGCGGTTGTGCGGACTGTCCGCCAGGGTCAGCGGGTTGAACCCAGTGGGATGGCCGGCCGCGACACGGCTATAGGTGCCGCCGATCGCCCGCACGAAGACCTCGGCGCCGCGATCCTTGTCGAACAATACGGTACGCGGGGCAAACTTCTGCGCCTGTGCGGCGAGGAAGTTCATGACCACCGTCTTGCCCGAGCCAGAGGGGCCGATAACCGTGAAGTTGCCGAGATCTCCCTGATGGAAGTTGAAGAAGAACGGCGTCGCGCTGGTCGTGGTGAACAGTGTCACCGCCTCGCCCCAGTGGTTGTCCGCAGCCTGCCCCATGGCGAAGCCGTGCAACGAGCCGAAGCAAGCCATATTGGCGCTCGAGATCAACGAACGGCGCACGATATAGGCTTCATTGCCGGGAAGCTGGCCCCAGAACGCAGGCTCGAGGTTCACTTCCTCGCGCACTGCCACCGCGCCCGCATCCGCGAGCGCCGCCGCACACAGTGCCACGTTTTCGTCAAGCACATCGAGCCATTCCGCCCGCACCATGACCGACAGGTGATGATCGCCGAAGGCAACCGCACCCGTGCCCAGCGCGTCACGCGCCGCCATCATCTCGCGCCGTTCGGCCAGCGCTTCCTCATCGGCGCTCTTCAGTCGTCTGACGGCAAGATCGATTCGCTCGCGCGCCAGCTGACGGTCAGCCGGTGCATAGCTCTCGGTCAGCGTCAGCTCGCACGGCAGGCGCAAAAGCGCATCGGTCAGCCCCGGCGCGGTGCTGTCGGGATAGTCCTTCAGGGAAACCAGCGCGGCGAAAGTCGTGCCGGCTGCGCCGCGCAACTCAAGCGCGTCTCCACCAAAGCTCACCCGACGGTACGGCAGCATGTGGCCCAGGTCCACCGAGGGTTCGGGCCGGCGCACCGGGCGCATCTCGCCATTGTACAGCGCCGACAAGAGCTCCAACACTTCCGAACAGACGCCGCCCGCACTCTCGTAATCCCCCAGCAACCGCGCGCCATAGGCGCCCAGCGAGGCGATCATCGCCGAGGCCACGGCCTTCAAGGCGCGCACGTCGCCGATATCCGCCTCGACAGGCTCGTTGCGTCGGCGCTTCACCAGCCGCGACAGTTTCTCCGCCCAGCCAGCCTTGCCCCGCGCCGGACGGCGCACCAACGTCACGAACTGGTCATTGACGAACAGCGCGCCAGATCCCAGCCTGGCCTTCCAGCGCCCGTCGATATGCGCCGCCAGCGAATCCTCGAACCCGCCCGCAAGCTCCACCGACACCCGCCGCCGCACGACATGATGGTATAGCGCGAAACGCGCGTCGAGGCTGGAGCGCAGCAAAACCTCGCGCGCCGCTGCATGGGCGTTGAGCTCCATCGCGTCCGCCGTCTCGAACGACAGGCCCGGCACCATCAGCGAACATAGTACCGAACCGTCGCGCAGACATACGACATGCTCGTCCACCAGCGAACGATACGGCAACCGCTCTCCCGCCAGCGCCTGCTTGTATGAGCCGAACAGACCCATCAGATTCGCTCCTTTGCGGCAATCAGGCCACCGGGTTGCCGCAGGGGCCCGACAAGACCGGCTACCCTCATCACACGCCGTAGCTGTTACAGCCCCAGCGTCGCCAATCGGGCACACGCGGGCAACGCGACACCTTCGTGATCCACAAGTCGAACACTCTCGGCTCACGCAGGCACGCCAGGTAGCCTAGACCATGGATCAACAAGGCCACAGGCAACGCCCAGAAGCTCTTCGTCACGAGAAACGCCTCTGTCGTAAGGCCCATGTTGATGACGAAGAAACTATATGTCACTCCCGCGAACATCTGCGGTCGCGTCAACGCCCGGTGAACCGCGAAGCGCGTCAGTTCCATCGTCATGCCCTCAGCCCGCGCCCGAGGCAGACTGGATGCCCGACACGATCGCTCCCGCCCCGAACAAGATGAAGCATCCCAGGATCACCGTTGCGCCAAAGCGCCAGTTCATCCGCCCCGTCAGCATCATGAAACCCACCGCCGCGACCGCCATCACCGCCACCGCCGTCGCCACGTTCCCCAGCAACGTTCCCTGCAGCCACGCCAAAGCCGACACGATTGGCCCGCTGCCCGCGGGGTCAGCGCGAAACGACTGAGCATGAGCGATGGCAGGCGCGAGAGCCAGAAGGGCTGCGGCGGCGATCTGGCGCATGGACTTCATCTCCGGACAGGTTCCGACAAACGCGCCATGATCGACGCGACGTAGTTCTGGGTTTCGCGGATGGCCGGGATGCCATTCGCACGCTGCACACGGCCGGGACCGGCGTTATAGGCGGCCAACGCCTTTTCGAGATCGCCACCGAAAGCATCCAGCTGCATCCTGAGATATCGCGCGCCGCCTTCCAGATTAGCGTGCGGATCGCTGGCATCGACACCCATCTGCCGCGCGGTTCCTGGCATGAGCTGGGCGAGGCCCCGCGCGCCGACCGGTGATAGAGCCCCCGGCCGCCAGCGGCTTTCCTGCCAGACCAGCGCTTCGATCAGCGTGGGACTGAGATCGTACTTGGCTGAAAGTTCCGCGACACGGTCCTGCCACTGGGCAGGGCCCGCGGCATCGGGAACCTGCGTGAGCATGGTCGCGTGTGCTGGCGCCTCGACGGTTACGCCCGGTACTGCCGCACCGGGCGGCGATTGCATGCGTTTCGGACCACCAGCGACCCAGGCATAGCCCGATCCATCGATTTCCATCACATCGGCGCGGGCGACCGAGGATACCGCCAGACAAGCCAGCGCCATTGTCAGCCACGCGCAAACAATCGATCGCACCCGAGTCGCCCTCCGCACCTTCGCCCGCGCTTTAGGCGAAATCATTCTGCCTCGCCAGCCCATGGCGGGGTCATCTGCACCGTTACGGCGCGACCTTGAAACCCAGAGCATAGGCGGCGACAGAAAAACTCTACTCATTCCGTCGAGATTGCCTCTCGACTCATCGCGTATGCATTGTCTATCAGGTCGATTGAGTTTCAAGTTCCGCACGCATTCGGCTGAAGTCGACTCGTCACTACGGAAGAGAGACCGAAACCCGTCTGGTCGCACAAGCCTGAAAGCCGGGCTTCGTCGGGACATAGATGTTTTTGAATGTCTATTTATTTGATTGAATTTAGTGTTGGACACCTCGAGGGAGACAACCACCATGAACCGCCGCCTTTTCCTGAGCGCCGCCATCGCGCTTTCTGCCACGCTCTCAGCCTGCTCCGGCGGTGCCGAAAAGAAGAATGGCGCGATAGAACTGACCAATGTTTCCTATGACCCCACGCGCGAGCTGTATCAGGCGGTGAACCCTGCCTTCGCCACATACTGGAAACAGAAGACCGGCCAGGATGTCACTTTCCGGATGAGCCACGGCGGTTCGGGCAAGCAGAGCCGTGCGATCATTGACGGGCTGGAGGCCGATGTCGCCACGTTGGCGCTCGCCTATGACATCGACGCCATCGCCGAAAAGGGCAAGCTGCTTTCCGCCGACTGGCAGAAGGCGTTGCCCGACAACAGCGCCCCCTACACTTCAACGATCGTCTTCCTGGTCCGCAAGGGCAATCCCAAGGCGATCAAGGACTGGGGAGATCTGGTGAAGCCGGGCGTGCAGGTCATTACCCCCAACCCCAAGACCAGCGGCGGCGCCCGCTGGAACTTCCTCGCCGCCTGGGCTTACGGCCGCAAGGCCGGCGGTTCCGAGGCCGCGGCCGAGGATTATGTGAAGCGCCTTTTCGCCAACGTGCCGGTGCTCGACAGCGGGGCCCGTGGATCGACGACGACATTCGTCGAGCGCGGCATCGGCGACGTGCTGCTGGCCTGGGAAAACGAGGCCTATCTGGCTGAAAAGGCACTGGGCAAAGGCAAGTTCGAAGTGGTTGTCCCCTCGATCTCGATCCTCGCCGAACCACCCGTCGCGGTGATCTCCGTGAACGCTAAGAAGCATGGCACCGAGGAAGTGGCCAAGGCCTATCTCGATTACCTTTATACACCCGAAGCGCAAACCGCGATCGCGCGCAATTTCTATCGCCCACGCAACCCCGAAGTCGCGGCGCAGTTCAAGAACCAGTTTCCCGAGATCGCCTTGGTCACCATCGACAAGGACTTCGGCGGCTGGGGCAATGCGCAGAAAACCTATTTCGCCGATGGCGGGGTCTTCGATCGCATCGCGGTCAAGAAGTAAGCCGGTATCCAGCCCCTAAAATCGAGCAGGCCACTGCAGATGTCGATATCTTCTCCCCGCCTCCAGGGCTGGCGCCGGCCTTCGGTACTGCCCGGCTTCGGACTGACCTTCGGGTTCAGCCTGGCTTGGTTGACCCTGATCGTGTTGATTCCGCTGGCGACGATCTTCCTGAAATCCGCAGGCATGGGCTGGCGGGCCTTCGTCGAGGTGGGCTTGTCGGACCGCGCGCTCGAAGCCTATCGGCTGAGCTTCGGCACCGCCGCCGCCGCGGGTCTCGTCAACGCCGTATTCGGCCTGCTCGTCGCATGGGTTCTCGTTCGCTACGCTTTCCCCGGCAAGCGCGTGGTGAGCGCGCTGGTCGATCTGCCCTTCGCCCTGCCGACGGCGGTGGCGGGCATCGCGCTGACCACGCTCTACGCGCCGAATGGCTGGGTCGGGCGCTATCTCGATCCGCTGGGCGTCAAAGTCGCCTATACCTGGATCGGCATCACCGTCGCGCTGATCTTCATCGGCCTGCCTTTCGTTGTCCGTTCGGTGGAGCCGGTACTCGCCGACCTCGGCAAGGAAGTGGAGGAAGCCGCCGCCACGCTGGGCGCCAGCCGCTTCCAGACTTTTGCGCGCGTAATCTTCCCCTCGATCGGCCCGGCCTTGCTGACCGGCTTCGCGCTCGCCTTCGCGCGCGGCGTGGGCGAGTACGGTTCGGTGATCTTCATTTCGGGCAACATGCCCGGCAAGACCGAGATTGCACCGCTGCTGATCGTCACCCAACTCGAGCAGTACAACTACAATGGCGCCACGGCGATCGCGACGGTCATGATGATCGCCTCCTTTGCCGTGCTGCTGCTGATCAACTGGATCCAGGCGGTTTCGCGCGGGAGGGCCGGAGCATGAGCAGCGCCCGCGCTACGACCCTGCGCTCGACCAGCGAAAACCGCGCCACGCAGGCGATGCTGATCGTCGCGGCGCTGGCCTTCCTCGCCTTCTTCCTTCTGTTGCCGCTGATCGCGGTGTTCAGCGAGGCGCTGAAGGCCGGCCTCGGTGCCTTTGGCGAAGCGGTCGTCCATCCCGACGCACTGGCGGCGATCCGGCTCACACTGATCATCGCTGCGATCAGCGTGCCGCTGAACGTCGTCTTCGGCCTCGCGGCGAGTTGGGCGATCACCAAGTTCAGCTTCCCTGGCAAGAGCCTGCTGATTACCCTGATCGACCTGCCGTTTTCCGTCTCTCCGGTCGTCTCCGGCCTGATCTTCGTGCTGCTGTTCGGCGCGCACGGCTATCTCGGTCCCTGGCTGGCCGAGCATGACCTGAAGATCATCTTCGCGGTGCCAGGGATCGTGTTGGCGACAGTGTTCATCACCTTTCCATTCGTCGCGCGCGAGCTGATCCCGCTGATGCTGGAGCAAGGCAAGGCCGACGAGGAGGCCGCGATTTCGCTGGGCGCCAACGGCTGGCAGACCTTCTGGCACGTCACCCTGCCCAATATCCGCTGGGGACTGCTTTATGGCGTGCTGCTGTGCAACGCGCGCGCCATGGGCGAGTTCGGCGCGGTCTCGGTCGTGTCGGGCCACATTCGCGGCCTGACCAACACGATGCCGCTGCACGTCGAGATTCTCTACAACGAATACGATTTCGTCGGCGCCTTCGCGGTGGC
>DASWWL010000194.1:0-17395 GCA_036400975.1 Novosphingobium sp. | reverse complement strand
GAGGCTATGGCGCCGGCGACGTAGAATTCGTGCTGGGCATCGACGTCGATGCGCGCAAGGTCGGCAAGGATATTGCCGAAGCCATCTTCGCTGCTCCGAACTGCACGGCCGTGTTCCACGAAAACGTGCCGCAGACTGGCTCCAAGGTCATCATGGGCCGCGTTTCGGATGGCGTCGCCGAACACATGACCGGCATGGGCGAGCGTGGCTTCATCATCGCAGACGAGCCTGAAGCCACCCAGGAAGGCATCATTGCCGCCATCAAGGCGAGCGGTGCGGAAGTGCTGATCAACTTCCTGCCCGTCGGTTCGCAGGAAGCGACCGAATTCTACATGGAATGCGCCCTTGAGGCCGGTGTCGCGGTGGTTAACTGCATGCCGGTGTTCATCGCCAGCCGCCCCGAATGGGAAGCCCGCTTTCGTGAAAAGCGCATCCCGATCGTCGGCGACGACATCAAGGCGCAGGTCGGCGCGACCATCGTTCACCGCGTCCTCTCCAGCCTGTTCGGCGCGCGCGGCGTGAACGTGGAGCGGACCTACCAGCTCAACACCGGCGGCAACACCGACTTCATGAACATGCTCGACCGCCAGCGTCTGGGTAGCAAGAAGGAGTCGAAGACCGAAGCCGTGCAGGCGATGCTCAGCCAGCGCCTGGAAGACGAGAACATCCACGTCGGACCTTCGGACTACGTGCCGTGGCAGAAGGACAACAAGCTCTGCTTCCTCCGTCTCGAGGGCAATCAGTGGGGCAATGTGCCGATGAATCTCGAGCTTCGCCTCTCCGTCGAGGACAGCCCGAATTCGGCGGCTTGCGTCATGGACGCCATCCGGTGCTGCAAGGTCGCGCTGGAGCGCGGCGAAGGCGGCGCGCTGATCGGTCCGTCGGCCTATTTCTGCAAGCATCCGCCGCAGCAGTTCAACGACGACACTGCTGCGCAGATGGTTGAGGAATACATCACCGACGCCGCTCTCGCGGCCGAGTAAGCGCACCTCACCGTGCCTTTGACGGCGCCGGCAGGGTTCATCCCGCCGGCGCCGTTCGCATTTCAGGAACTGGCATCCGCATGGACGCATTGATCATCGCGGCGGGCTTCGGCAGCCGCCTGCGCGAAATATCGGACTCCAAGCCGCTGACGCCGGTTGCTGGCATTCCGCTGATCGAGATCGGCATCCGCCAGGCGGCCGCCGCGGGAGCGCAACGGGTGGTCGTGGTCACTGGCCACCGGGCGGATGAGGTCGAGACAGTCCTTCCCACGCTGGCGGATCGCTGGGGAATTCCGATCGAACCCGCGCGCGTTGCGGACTGGTCGAAGCCCAACGGCTATTCGGTGATGGCCGGGGCCGCACGCATTGACGGCGACTACCTGCTGATGATGAGCGACCACATTTTCTCCGGCTCGATCCTGTCGCGGCTCGCCCGTCAAGGCGCTTCCGAACGCGGCGTCACGCTGGCGATCGATCGCCGCATCGACAGCCCGCTTATCGATCCTGACGATGCCACCTGGGTCGAGACCGATGCGCAAGGCCGGATACGGGCGATCGGCAAGACGATCCCCCGCTATGACGCGGTCGATTGCGGCGCCTTTCTCGCTACGC
This sequence comes from Novosphingobium sp., assembly GCA_036400975.1. Classification (GTDB taxonomy): domain Bacteria; phylum Pseudomonadota; class Alphaproteobacteria; order Sphingomonadales; family Sphingomonadaceae; genus Novosphingobium. The sequence goes on along the minus strand of DASWWL010000194.1, from coordinate 15,800 downwards.
AAGAACTGGCGCGGGCGATTGCCGAAGCCATAGACGCCGGCAAAGCCGGCAGCCTTTCCGACGGCATGCAGCGCCTCGCGGATGCCGGACGAGCCGGCACGATGGATATCGGCGATGCGTGGTGGCTGGACGTCGACGATCCCCGCGCTCACGCGCTGGCCGAAACGGAAGCCCCGATCCAGCTCAGGGAAATATACGGCTGATTCCCGACCTCAGGGGTAGCGCATATTGACGCGGGTGCTCAGCCCGGTGCGCGAGACATTCAAGCGTACCGAACGAAACGAAGGAATGCCGGCCAAGGTAGAAGGATTGTTCGAAAAGCCAAAGCCCTCGGTCGGCAGTCCGATGCCGCTCCGGTCGATCTTCTGATTGCCGTTTTCGTCATGGTAGAGCGCCAGCGCATAGATCCCCGGGCGCGGCACGAAGATGCAGGCATGAGTCGTCCCGGCAACCGCGTCGGTGCGGCCGACATAGAGCGAACCATGGCGCGCGAGAAACTTCGACGGCTTGTCTTCGTACAGCGTGATGGCGAGAAGGCCGTTACCGTTCCGCAGGCCAGTGGCGGTGACATTCAGCCAGGTATTGCTGACCGGACCGGTACATCCCGGAGGCGGCGAAGCGCTTTGCGCGATGGCGTTGGCGGGACCGAATGAAACCGTCAAAGCAGCGGCAGCCGCGATCACCGCGGCGCTGAAACGTCTCGGCAAAGTCATTCTCGTTCCAATCCAGCTAATCGGGAATGTTCCTCTGCAACACTTGCGTTGCATCTTCAGGAAAGCCCGAATTTCGGGCGGGGCGTCTCGACGTTTGCGATTCCCGCCGTGAATACAGAGTGAACTCCGCGCTGGCTACCCCTGGTCGCTCACTAGGAACGGTTCGTCGCAGAGGACACCTGCATCAACGAAACCGGGTTCGCCGACGATATCCTGTGTGGAAAAACCGCGTTTCCGCGCTTGTCGCCCCAAGATGCGGTGTCTAAGCGCCGTCAAAGGAGTCCTTTCCGAATGACTGCACCACTCATTTCTCCGTCGATCCTTTCCGCCGACTTCGCCCGGCTTGGCGAGGAAGTGCGCGCGATCGACGCCGCCGGCGCGGATTGGATCCATATCGATGTGATGGACGGTCATTTCGTTCCCAACATTACGATCGGCCCCGGCGTGGTGAAAGCGCTGCGCCCCCACACCGACAAACCTTTCGACGTGCACCTGATGATTTCTCCGGTCGACGCCTACCTCGAGGCTTTCGCATCGGCAGGGGCGGACATCATCACCGTCCATCCGGAGGCGGGCCCTCATGTCCACCGCACGGTCCAGGCGATCAGGGGTCTGGGCAAGCAGGCGGGAATCTCTCTCAATCCGGGAACTCCGGCAAAAATGCTGGATTACCTGATCGATGAGATCGACCTGGTTCTGGTGATGAGCGTAAATCCCGGCTTCGGCGGCCAGAGCTTCATCTCCAGCCAGCTTCGCAAGATCGAGGCCGTGCGCAAGATGATCGACAAGTCCGGTCGGGACATCCGGCTTGAAGTCGATGGCGGCGTCGATCTTGGCACCGCGCAATCCTGTGTCGATGCCGGAGCGGACGTGCTGGTGGCGGGAACGGCCACTTTCCGGGGCGGGCCGGAGCGATACGCAGCCAACATCGCCGCCTTGAAAGGGTTGACCTAGGCGATGACCGATACCGCCGCCCGGGATATCGCCCAGCTTCGCGACCTTGACGGCGCGGCACTGGCAATCCCGCTCGGCGGATCGGGCGAGGAGGGTGTGTTGGACGAGGCCGAAGCGGCAGCAGCGAGGACCGATGGATCACCCGGAGAGGTGATCGAGCCGGGCCGCGCGCTGGCCCTGGCCGATTTCACCCCGCCATCGCTGAACGCAGGCGAGCGCATCCTGCGTTTCGCCTACAGGCTGGGCATTCCCGGATCGATGCTGACGTCGCCGATGGGCAAGGTGGCCAAGCCTCGTCTCCTGGCGACAGTATCCAACCCGCTGCCGGGCAACCGCATCTCCGGAACCGCACTACGTGCCGGACACTTCATGGTGCACGGGGCCAAGACGCCCATTTCGCAAGTCGATTTTGGCGGCATCGGCCGGCTGACCCCGCCTCTTGAGCGCGTAGTCCACAGCTTCGCCTGGCTTGCCGATCTCGAAGCGTCCGCCCCGCGCGAGCAAGTGACGTCCGTGGCCGAGCGTATCCTCGCCGCCTGGCTCGAAGCCAACGCCAAGCCGCCGGCACGGGCGGGAGCGGGCGCAGCATGGAGCCTCGCGAATGCAGGCGCGCGCGAACTGAACTGGCTGGTGCACGCTCCGCTGATCCTGTCGGGCAGCGACAAGAAATTCCGCTCGCGCGTGCTTGCCGCGATCACCGAAGGCGCGCGCTGGCTCGATCGCAACGTCGGCCGCGCCGAGGATCATCTCGCCGCTGTCGCCGGCTGGTGCGGCATTGTCGCCGCCGGCCTGCTCCTGCCCGAAGGACGGGCTCGCCGCCTGTTCGGCGAAGCCGGGCTGCTACGCGCGCTGGGTGATCTGATCGGCGACGATGGCGGCATCCTTTCGCGCAGCCCGCTGGGACAGATGGAGGCCATCCGCCTCCTTGTCACGCTCCGAGCCTGCTACCGCGCAACCCGGCGCGAACCGCCCGAATGGCTCGAGCGCATCCTGACGCTGCTGGTTCCTCCCCTGCTCGCCCTGACGCACGGCGACGGCTCGCTGGGAAGCTGGCAGGGCGGCTGGGCGATCGACGGAGAAGAAGTCGCACGCCTGATCGATGCCAGCGGCGTCCGCACGCGTCCGCTGCGCGACGTGCGCCAGTGGGGCTATCAGCGCGCCGTTGCGCAGAAGGCGCTGCTGCAATTCGACGCCGCCCCGCCGCCGCTGGCGCGCCATACGCGCAATGGCTGCGCTTCCACCCTGGCTTTCGAACTGTCGCACGCCGGGCACCGCATCGTCGTCAACTGCGGGGGCAGCGGCGCGGCCGGGGGTCTGGTGCCGGTGCGGCTCGACCAAGGCCTGCGCGCCACCGCCGCGCATTCGACGCTGGTACTCGACGACGCCAATTCCACTGCCGTGCTGATCAACGGCAAGATCGGCGCGGGCGTTTCGGAAGTCGATATCGACCGGCGCACGCTGGAAGGGGAACGCAGCCAGGGCGCAACCCGGCTGGAGGGCAGCCACAACGGATATGCCGCCCGATACGGGCTGATCCACCGCCGCATCCTGATCCTGCGCGACGACGGCACGGAGCTGCGCGGCGAAGACCTGCTGGTTCCCACCGGGCGGAAAGGCAAGCGCGGCAAGGTCGCCTTCGCGATCCGTTTCCATCTTGGCCCAGGCATCGACCTCGGCATGTCGGAGGACGGACAGGGGGTGGGCATCGCGCTGCCCGACGGCAGCTACTGGCAGTTCCGCGCGGCCGGAGGCGAGGTCAGCGTCGAGGACAGCTTCTGGGTCGATGGCCAGGGCAGGCCTGTTCCGGTACAGCAGCTCGTCGTGCAAGGACTGGTTTCACGCGGCGGAGGCAATTTTGCCTGGCTGCTCAAGAAGATGGGATGATTTCAGAAAATGTCTGACGTGACGATTCGCCGGGCCCTGCTTTCGGTGTCCGACAAGGCCGGCCTCGCCGATCTCGGCAAGGCGCTGGCGGCGCGCGGGGTGGAACTGGTTTCCACCGGCGGCACGGCGAAGGCGCTGCGCGATGCCGGCCTAACGGTGCGCGACGTATCCGACCTTACCGGCTTTCCCGAGATGATGGACGGCCGCGTGAAGACGCTGCATCCGATGGTGCACGGCGGCCTGCTGGCGGTGCGCGACGACGCCGAGCACGCCAGGGCGATGCAGGAGCATGGCATCGGCGCGATCGACCTCGTCATCGTCAACCTCTATCCGTTCCAGGCGACCGTCGCCAAGGGCGCTGGCCGCGACGAAGTGATCGAGAACATCGACATCGGCGGCCCCTCGATGGTGCGCTCGGCAGCGAAGAACCATGCCTATGTAACGATCGTGACCGATCCCGCCGATTACGCGGGCCTGCTCGCCGAACTGGAGGAAACCGGCGGCGCGACGCGGCTCGATTTCCGCAAGGCGATGGCCGCCAAGGCCTTCGCCGCCACCGCCGCCTATGACGCGGCGATCTCGGGATGGTTCGCTTCGGTCGATCAGCCCGCCAAGTTCCCGGCGCTCCGGTCGAAGGCCAGCCGCCTCGTCACCACACTGCGCTATGGCGAGAACCCGCATCAGGACGCCGCGCTCTATGTCGCCGACGGTCCTTTCGGCGCCGGTATCGCGCAGGCCAGGCAGCTTCAGGGCAAGGAGTTGTCGTACAACAACTATAACGACGCCAATGCGGCGCTGGAACTGGCGGCCGAATTCGCCGGCGGGCAACCCGCCGTGGTGATCGTCAAGCACGCCAATCCTTGCGGCGTCGCTACCAGCGCCACCCTGCTCGACGCCTGGAACGATGCGTTGGCCTGCGATTCCGTCTCGGCCTTCGGCGGCATCGTCGCCACCAACGTCCCGCTCGACGGGCCGACCGCCGAGGCGATCTGCAAGATATTCACCGAAGTCGTGATCGCACCAGGCGCGGATGAAGCGGCGCAGACGGCTTTCGCAAAGAAGAAGAACCTGCGCCTCCTGCTCGTCGATCAGTTGCCCGACGCGCGCCGCGGCGGCCAGACGACGACGATCATCGCCGGCGGCGTGCTCGTACAGGACCGGGACAACGGCCATGTCACGCGCGACATGCTGAAAGTCGTCACGAAGCGCCAGCCGACCGCACGGGAGCTGGAAGACTGCCTCTTCGCCTGGACCGTGGCCAAGCACGTCAAGTCCAATGCCATCGTCTATGCGAAGGATGGCGTCACCGCCGGCATCGGCGCGGGCCAGATGAACCGCCGCGATTCCTCGCGCATCGCCGCGATGAAGGCGAAGGAAGCCGCCGAGACGCACGGCTGGGCGGAAAGCCGCACCGTGGGCAGCGCGGTCGCCTCCGACGCGTTCTTCCCCTTCGCCGACGGCCTGCTGGCCGCCGCCGAGGCCGGGGCGACCGCGATCATCCAGCCGGGCGGATCGATCCGCGACGAGGAAGTGATCGCCGCCGCCGATGCAGCCGGGCTTGCCATGGTATTCACCGGGATGCGCCATTTCCGGCACTGATCCTAACACAGTTCATCTCAGGCCAGCCTCGGTTTGTCGCGCAAGCGCGAAAAATCGAGGCTTGTTCACTCGACTGCAAGCGCTGATGCGTCATGGCGCCGGCAGTTTTTTCACTGATGCGAATCGATCCGAATCATGGGCCTGTTCAAAGCCGACCTCTATCGCTCCTTCGCCATCGGCTTCGCCGCCGGTGCGCTGATGGTGCTGGGCGCGATCGGCTTCGAGACGGTGGGCGGCTTTTCCGGAGATATCGTGCCGGCAGCCTCGGCCGCCCCCGCCCAGTGAGGCGGATCGCCCTTCTTCTCCCCATCCTTGCCTTCGCGGCCGCTTGCCAGCAAACGGCTGAAGCCGCCCCCGAACGCGCCGTCCTGGCCCCAGTCGCAGCGCGCGTGGCCCACGAAGGCAAGGGAATGCAAACCGCCATCTTCGCGGGCGGGTGCTTTTGGGGCATCGAAGGCGTATTCAGCCATATAACCGGTGTGACCAGCGCGGTGTCGGGCTATCACGGCGGCACCCGCGCCGATGCGACTTATGACCAGGTAAGCGGCGGCGACACCGGCCATGCCGAGGCCGTTCGCGTACGATACGACCCGGCGCGTATCCGCTACGACCAGCTCCTGCGCATCTTCTTCTCGGTGGCGGCCGACCCGACCCAGCTCAATCGGCAGGGGCCGGACGTCGGCACCCAATACCGCTCGGCCCTGGTGCCGACAACGGAGGAACAGCGCCTTGTCGCTTCCGCCTATCTCGGCCAGCTCCGCGCCTCGGGCATCTGGAGCCGGCCGATCGTGACACGGATAGAACGGCTCGGCACTTTCTATCCGGCCGAGACGCATCACCAGGACTTCATGCTCAAGAACCCGGCGCACCCCTATATCCTGCGCTGGGACGCGCCCAAGGTGCAGGCGCTCGCCCGCCTCTTTCCGCGCCAGTACATGCGCGGCTTCACCCCCGGCTGATTGCCTCCTATATCGGTCCCATGACCGGGCACCATCACCACGAGCACAGCGGCGGAAAACTGATCGATGCGGCGCGCGATGCGCTCGTCGGCGCCGGCGAGCAATGGACCGACATGCGCGCCGACGTCTTCTCCGCGCTGGCTGCGCGCGAAAAGCCCGCTTCGGCTTATGACATCGCCGAAAACGTCTCCGCACTGCGCGGCAAGCGGGTGGCGGCCAACAGCGTCTACCGCATCCTCGACCTGTTCGTGCGCGCCAACCTTGCGCGGCGTATCGAAAGCGCCAACGCCTATGTGGCCAACAGCCATCCCGGCTGCCGCCACGACTGCATCTTCCTGATCTGCGACAGTTGCGGTCAGGCCGTCCACATCGACGATGACCGCCTTACCGGTGCCCTGGTCGCCGCCGCGAAGGACGCCGGCTTCGCCGATGTCCGCCCGGTGGTCGAACTGCGCGGCATGTGCCAAGCGTGCAGCTGAGCGCCACACCGCAACAGTTCAATATGCCTCAGAGGATAATCAGCTTCGCCCTCCAAACCGGACACGCAGGCCGCCGTTGAGGACGAATCCTTCCAGAGGCGCCCAGGCATCCACCGTCCAGCGCCCATCCGAGCTGCGGCTGGGGCGAAGCAGCCTGTCGTACCGGGTCTGCCGGGTGCCGAAAATGTTCTCGGCGTTGATGAACAGGCGCACTTTGCCCAAAACGATCTCACCCAGCATCCCGACCTCGAAATAGGGCTTTCCCTGAGCGCGGTAGGGGTTGTCCTCCAGATTCTGCCGGCCCGTGTAATAGACCTCCAGACCCAGCCGCCCCCTGTCGCGATCTTCCCACATCGCCACCAGTCCTGCCGTATGTCTTGGCGTCAGCGGAACCGTCCGCCTGCCGAGACGATCCGGATCGGGCTCGGTCGCATCGACATAAACATAGCTGCCGGTGACGGTGAGGCCGTTCCACCTGTAGCGCAGGAGCACTTCGGAACCGCGAATGCGAGTGCCTCCGGCAGCATTGACAAGCCGCACGCGATCCGGGCCTGACGCCTGCAGCCGGGTCGTGCCGTTCATGTTCGACGCGAAGAGCGTGGCATTGGCTTCCAGCGCCCCCCGAGCATAGCCGATATCGAGCGCCGCGCTCGTTGCGGTTTCGGCTTTCAGATCGCGCAGCGGCTCCAGACGGGAAAGCCCCGCCGCCTCGATCTCTTCGACGAAAGGCGTGGGAGCGAAGAAGCCGCGGCCGCCCGACGCCCGAATGGTCCACGGGCCCGGCCGGAAGAGCAATGACATACGCGGGCTGAACCGCGTGCCGTATTCATCGTGAAAGTCCAGCCGGGCGCTGCCGGCCAACGTCAGGCGCGGCGTGATCTGCTGCTCAACCTGGCCGAAAACGCCGGGGACATCATAAGTATAGTCGAATCGGGAGAAGGTGCGGGAACGAAAACCGTCCCGCTGATAGGCCAGACCGCCGACCCACGAGGTTTCGCCGCCGTTGCCGGCAAGCGAAGCCTCGACGAAGAACGTGGTGTGACGATCCCGCTCTTCCACGTCGCCAAAGACGTGACGGTGCTTCTGGGTCATCCCCGAGGCCCGGAAATGCGCCGTGCCGATATCGCCTGCCGGAATTTGCGCGACAAGGCCCGCATCGAACCGATCCGTGTCCTGCGCCTGGGGAAAGAAGGCGCCATCGGGCACTCTGCGCCCAGGCAAGGTGCCGCCGCGTCGCCGCTCGGTCATCGCGCCGGCCGTCAGAAACGCCGTGGCTCCGTCTTCGCCTTCCCAGAACAGGCGCGGCCGAACGCTCCAGCGTTCATAGGCAGGCATGTCGATCCAGCCGTCATCGTCCAGATCCTGCGTGCTCTGGCGATGATAACCCCCCGTGATCGATCCGCTCCACCCCCCGGCAAGCGGCGTCGCGGAATAGGCGGTGATGTCCTGCCCGTCGCGGGTAGTCGCATTGATCAGGACTTCGGCTTCCGGGGCACTAGCGGGACGCCGGGACACGAGATTGATCACTCCGCCCAGCGCCGTGGGCCCATAGAGCGCCGAAGCCGCGCCCTTGATCACTTCCACCTGCCCCAGATCGGTAGGCGGTATCTGCAAGAGCCCAAGCGAGGACGCCTGCCCCCCGTAAAGCGGCAGGCCATCGGCAAGAAGCTGCGTATAGCGGCCATCCATGCCCTGAACGCGGATATTGGCCGCACCGAGCGCGGGAGAAGTGACCTGGACCCGCAGGCCGCCCGTCTCGCTCAGAATCGTAGCGACGTTGCCGGGACGCATCAGAACCTTCTCTTCGATCTCCTCGCGGCCGATCACTTCGACGCGGACGGCTTCATCCTGAACCCGGCGACCCGAACGGGTGGCCTGGACGATGATCTCCTCACCCTGTTCTTCGGCGAGCGGCGATGCAGCGGCGATAGCATCGGCTCCGCCCGGCTGAGCGGCGACGACGGAGGGCATGAGAAAAACAGCGCCTGCAAGCAGAGGCGCGCGAACCTTGAATGACATGGGAAACAGCTCCTGAACACGATAACTCGACTGCGCAGACGAAAGCGGCTGCGCGGCGACGTGTTCAGGTCAGGGGCGGTTCCACGGGCGGCGCCTGCGGCCGGGACATCAGCACTTTGGCTTTATCGGCGAACAGCACTGCCTTGATCGGCGGGGGCGGCGAAAGCAGAAAACCGCCATGGTCATTGGCCGCGACCGGGCAGTGACTGTGGCCTGCATGCGCGGCATGCGGCACCTCGCGATCCCCGAAACAATCGTCTCCGGTTCCGTCGTGCAGCACCCATTCACTGCCATCGAGGCCAGGCCCCTGATCCGCCTCGGCAGGCGACAGGTGCAACCCGCACCACAAGATGGCCGCAAGGACCAGAAAACGCATCGCCCGATACATGCGCGCGCCCTACAGCCTCGCGAGCCGTCCGCCTAGGCCGCATGGACACATTCCAACGCGGAATGAAAGCTGGGCTCCACAGAGGAACGACTTATCCATGCTGAAACTTGGCTGAAACTTGCACGGTTACCGGGATTGCAACCGCAGGCTTGCATGGTTCGTTCGCCCGCGCCAATCAGCCCGAATGCGCATTGCTCTTTTCGAGCCGGAAATTGCCGGAAACGTCGGGGCCGTTCTGCGCCTCAGCGCCTGTTTGGGGGCGGCTGTCGATCTTATCGAGCCTATGGGCTTCGAGTGGGATGACAGAAGAGTGCGCCGTGCCGCCATGGACTACATCGATCATGTCGCCATTGCACGTCATGCTGGCTTCGACGCGTTCAGGACGACGATCGGTTCGCGAAGGCTGGTTCTCTTCACGACGAAGAGCAGCCAATCGGCGTACGATTTCGGTTTCAGGCAGAACGATGTCCTGCTCTTCGGCAAGGAAAGCGCCGGCGTGCCCGCCGCCATAGCCGAGACCTGCGATGCACGGCTGCGTATCCCGATGCGGCCGCAGGTGCGCTCAATGAACCTTGCCATGTCAGCAGCACTCGCGCTTGGCGAAGCCTTGCGCCAGACAGCGACATTGCCGAGTTGATCGCCATGGGCAAGAACGTCCCCCTTGACGCTCAAGCCCCCCGACAGGCCGTTTCGCCAGGTGCCGACCCAAAGCGCGCTATCTCGGCCAATCGCCAGTTGCGCGAAAGGGAAGATCCTAAAGCGCTTCGCCTCCCGAGAGGCTTAGAGGAACTGCACCCTTTCCTACATCGCCTCGACCTGCGAAGTTCCGTCAACTCGACATTTCTCACAAGCATCTGATTTTGTTATGGAAATTTATCATGCAAAACCTTCACGCAGAAATTCTCACATGCGCCACACGCGTGAAGTTCGTGAAGTTCGTGCAGTTTCGCGAAAGTCACACCGAATTACATAAAATGACTTTCTATCAATATATTGATGGAATTTTCACGACCCGTCCGGCATCAACTTCCCATGACGCCCTGTCGTCCGCGATATTGCCTACCCGCTCAATCGACACCACAGATACGAGTGTGTAAGGGGCTTGAATGACTGCCGATCCGGCCACGCCACTGCTAGATACCGTCGATACGCCCGCCGACTTGCGCCGCCTCGCGCCCGCCGACTTGCGCCAGCTTGCGGACGAATTGCGCAGCGAGATGATCTCGGCGGTCGGCCAGACGGGTGGCCACCTCGGCTCCGGGCTCGGCGTCGTCGAGCTGACAGTGGCGATCCACTATGTATTCGATACGCCCACCGACCGGCTGGTCTGGGACGTCGGCCATCAGGCCTACCCGCACAAGATCCTCACCGGCCGCCGCGACCGCATCCGCACGCTGCGCCAGGGCGGCGGGCTCTCCGGCTTCACCAAGCGCAGCGAAAGCGAATACGATCCCTTCGGCACGGCGCACAGCTCCACCTCGATTTCCGCCGCGCTGGGCTTTGCCGTCGCCAACAAGCTGGCGAACCGGCCGGGACGCGGGATCGCCGTGATCGGCGACGGCGCAATGAGCGCGGGCATGGCCTACGAGGCGATGAACAACGCCAAGCAGGCGGGCAACCGCCTGATCGTGATCCTCAACGACAACGACATGTCGATCGCGCCGCCGGTGGGCGGGCTTTCCGCCTATCTCGCCCGGCTGGTTTCCTCGCGCCAGTTCCTGGGCCTGCGCGGCCTTGCCCGCCGCATCTCGCGCAAGCTGCCCGAACCGCTGCACCGCGCCGCCAAGAAGACCGACGAATTCGCACGCGGCATGGCGATGGGCGGGACTTTGTTCGAAGAACTGGGCCTATACTACGTCGGCCCGATCGACGGCCACAATCTCGATCAACTCGTCCCCGTTCTGGAGAACGTGCGCGATGCTGCCGATGGGCCGTGCCTGATTCACGTCGTGACTCAGAAGGGCAAGGGTTATGCCCCTGCCGAAGCCAGCGCCGACAAGTATCACGGCGTCCAGAAGTTCGACGTCATCACCGGCGAACAGGTGAAAGGTGCGGCGGGACCGCCTAGCTATACCAATGTCTTCGCGCAGGCGCTGATCGTCGAGGCGCAACGCGATTCCAGCATCTGCGCGATCACGGCGGCGATGCCTTCGGGCACCGGGCTCGACAAGTTCGGACAGACCTTTCCCGAGCGCAGCTTCGACGTCGGCATCGCCGAGCAGCACGCCGTGACTTTCGCCGCCGGCCTTGCAGCGCAGGGCATGCGGCCGTTCTGCGCGATCTATTCGACTTTCCTGCAGCGCGCCTACGACCAGGTCGTGCATGACGTCGCGATCCAGAACCTGCCGGTGCGCTTCGCGATCGACCGCGCCGGGCTCGTGGGGGCCGACGGCGCAACGCATGCCGGCAGCTTCGACGTAACCTATCTCGCCACGTTGCCGAACATGGTCGTCATGGCCGCCGCCGACGAAGCCGAACTCGTCCACATGACGCATACGGCCGCGCTGCATGACGCCGGACCGATCGCGTTCCGCTACCCGCGCGGCAACGGCGTCGGTGTGTCGCTGCCGGAAACGCCCGAGCGGCTGGAAATCGGCAAGGGACGCATCGTTCGGCAGGGCAGCAAGATCGCCTTGCTCTCGCTCGGCACCCGGCTTGCGGAATCGCTGAAGGCGGCGGAACAGCTGGAGGCCAGGGGCCTTTCGACCACGGTCGCCGACTTGCGGTTCGCCAAACCGCTCGACGAGGAACTGATCCGCAAGCTCATCGCCACGCACGAAGTCGTCGTGACGATCGAGGAAGGCGCGATCGGCGGCCTTGGCGCGCATGTGCTGACGATGGCGAGCGACGAAGGCCTGACAGACACCGGGCTCAAGATCCGCACCATGCGCCTGCCCGACGTGTTCCAGGATCATGATTCACCCGAAAAGCAGTACGACGAGGCAGGCCTCAACGCGCCGCAGATCGTCGACACGGTGCTGAAGGCGCTGCGCCATAACAGCGCCGGCGTATCCGAAGCGCGCGCCTGAACGCTCCGGGAAGTATCAGAACAGGAAGGGAAGCGGACGGCCCGCGGCAATCAGCGCCAGCGCACAGCCGCAGACTATCAACCCGCGCAGCAGTTCCAGCCGCGCCTGCGACTCTCGGATACGGCCAAGGGCGGTCGTTCTTGCCATGCCGGGATCATGCGCCCGGCCGGTTAGCGAAAGGTTAAATCGCCGGCATCTGCTGGCTGGCGCAATGGAAGCCGCCGCCACCCGCCAGCACCGCATCGGCCCGAAGGCCCAGGGTGGCGCGATCGGGGAACAGCGCCGCCACCGCCGCGACGCCATCGACATCATGCGGCGTGCCGAAAGTGGGCACGACCACGAGCTTAGAGGTGATGGCGAAATTCATGTAGCTGGCCGGTTCGATCCGCCCCTCCCGCTCGACACGGCCCGGCGACGGCACTTCGCGCACCGTGACCCCGAAGGCCTCGGCCCGGCGCCTGGCATCGGCATAGATCGCAGCGTTGGGATCGTCGGCGCCGGTCGCGCGGGGGATCGCCAGCACGCCAGGCGCTACGAAACGCGCCAGATTATCGACATGGCCGTCGGTGTGGTCGTTGATCAGTCCATCACCAAGCCACAGCACACGTTCGAAGCCGAGGTCCGCGATCAACCGCGCCTCGATCCCGTCACGCGACAAGGCCGGATTGCGGTTCGGGTTGAGCAGGCATTGCTCGGTCGTCGCCACGATCCCTGCGCCGTCGCCGTCGAGCGCCCCGCCTTCCAGTATCCAGTCGGACGTCAGCACATCGAGCCCGGCATCCCGCGCCAGTTCCGCGCCGATTTCCTGATCGCCATCCATCAGGTACTTGCCGCCCCAGCCGTTGAAGCCGAAGCGCCGCGCCGCGCGCGCGCTTGCGTCGGCCACCACCAGCGGTCCGGTATCGCGCAGCCAGACGTCGCCATAGCGCCGCCGCTCCAGCTTCACCGCACCGCTGACGAGCGCACGGGCGCGAGCCTCGTTCACCTCGTCCCGCACCAGCAGGCGGACTTCCTGCCCGCTGTCGGCGACCGCGCTGGCGAAGGCGGCGATCTGCGCTTGCGCTTCGGCAAGGAAGCCGGGCCATTCCCCGGCATCATGGGGGAAGCCGATCCACAGCCAGTCCTGCGGATGCCACTCGGGAGGAAGTCGCCAGTGCATGCCCGCGCCTCTAGCCGCCCAAGGCGCTTGCGGGAAGCGCTTCCAGTCGCCATGCCAAGAGCATGACTGCCGCCGACTGGACCGGAGCGCTTGCACGCGCGGAAGAATTGGCTCCCTTCCTTTCGCGGGCGATGGACCGCCTGCCCGATCTCGTTTCGCTGCTCGCCGCCGGCGATGGCGAAGGGGCGCTGAACTGGGCGCGAAAGGCCGGGGAAGGCATCGACGACGTCGGCATCGCGCTGCGCCGCGAAAGGCTGGCGCTGGCGCTGGCGCTGGCCATCGGCGATCTTGCCGGCGCTTTCCCGCTGACGCGCGTGACGGGAGAATTGTCCGCCTTCGCCGACCGCGCGCTCGACGCCGCGATCGCCGACGCCATTCGCCGCCGGGCACCCGAAGCGGAACCCGCGGGTTTCCTCGCCCTCGCGCTCGGCAAGCATGGCGCGAACGAACTCAACTACAGTTCGGACATCGATCCAATTCTGCTCTACGACCCGATGCTGCTGCCCCGCCGCGCGCGCGAAGAACCCGGCGAAGCGGCACAGCGCGTCGCCCGCGCGCTGGTGGAAACGATGTCCCGGATAACCGACGAAGGCTATGTCTTCCGTGTCGATCTGCGGCTCCGTCCCGCCTCCGAGGTGAGCCCATTGGCCATTCCGGTCGAGGCGGCGCTTACCCACTATGAATCCTCGGCGCTCGCGTGGGAGCGCGCCGCCTTCATCCGCGCCCGCGCCTGCGCGGGCGATATTGCGGCAGGCGAAAATTTCCTTGCGGCAATCCGCCCGTTCATCTGGCGCAAGAGCCTGGATTTCGGCGCCATCAGCGAAATCGGCCGGCTCACCCAACAGATCCGCTCGAATGACAAGGGCGCGCAAATCGTCGGCCCTGCCTTCAATCTCAAGAAAGGGCGGGGCGGCATTCGTGAAATCGAATTCTACGCCCAGACCCATCAGCTCATCCATGGCGGCCGCAATCCATCCCTGCGCCTGCGAGGAACGCGCGCCACGCTCGATGCGCTGGCCGCGGCAGGAATTATCGATGCCGAGGATGCGCAAGTCCTCGGCGACAGCTATGACAGGCTGCGTACGGTCGAGCATCGCCTGCAAATGGTCGCGGATCAGCAGACGCACAGCCTTCCAGCCGATCCGACCGCCCTCGACGCCGTTGCCCGGCTCGATGGCCTTCCCGACGGCGCGGCGCTGGTGGCGGAACTCTCGGCGATCAGCGAAACGGTTGGCGGGCGGTACGACACGCTGGTCGCCGCCAGCGGCCACCCCACGGCGAAACCGCTGCCGACCAGCAGTGAAGCGGTGAAATCCGAACTGGCCAGCATGGGCTTCGCCGATCCCAGCGAACTGGCGGAACGGATCGAAGGCTGGCGATCCGGCAAGATGCGGGCCTTGCGCAGCGACGCCGCGCGCGCCGCATTCGACGCCATCCAGCCGGCACTGCTCGCCGCCTTGGCCGCCGCGCCCGAACCGGAACGCGCTTTCCTGCGCTGGGAGCAACTGCTCGCCAACCTGCCGACCGCCATCAATCTGTTCCGCCTGCTCGAAGCGCGGCCAGCGCTGCTGCAACTGCTCGCCCGCGTGCTGGCGCTGGCGCCGCCGCTGGCAGATGCGCTCGCCCGCCGCGCGGACTTGCTCGATCCACTGATCGATTCGAGCGCCTTCGCCCTCCCCGGCGACGTCGCGACGCTGATCGGGGATTTTGGCGACGGCGAAAGCGACGACGATTACGAACGCGTGCTCGATCGCGTGCGCCGCCGCGTCAGCGAACAGCGCTTCGTCCTTGGAGTGCAATTGATCGAAGGCGCGACCGATCCGCTCGACATATCGGCGGCGCTGTCGCGCGTCGCCGAAGCGGCGATCGCCGTTCTGACCGAAGCGACCATGGCAGAATTCGCGCGAAGCCATGGCGTCATTCCCGGCAGTGAACCGGTAATCCTCGGCCTCGGCCGCATGGGCGGCGGCGCGCTGACGCATGCCTCCGATCTCGATCTCGTCTATCTCTTCACAGGAGAGCCAGGAGTAGAATCCGATGGCCGTCGGCCGCTCGGCGCTTCGCTATACTACAACCGTCTTGGCCAGCGGATAACTGCTGCGCTCAGCGTACCTACCGCCGAAGGCGCGCTTTACGAGGTGGACACGCGGCTGCGGCCATCCGGCGCGCAAGGCCCTCTCGCAGTCAGTTTCGACAGCTTCGAACGCTACCAGCGCGAACAGGCATGGACCTGGGAGCATATGGCGTTGACCCGCGCGCGCGCTGTGTTCGGTTCGGCCGCCGGCCGCGCCGAACTGGACGGAATCATCGCATCCGTGCTCACCGTGCCGCGCGATGCCGGCAAGCTGCGGAGCGACGTCATCGAGATGCGCAACCGCATGGCGGAGCACAAACAGGCGAAAGGCCCCCTTGACGCCAAGCTCGCCCGTGGCGGCCTCGTCGATCTCGAGTTCCTTGTCCATTATCTGCAATTGCGCGAGGGCCGGGGGCTGACCCCGCACCTTGGCGAAGCGGTGCGCGCGCTGGTCGCGGAAGGATTGTTGCCCGAACCTCTCATCGCCGCGCACGATGACCTCACGCGCCTCCTAGTTGCAGCGCGGCTGCTTGCACCGGACGG
>DASWWL010000193.1:0-14123 GCA_036400975.1 Novosphingobium sp. | reverse complement strand
GAACTGGAAAGGCGAGCGGGCGCAAAGCAGCGGATGACATGACGCAAAGCAAGTTCGCCACCTGGCTGCACCGCACCATGCCCAAGCGCGAGGAGCTGGAATCCAACCGTTTCGTGGCGCCTTTCGCGCGTCGCCAGGAATTGTGGCGTTTCACCCGCCGTTCGGTGCCGCGCGGCGTGGCGGTAGGCCTGCTTGTGGGCATCTTCGCCCTGATTCCCGGCATCCAGATCATTGGCGCCGCGCTGATGTGCGTGCCGTGCCGCGGCAACATCCCGATTGCCGCCGCCATGACTTTCCTGTCGAATCCGGCAACGACGCCTCTGATCCTCGCCGCCTCGATCTTCATCGGCAACAAGCTGGGTTTCCATGCCGATCTTTCCACGTTCTACGGATTGTACGAGCGCGGTGCCGGATTGCGCGAATGGGCGTACTGGCTTTTGTCCGACGCGGCGCCGGCGCTGTTGATCGGCCTGTTCATCATCTCGGTGGGGGCCGCCGCCATCGGTTATCTGATCGCGTCGTTCGGCTGGCGCTGGTGGATCGGGCACAAGCGCCGCAGCCAGCAGGCCTCGCTCGGGATGCCGCGCGAATGAAGGAGGAAGCGCCGGCGCGCGGTGCCACCGACTGGCTGGTGGTAGCGGGTGCGCTGGCGGTGAGCGCGCTGTTGCTCTGGCTGATTACTCGCCAGCCGCTGGTTGTCGCCGTTTTCTCCGGAGCGGTCATGGCGCTGGGCGCGGTGCTGCGTGCGGCCGTATTGCGCAAGGCGCCGCCCGTGGAGGTCGATTTCGCCCTGCCTGACTGGTCGGTCACCGTCACCGCGATTGATCGGCCCGATGCCGCCGTCGCCGTTACCGACCGGGCTGGCAGGCTGGTCTGTGCGAATGCGCGGTTCGAGGAATGGTTCGGCGCCTCCTTCGCTCCGCCGCGCCTGCCGGTGGACGAGGCTTCGCTTGAGCGGCTGGCCCGCGCGAGCCGTGCCGGTTGGCGTGACGGCAAGGGGCGGGCCGACCTGCTCGAAGTCGCCGATGCGGAGCGGATCGGCCAACGCTGGCGCGCGGAGGCCGAGCGCACCGGGCGCGGCGACGATTTCCTCATCTGGCGCTTCTTTCCCATTCTCGCGGCGGATCCGGTGGCGGAGCTTGTCCAGCATCTCGACGGCAAGCTGGGACGCGCACTCGATCAGGCGGGCATCGTGTCGGCCATCGTCGATCCCGACGGCATGATCCGCGCCGCCAGCGCGGGCTTCGCGCTGCGGGCGACGGGGGATGCGCTGACGGCGATGACCGGACAGGCATTCGTGCCGCTGCTCCAGCAGGAGGAAGGCGACCGCATCAGTTGGGCGCGCGACGGGCGGCGTGGCGTTCCGCTGACGCTTTATTACCTGCCGGTTGCCGATCCCGATATTCCCGGCGTGGCCGATCCCGATACGACGCCGTCGCTGATGCTGCTGGTCGAAGCGGGCGCCGGCATCGGCAATGGTCCGGCCGAAAGCTCGGCCGCCGTGCCGCATCTGGAGGCGCTGCTTGGCCAGCTCCCACTGGGGCTGGCCATGGCCGATCGGGACGGGCGTCTGCTGTTCGCGAATGCCGCTTTCCTGCGTGCCGCGATGATCGAAGGAGAGGGCCTGCCGACTTACCCCACCGATCTCGTTGTACGCGAGGACAAGGGCGCGCTTTCCGATGCGATCCGCCGTTTCGGCCAGGGCTCGGCCTCATCGGGCGACATCGCCATCCGTCTGACCGGCCAGCCCGACGAACCCGTTTCGCTGAGCCTGGCCGGCGTGCGCGGACTGGGCGAGGCGGCGGTGCTGCTCGGTCTTACCGATACGACCGAAGAAACTCGGCTCAAGCGCCAGGTCGCGCAGGCGACGAAGATGCAGGCCGTGGGACAGCTTGCGGGCGGCGTCGCACACGATTTCAACAATGTGCTCACCGCGATCCTGGGCACTTGCGACCTCATGCTGATGCGCCATACGCCAGGCGATTCCGACTATGACGACATCCAGCAAATCCGCGCGAATTCGAACCGCGCCGCTTCGCTGACCCGCCAGCTCCTCGCTTTCTCGCGCCAGCAGACGCTGCGGCCCGAAGTGTTGCAGTTGCCCGATGTCGTGTCCGACGTATCGCAGATGCTGCGGCGGCTGATCGGCGAGAAGATCAAGTTCTCTATCACGCACGACCGCGATCTCGGCCCGGTGCGCGCCGATCCTTCCCAGCTTGAGCAGGTGATCGTGAATCTCGTGGTCAATGCGCGCGACGCGATCCTGGCGAAGAGTGGCGGCGGCAGGCTGACCTTGCGCACGCAGGGCGTCACCGCCGCCGACGTGCGCGCGATGCGCAGCGATATTCTGCCGATCGCGGATTATACCGCGCTTCTGGTCGAGGATACCGGTGGCGGCATTCCGCCCGAGCATCTCGGCAAGATCTGGGAACCGTTCTTCACCACCAAGGAGCAAGGCAAGGGCACGGGGCTGGGGCTTTCGACCGTCTACGGCATTGTCAAGCAGTCGGGCGGGTTCATCTTCGCCGAGAGCGAAGTTGGGAAGGGGACGCGCTTCACCGTCTACCTGCCCGTACACCATGGCGCGACGGCGGCCATCGCCGTCGCGGCGGCGGAAGAGCCGAGCGCATGGGCGGGCGGTGGCCATATCCTGCTGGTGGAGGACGAGGATACCGTCCGCATGGTCGCCGAACGCGCTTTGCTGCGCCAGGGCTATCAGGTGACGAGCGCCCGCGATGGCGAGGAAGGGCTCGACCTCGTGCGTGGGGGCGGGCAGTTCGACATCGTGGTGAGCGACGTTGTCATGCCCAGCATGGATGGCCCGGCGATGTGCCGCGAAATCCGCCGGATCGCGCCGGATCTCCCCGTGCTGTTCATGTCCGGCTACGCTGAGGAACAACTCCGCAAGCAGATCGATATCGAGAACGTCCATTTCATTCCCAAGCCCTTTACGGTGCAGCAGATTTCCGAAAAGGTCGGAAGGGTATTGGGGGCCCTGCGGGGTCGTTAACTCCCCCGCGAAAATTTTTTCGTTCCTCCCTTGTTCCATTGGAACAAATGGAATACACCAAGCGTCGGTTGACCTTCCCGGTCGGTTCACTACGCAAGGGGACGAACAAATGGCTGCACAGCTCAAGCTGATTCAGGAAGGCAAAGACAAGGACATGGACCGTCAGAAAGCGCTCGAGGCGGCGCTGGCTCAGATCGACCGCGCGTTCGGCAAGGGTTCGGCGATGAAGCTGGGCTCGAAGGAGACGATGCAGGTGGAGGCGATTTCCACCGGCTCGCTGGGGCTCGATATCGCGCTTGGCGTAGGCGGGCTGCCGCGCGGCCGCGTGATCGAGATCTACGGCCCGGAAAGCTCGGGCAAGACGACGCTGGCGTTGCATTGCATCGCTGAAGCGCAGAAGACCGGCGGCACCGCCGCTTTCGTCGATGCCGAACATGCGCTCGATCCGGTCTATGCGAAGAAGCTGGGCGTCGATATCGACGAACTGTTCGTGTCGCAGCCCGATACCGGCGAGCAGGCGCTGGAGATCGTCGATACGCTGGTGCGTTCGAACGCGATCGACGTGCTGGTGGTGGATTCGGTCGCCGCGCTGGTCCCCCGCGCCGAGATCGAGGGCGAGATGGGCGACAGTCACGTCGGCTTGCAGGCGCGCCTGATGTCGCAATCCTTGCGCAAGCTGACCGGCTCGATCAGCCGGTCGCGCTGCATGGTGATCTTCATCAATCAGCTGCGCATGAAGATCGGCGTAATGTACGGCAATCCCGAGACGACGACCGGCGGCAATGCTTTGAAGTTCTACGCTTCGGTCCGCCTCGACATCCGCCGGACCGGCCAGATTAAGGACCGTGACGAAATCGTCGGCAACGCGACACGCGTCAAGGTGGTCAAGAACAAGGTCGCACCGCCATTCAAGCAGGTCGAATTCGACATCATGTATGGCGAGGGCATTTCGAAGATCGGTGAGATACTCGATCTCGGCGTCAAGGCCGGCATCGTCGAGAAGTCGGGCGCGTGGTTCAGCTACGACTCGATCCGCATCGGCCAGGGTCGCGAAAATTCGAAGCAGTATCTCAAGGATAACCCTGAAGTTTGTAGCCGTCTGGAAGCCGCGATCCGCGGCCGCACCGACGGTCTGGCGGAGGAAATGATGGCAGGTCCGGACGCGGACGAGGACATCTGACCCTTCAAGGAGCGCCGCTGCCGCAGCGCTCGCGAAACAGGACCGGCGCGGAAGCCAAGCCGCCGCGCCGGTCTTTCGCATTTTCACGGTGTGGACATTGCGGGAAACGGCCGCTTTACCGACGCCGATCTATAATCATTATTAACGTGCCCGTTTCATTATCCTTTACCGGAAGTGCCGGCTTCCTGGCTGACATGTTTCCCGAGTAAAGAGTCACGCGATCTGCGGCAGATGACGAGCATGGGCAGAGACAAGCTGAACGACGAACCGGCGCGACTGGCCGCGCTCGATCGTTACGATATTCTGGACAGTCCGGCGGAAGGCGCCTTCGACACCATCACCCAGTTGGTCCGCACGGTGCTGGATGTGCCGATGTCGGCGGTTTCGCTGATCGATTCCGACCGCCAGTGGTTCAAGTCGCACCCTGGGATCGAGGCCTCCGAAACGCCGCGTGAACAGGCATTCTGTCACCACACCATCCGGGGGATGGATCCGATGATCGTTCCCGATGCGCAGCGGGACTCGCGCTTCCGGGACAATCCGCTTGTCACCGGCGATCTTTTCATCGCCAGCTATGCCGGCGTGCCGCTGCGCACGCCCGAGGGGTACAACATCGGCTCGCTCTGTGCGATCGACACGCGGCCGCGCGAATTCGCTCCCGCCCAGATCGAGGCGTTGAAAGGCCTCGCGGCGCTTGTCGTCGAGCAGCTCGAATTGCGCACGATCGCCGAACGGGATTCGCTGACCGGCACCTTGACGCGGCGGGCCTTCATCGCCGAAGTCGATAAACGCATCGCGCTCTTCGCGCGCCGCCAGCGCCCTGCCGCGCTCGTGATGATAGACATCGACCACTTCAAGGCAGTCAACGACACTTATGGTCACCCCGCCGGCGACAAGGCGATCCAGGCCATGGCGCGGCTGTGCGAAGCGGGCCGTCGTCCCGCGGATGCCCTTGGCCGTCTTGGCGGGGAGGAATTCGGCCTCCTCCTGGCCGAGACAACCGAAGCGGAGGCGATCCATGTGGCGAACCGTTTCTGTTCGGCGGTGCGCGGCCTCGAAGTGAAGCATGAGCCGCCGTTGCGTTTCACCGCCAGCTTCGGCGTCGCTGCGATAGCGCCCGATCGCATGACTGCCGAAGCCTGGCTCGCGGCTGCCGATTGCGCGCTCTACGAAGCGAAGCGCGGCGGTCGGGATCGCGTCGCGCTTGCGGCCGTGGCGGAGATCAGGGTGGCGTAGCATCGCATGGGGCGGGTTTCGACCAGCCTTCTTCCAGCGGGACAAGGTGATGGAAGCGGACATCGCGCTCCACGAATTTCCATCTGCCGCCTTCGCGCCGAAAACTGTCGTCATAATAGCCGGAGCCGATCATGCTGGTGGCGCCGACCGTGGTGCGAAGCTCGACCGAGCAGATTCCTCTCGCCTGGTCGCCATCTACCGAAATCAGGTGATTGTGGATCATCGGCATCGGGTGGCTTGGGGCGGTCGCCAGTTCCCGGTAATATCGGTCGAGCGCTTCCCGGCCGCGGACTTCCCTGGCCGTTTCGCCGGGAACATGCGTGATGAACGCGCCGTCATCGGTGAAGAGGTCCGCCATCGGCACGCCCCGCGCCGCCCGCAGGGCATATGTTGCGATCAGATCCCGTATTTCCTCGCGATCTGCAAGCAGCGCGATGCTTTCCTCAAGGCTTCGTCCCCGGAACGCATCAAGGCGTACGGCGTATAGCGGAAGATCCCTCTTCTCCAGCAATGTCCGTGCCGCTTCGCCTGCTTCGTCCATATCGCTCCTCCGCCATTCGCCGACCGCGCGGCGTTTTTGCTGGTTTTTCGAGATCATGGCATGGATGCCTGGAACAGGCGATAGTGAGCGCCCTTTCGGAGCGGATCGACATCGAGATGATGACCCGGCGAAAGCCGCCATTTGCAGGCCGTCGGAGCGGCTGTCGATCCCGTCTCCTAGGCAGCCATGCTGTTGCGCGCCTTGATCACTTCTTCAGCGTGCCTGCCGCCAAGCTCGGCCAGATGATCGAACTCGGCGGTGAAGCTGGCGAGGCCCTGGCTCATCGATCGCAGTTCGGCATCAAGCCCGTGCAGGCCTGCTTCCGGCAGCAATGCCTCCACCCGCTCCCAGCGGTTCCAGTCCGGATGAGGGGCAAGGCCTAGGATTTGTCCGCGCCGGCTCGATAGTGCGGAACCCGCGCGTGAGCCGGTGCCCGCCGGTGCATCCACCGTCACACGGCAGATCGGTTCCAGCAGATAGGGCGCGGCCGATGCCAGCGCCTCGAACATCGCCATGCGTCCGGCGATGCGGAACGCCAGTTCGGAGGAGTCGACCGAATGGTACGATCCGTCCATCAGCGTCACCGCGACATCGACCACGGGAAAGCCCAGCGGGCCTTTCTCCATCGCATCGCGTACTCCCATCTCTACCGCCGGTATCCATTGCTTGGGCACGACCCCGCCCGAAATACGGTCTTCGAAGAGGAAGCCCTCGCCACGCGCCAGGGGACGGATTTCGATCGTCACGTCGCCGTATTGGCCGTGACCGCCTGACTGTTTCTTGTGCCGTCCGCGTTGGGTGGCGGGTTTGTGAATCGATTCACGATAGGCGATGCGCGGTGCATGAGCTTCCACCGCCACGCCGTAGCGGCGCTGCAGTCGCCCGAGCACGACCTGCAGATGCTCGTCGTTCACCCCGCGCAGGATCGTTTCGCGGCTGGCCTTGTCCTGCTTCCATTCGAGCGCGGGGTCTTCCTCGCAAAGCCGATGGAGGGCGGTGGACAGCTTGACGTCGTCCTTGCGGTCGCGCGTCGCGATGGCGAGCGCGGCGTTGCGCGCCGGATAGTCGACCTCTCGCCCTTGTCGCAGCGCCGCACCCTTGCGCGCGAGCAGCGAACCGTTGCGCGCGCCGTCAACCTTGGCCACGGCGACGACATCGCCCAGCGCGGCCGCCTGCTGTTTTGAAGTCTTGTCGCCCTGCAGCGCGAAAATCGAGCCTGCGCGGGCCGGTTCCTTGCCGACGACCAGTTCATCGCCTTCGCTAAGCGATGCGCCAAGCATTCGGCCCAGCGCGAGGCGGCCCATGGCGCCGCCGTTGGCGATCTTGAACACATGCATCCCGCCGCCATCGACCCCCAGTCGCTGCGCCGCCGCATCGGGCATGGGCGCTTCGTGACGCAGCAGCTTCAACAGGCGCCGCACGCCTCCGCCGATCAGCGCCGAGCCGAGCACGACAGGCACGATCCGGTTGTCGGCGGTGTCCTCGGCCAGATCGCGCATTACGTGATATGGATCCGGCGTTTCGTCCATCAGCAGCACTTCGAGCAGTTCGTCGTCGAAATCCGCCAGGGTTTCCAGCAATCGCCCGCGTTCCGCCTTTTCGTGCACGGTCAGGTCTTCGGGAATTCCCTCAAGAAGTTCCGAAGGGCCGCCAGGATGATAGCGGTAGGCCCGCTCCATCGCGACATCGACATAGCCGACGACGTGCTCTCCCTCCCGCATCGGAATCTGGCGCAGCGCCAGCGGTTCGCGGCTCATCTCGCGGAGTTCCCCGACAAGCTCCTGCAGGGCCTCGGGGCGGGCGTTCTCTATCTTGTTGACGAAGACGACATGCGGCACGCCCCATTCGTCTAGACGGCGCAGCATGGGTTCGGCCAGGATGGCCCGCTCCGGCGCGGGATCTATCACGACCACGGCGATGTCGGCGGCCAGCAGGGCATTGAGACCGTCGGCGGCGAAGCCGACCCCGCCGGGCATGTCCACCACCGCGTAGTGATCGCCCATATAGTCGAAGTGCATGAGGTTGATTTCGGTCGAGCCGTGGCGCGCGCGGGCTTCGGGACTGGCGTCGCCGACGCTGGTGCCGGCATCGACGCTACCCTGCCGGCTTATCGCGCCGCTGGCGTAGAGCATGGCTTCGGCGAGGCTGGTCTTTCCCGTACCGGCTGGCCCCACCAGAGCGACGGCACGGGTGGGCCTGCTGCCGGATGCGTTGCCTTTGGAAATCATGCTGCCCATCGACGCCTCCTCTCAAGGTGAAGGCGCGCCGGCGCGATGGAATTGCGCTCGACGCGCAAGACGGAAAAGGCAGCGTCTGCCCCTCCCGGATGATTCGCAAGGATAAACTTGGCAGCCTCGTCCCTTGTTCCGCAGCCGATCGCGTCCTACCTTCTGCTCAACGCCGGCGGACAGATGCGAAGCGTGGCGTATTAGGCAGAAGGCATGGCGCGCACCCTTCCCGTGCTGATCAATCGAAGCGGCGGAACGGCCGCCGCGATGGGCGATTCCCTGGACGAGCAGGTGGAGGCAGCCTTCGCGCGAGCAGGGCAGCGGATAGAGCTTCACGTGCTGGATGGCGGCGAGATGGCGGACGCCGTGCGGGATTGGGCGCATGCGCCGGTCGTCGTGATCGGTGGTGGAGACGGTACGATTTCGGCCGCGGCATCGGTGCTCGCCCGCGCTCCGGCGGCGATGGCGATCCTGCCGCTGGGCACGCGCAACCACCTGGCGCGCCAACTCGGCGTGCCGCTGGACCTTCCCGGCGCCGCGAGTCTCGCGGTCAATGGCCAGCGGCGGCGGGTGGATGTCGGCGCGGCCGGGGAGCGCGTCTTCGTGAACAACGCATCCTTCGGCATCTACACCCGTTTTGTGCGCCAGCGCGACGCGCGGAGCGGGCCGAAGTGGCTCTCGACGATTCCTGCCACCTTGCATGTCCTGCGCAACATGCGCGCGCAGCTCTTCCCGCTGCGAATCGACGGGAGTCGGCGGATGCTGGAAAGTCCGCTGCTGTTCATCGGCAACAACCGTTATTCGATGGATCCCGGCCATGTCGGCGAGCGGGAGAGTCTGACCGACGGACGACTTTCGGTCTATGCCGTGTCGGCGCGCAAGCCGCATCAGCTCGCCGGTTTCGCCGTGCGCGCCTTGCTGGGGTTGGCGAATCCTGAGCGCGATTTCGATGCCTGCGCCGATGCGCGCGAAGTGATCATCGACGGCGAGGGCTGGATCGAAGGCGCGCTCGACGGCGAACTGACCGACCTGCGCCTGCCCTTGCGCCTGCGCAGCCTGCCGAACGCGCTGGGCGTAGTGACCCCGCGCGAGACGGCCACGGCAGAGGCTGCCGCCGCCACGCCGGTGGAACGTACCCTTCCAGATCACTGAGATCGCTGCTTCCCGCTTGTCCGCGCGCTTTGCGTGCCCTATCGGCGCGTTCATGAGCTCGACCAACGAAATCCGCCGGTCCTTCCTCGATTATTTCGCGGCTAACGGCCACGAAGCTGTGCCGTCGGCGCCGCTCGTGCCGTACAACGATCCGACCCTGATGTTCACCAACGCGGGCATGGTCCCGTTCAAGAACGTCTTCACCGGGCTCGAGACGCGCGCCGTGCCCCGCGCGGCCTCTTCGCAAAAGTGCGTGCGGGCGGGCGGCAAGCACAACGACCTCGATAATGTCGGGTATACCGCGCGGCATCATACCTTCTTCGAAATGCTGGGGAATTTCTCCTTCGGCGACTATTTCAAGGAACAGGCGATTACGCATGCCTGGACCTTGTTGACGAAGGAATGGGGCCTGCCGGCGGACAAGTTGACCGCCACCGTCTATCACACCGATGACGAGGCCTTCGATCTCTGGAAGAAGATCGCGGGGCTGCCGGAAGAACGGATCATCCGCATCCCGACCTCGGACAATTTCTGGTCGATGGGCGATACCGGCCCCTGCGGTCCGTGCTCGGAAATCTTCTATGATCATGGCGACCACATCTGGGGCGGCCCTCCGGGATCGCCCGAGGAGGACGGGGATCGCTTCATCGAGATCTGGAATCTCGTGTTCATGCAGTTCGAGCAGCATGCCGACGGCAGCCGGACGGCCCTGCCGCGCCCCTCGATCGACACGGGCATGGGGCTGGAGCGCATCTCCGCCGTGCTTCAGGGCGTGCACGACAACTATGATACCGATACCTTCAAGGCGCTGATCGCGGCTTCCGAGGGGCTGACCGGGGTGAAGGCGGCGGGCGAGCATACGGCCAGCCACCGCGTGATCGCCGATCACTTGCGCTCGACGAGCTTCCTGCTGGCCGACGGTGTGCTGCCCTCGAACGAAGGGCGCGGCTATGTCCTGCGCCGCATCATGCGCCGCGCCATGCGTCACGCCCACTTGCTGGGCGCCAGAGAGCCCCTGATGCACCGGCTTGTGCCTGCGCTCGTCGCCGAGATGGGCCAGGCTTATCCCGAACTCGGCCGCGCACAGCCGCTGATCGAGGAAACCCTGCAGCGCGAGGAAGTGCAGTTCCGTCGGACGCTGACCAACGGCCTCAAGCTGCTGGACGAAGCGACAGTCGAATTGGGTGAGGGCGACAGCCTGCCCGGCGACACCGCGTTCAAGCTCTACGATACTTACGGCTTCCCCTACGACCTGACCGAGGACGCCTTGCGGGCGCGCGGGATCGGCGTCGATCGCGAAGGCTTTGATGCTGCGATGGCGCAGCAGAAGGCGGCGGCGCGCGCTGCGTGGAAGGGATCGGGCGAGGCGGCCGCGGGCGAGGTCTGGTTCGACATCGCCGAGCGCGAGGGCGCGACCGAATTCACCGGCTACACTTCGACGAGCGGCGAGGGCCAGGTCGTCGCGCTGGTCCGGGACGGCGCCGAAGTCACGAGCGCGGGGGCGGGCGACGAGGTCATCGTCCTTACCAACCAGACGCCTTTCTACGGCGAGAGCGGCGGTCAGAGCGGCGATACCGGCACGATTACCGGTGTTGATGGCCTGAAGCTCATCGTCGCGGATACCGCCAAGCCGCTTGGCCGGCTGCACGCGCATCAGGCGAAAGTCGAGAGCGGCACGATCAGCGTGGGAGACACAGTCCATCTCGATGTCGATGCCGATCGCCGCGACGCGATCCGCGCGAACCATTCGGCGACGCACCTGCTCCATGCGGCGTTGCGCAACCGGCTGGGCGCGCATGTCACGCAGAAGGGTTCGCTGGTTGCCGCCGAGCGCCTGCGCTTCGACTTCTCGCATCCCTCCGCGCTTTCGGGCGAAGACATCGCCGCGATCGAGGCTGAAGTGAATGCCGAGATCCGCCATAACGAAGCGGTCATCACACGGCTGATGACGCCCGAGGACGCGATCGAGGCTGGCGCGATGGCGCTGTTCGGCGAAAAGTACGGCGACGAAGTGCGCGTGCTGTCGATGGGGCGCGCGAACTGGGGTGGCGCCGGGCACAATTATTCGGTCGAGCTTTGCGGCGGCACGCACGTTTCCGCTACCGGAGACATCGGCTTGTTTCGCATAGTCTCCGAAAGCGCCGTCAGTTCCGGCGTGCGCCGCATCGAGGCGCTGACCGGCGAAGGCGCGCGCCGCTGGCTGGTGGGTCGCGAAGATGCGCTGAAAAGCGCCGCCGGCCTGCTGCGCACGACGCCGGAAGAAGTCGAAAGCCGCGTTGCAGCCCTGCTGGACGAGCGCCGCAAACTCGAGCGCGAACTAGCCGACGCGAAGAAGGCGCTGGCGCTTGGCGGCGGCGGCGCGAAAGCCGAGTCTGCCGACGAGGACGTGGGCGGCGTGAAGTTTTCGGGCCAGGTCATCGACGGGCTGGACGCCAAGGAATTGCGCGGCCTGCTCGATCAGGCGAAGCAGCGCATGGGCTCTGGCGTCGCGGCGATCGTCGCGGTCAACGATGGCCGCGCCAGCATCGCCGCCGCCGTGACCGATGATCTGACGGGGCGCTTCAGCGCGGTCGATCTAGTTCGCGCCGGTGTCGAGGCGCTTGGCGGGAAGGGCGGCGGCGGCCGTCCCGACATGGCGCAGGGCGGTGGTCCCGACGGTGCGAGAGGGGCTGAAGCGATCGCGGCTGTGAAAGCGGTGCTGGCAGCCTAGCTCCAGTCGCGATCACGGTCGCGGCGAGGGTTGCGTTGGTCAGGCCAGCCGTTCCCCGAGCGAGGCGGACTTGAGCCTGGGCTTTTCCTCAAGCTCGCCTTCTTCCATGATCTGCGCGCGCAGTTCGTCGCGCTTTTCGTGGATCGAGGCGATGACCGGGCCCATGGCGACCCCGAGGTCGACGAGTACCGCTTCCGATAACTGCAGCGAGGCCTCGAGCGTTTCGGGCACCGCATGGCTGGCGCCGGCGCGATAGAGTTCGGCGGCGTGGCTGGCGTCGCGCGCGCGGGCGATGACGGGCAGCTCCGGGTATTGCTGGCGCAGCTTCTTCACCAGCCTTTGCGCCATGATCGGTTCGTCCATGGTGAGGATCACCGCCGTCGCGTGATCCACGCCGAGGCGGGTCAGCGCGTTGCCGCGCGTCGCGTCCCCGAAGACGGCGCTGTAGCCCTGCTGGATGCCAGAGGCGATCAGGTCGGCGTCGGAATCGATCGCGATATAGGGCTTCTTGTGCGTGGCCAGCATGTCGGCGATCAGCCGGCCGACACGGCCGAAGCCGACGATGATCGCGCGGTGCTCGGTCGGATCGTCGCGCTGCTCGTGAGCCATGGCGATATCGACGCGCTGGCCGAGGCGGCGTCCCACAAGCGCGAGAAGCGGCGTGACGGTAAGCCCCAGGGCAGTGACGATCTGCCAGAATTGCGCGGTTTCCGGGGCGATAAGCTGTGCGGAAAGCGTTGCTGTGAGCACGATCAGCGTGGTTTCCGACGGGCTCGCCATCAGGATGCCGGTCTCGGTCGCTGTGCCCGGCCGCGCGCCCATCAGGCGCAGCAGCAGGCCGGTGACCACTGCCTTGAGCAGGAGCACCCCGGCGGTGGCGAGCAGGATCTCGCCGAGATCCTGCCAAACCATCCGCAAGTCTATGCGCATGCCGATGGTGATGAGGAAGATGCCGAGCGCCAGCCCCTTGAACGGCGCGGTGATCGTTTCGACTTCGCCGTGATATTCGGTCTCGGCGATCAGCAGCCCGGCGATGAGCGCGCCGACGATGGGCGACAGGCCGACCGCCGAAGTCGCCAGCGCCGCGACGATCACCACCAGCAGGCTGGCGGCGAGGAACAGCTCCGGGCTCTTGGTGCGCGCCGCCTGCGCGAAAAGGCGCGGTAGGAGGAAGCGGCCGGCGATCAGCAGCATCAGGATCACCAGCAGGCCCAGCCACAGCGTGCGGAAGAGCCCTTCCAGACCGTCTGACGCAGTAAAGGGGGCAAGCGCGCCGAGCAGGAAAATGATCGGCACGAGGGCGATGTCCTCGAACAGCAGCATCGCGAGCGCGGCTTTCCCTACCGGGGTCCGCTGGTCGGCGATGTTGAGCACCAGTGCGGTCGACGACATGGCCAGCGCAAGGCCCAGTCCCAGCGCTCCGGTCAGCGAATGACCGGTGGTCGAAAGGATCAGCGTCAATATCGCGCCGATGCCGATCAGTTCCAGCGAGCCGACGCCGAACACCTGCTTGCGCATCGCCCAGAGGCGGTTGAACGAAAGCTCCAGCCCGATCGAAAACAGCAGCAGGATGATGCCGAACTCGGCGAACGGTTCCAGCCCCTGCGGATCGGTGATGGTTATGTGCGCAAGCCATGGCGCGCCGCGCACCAGGCTGCCTAGGCCATAAGGGCCCACCAGCAGCCCGACGAGGATGAAACCGATGATCGGCGTAATGCGGAAGCGGGCGAAGACCGGGATGACGATCCCTGCCGCTCCCAGGATCACCAGCGCATCCGAGAGGGTAGAGGAATAGAGTTCAGCCGCCATGGCGCTACTATGGCACGCAACGGCGGATTGTCACGGGGAGGAGCGCGATATCGTCAATCGATTGATCGGTCGAAACGCGCCGTCCCACTGGCCCGGAACGCAGGTGTGCATCATCCCCCGCTGGCGAGGCCGGGTGTGCGCCTGGAGGTAGAGAGTAGCGAACGGGCAGTGCGGCCGGCGCTTGTGGTATGTGCCCGGCAGTACGGGCGTGGATGCGTGTGAGTTGTTATGCGAACGGCCGGCAGCATCACGCATGG
>DASWWL010000192.1:0-14903 GCA_036400975.1 Novosphingobium sp. | reverse complement strand
CATGCGTGATGCTGCCGGCCGTTCGCATAACAACTCACACGCATCCACGCCCGTACTGCCGGGCACATACCACAAGCGCCGGCCGCACTGCCCGTTCGCTGCTCTCTACCTCCAGGCGCACACCCGGCCTCGCCAGCGGGCAATGACGCGCGTCTGCGTTCCGAGCCAGTCCGCTCCCCCGATAAAATTTAACAGGTGTTCAGCAAAGCCATTGACACCTTCGGCATGATCGACAAGCAAAGACGCCGAAGACGCTTTCGAAGATGGGGCGGCGCCATGGGAGGAAATACATGGCGCGGCAGCTTTCCGGAAAAGTGGCGCTGGCGGCGACCTCGGGCGGCCGCAAGGGGGGAGCCGGTTCCAATGCCGGATGATGTGCGATAGCATTGCAAGGACTTGCCAAGGGCAACATATGGTAGGCAAAGCCGGTGCCGCAGGCGGCCCGCTTGTCCGGAATGTGGGAGAATATCGTGAACGAGCTGTCCAAGATCGGTGTCGACAACATCAGCACCGAGACCATGGATAACGAGCGGATGGTCACTTATCCGACCGAAGCCTACTTCTCGAGCGAGTATCTGGAAGCCGAAAAGAAGCTTCTGTGGCCGAAGATCTGGCAGATGGTGGAGCGTGAAACCGACCTGCCCAATCCCGGCGACTGGCTGACGTACGACGTGGCCGATGAATCGATCATCGTGCTCCGCAAGGACGATGGTTCGCTCAAGGCCTTCCACAATGTCTGCCCGCATCGCGGCCGCCAGCTCATCTCGGTGCCGGACATGCTGCCGGGCAAAGTGCATTCGATGCGCGGTAACAACCGCAGGAGCTTCCTGTGCGGCTTCCACGGCTGGACCTTCGATCTAGACGGCAACAATACCTATATTCTCGACCAGCAGGATTGGGGCGAGGGTGGCCTGACCCCCGAGATGACCTGCCTTTCGGAAGTGAAGGTCGATACCTGGGGCGGCTACATCTACATCAACATGGATCCCGACAGCATGTCGCTGAAGGAATGGATGGGCCGCGCCGGCGAGCTGCTGAACCATTTCGAGCTCGACAAGATGCGCTACAAGTGGCGCCAGTGGGCCATCTATCCGTGCAACTGGAAAGTCGCGATCGAGGCGTTCCTGGAGCCCTATCACGTTGCCGGCACTCATACCCAGCTTCTTGCCTATGGCGACTACTACGCCTTTTCGAAGCAGTACGGCCTGCATTCGGTCAGCGGCTACGACACCCGCGACGACAAGTTCAAGATGAGCGAAAGCTCGGGAACGACGCGCGCCGGCCGTGGCGACGATCCGCGCGTCTCGACTTATGAGCTGATCCGCGAGAACTACACGACGATCAACTACGCGGCCTCCACCGACACGCTGGTCAAGGCCGCGAGCCGTCTCGTCGATGAGCTGCCCGAAACGGCGACCCCACAGGAATGCATCGCCCACTGGCTGAAGTCCGCCAAGGCGGACGACGCCGCGCGCGGCGTGATCTGGCCGGAAGTTCCGCCCGAGGTCATGAACGAAGCGGGGCTCGCCTGGGGGCTCTGGCCGAACCAGAACATCCTCCACGGCGTTACCTTCGCGCTATGTTACCGGGTCCGCCCTTATGGCGACGATCCCAACAAGTGCGTGTTCGAAAGCTATGCCCTCGAACGCTTCCCTGAAGGCGAAGAGCCGGAGACCGAATGGGTCTATGCCGAGCCGAACGCCGAGAACTGGGGTTCGGTTCTGGAGCAGGACTTCTCCAATATGGAGTTCGTCCACAAGGGCATGAGATCGAGCGGGTTTCGCGGTCCGCTGCCCAATCCGCACCAGGAGCAGAAGGTCATCAACCTTCATCGCAACCTGGCGAACTGGTTGGAAGGTCGCGGCGCGCCGTCGCTGGTGCACAAGAACTGACGAAAGCCGGCTCCGGCTTCACGGTTCCCGTGCGTTCAGAGCCACTTCGGGCAAGTCCACGTCCACGGGCAGGTTCAGCAGCCAGGGGAAGATTTCCGCCACCGATTCATATTGACTGACGGTGCCCTTGCCGGTCAGGCCGAGCTTGCGGCGTTCCTCCGTGAAGCGGGCCATCAGTTCGGGCGGAACGCTGAATTCCATGTCGTCGCCGACCATGCCCCCGGCGCGCACCAGCGTCGCGCGAATGCCCTGGTCGGACACTTCCTGCCGCAATACCTTGTTGAACTTTTCGAGGCCGGCCTTGGCCGTCTGGTAGAACGGTAGCATCGCCGCCCGATCGACGGCGGACTTGCTCCCGATATTGAGGATCTGGCCGCCGCGTTCCATCAGCGGCAGCGCCGCCCGTACGCAGCGGATCGGCCCGGTGAGGTTGGTGTCGATCATCGCTTCGAGCTGCGCGTTCGTGCTTTCGCCGACCAGATGAGGCTCGACCACGGCGGCGTTGTTGATCAGGACATCGAGGCGCGGCGACCATTTCCCCACTTCCAGGAATGCTTCCTCGATCGATTCATCGTCGGTGATGTCGCAGGAGATGGCGATTGCGCCGTTCCCGATCTCGTCCGCCACCGCCTGCACCCTGGCAATTCGCCGGCCCAGCAGGGCCAGCCTGTGTCCCTCTCGCGCCAGCCGCCGCGCTATCGCACGGCCCAGTCCTGTGCCCGCGCCCGTCACCACGATGTTCCTGCCCATGCCGCTCTCCCGCTGTGCGCTGCATCTCACGGCAGCGGCGCTGCGGCGTCAAGCGATGCGCGCTTCGTCACAGCGATGGCAGCATCTGGCCGGCGAAGCCCCAGCCTTTCAGGGACTTGCTCGCGGCGCGGCGCGCCAGCTCCGCCGCGTCGTCCACGCTCCAGCGCTTGGCGCTCTTGATGTCCGCAAGCTCATCCCATGCGATCGGCGCAGCGACGGGCGCGCCGGGACGCGCGCGGACGGAATAGGGCATCACCGCCGTGCTGCCGCGCTGATTGCGCAGCCAGTCGATGAAGATCTTTCCCTTGCGCTTGGCCTTGGACATCGTGGCGATGAAGCGTTCGGGCTCGGCCATGCTCAGAGCCTCGGCGAACCGCCGGGCGAAATCCTTGTGAGCGTCCCAGTCGTGCCTCGGCATCAACGGCACGACGACATGAATGCCCTTGCCGCCGGAAAGCATGGCGAAGCTGGTGAGGCCGAGATCGGAAAGACGGTCGCGCAAATCTGCGGCCGCCCGCTTCACATCGCCGAAGTTCAACCCCTCGTCGGGATCGAGGTCGAATATCATTCTATCAGGCGCTTCCACGTCATCCACCCGTGAGCCCCAGCCATGGAACTCGATCGTGCCCATCTGCACGCAGGAGAGGATGCCGGCGCCATCCTCGACGTAAAGATAATTCTCAATCCCGCCGTCCTTCTCGCGGATGGGGACATGATGGACATCCTTGCCGAAGGCGCCGCTGTCGTGCTTCTGGAAGAAGCATTTCTTGCCGCGCCCTTGTGGGCAGCGGACGAGGCTGACGGGGCGATTGGCCATGTGCGTCAGCATCAACGGGGCGACCGCGGCATAATAATCGGCGAGGTCGCCTTTGGTCTGTCCGCTGTCGAAGATCACGCGATCGCGGTTGCTGATCGCGACCTGCTGCTCCGGCTCCGGCACGGGGATGGGCTTTTCCGGCGTCACAGTCTTCGCCTCCTTGTCGTGGCGCAGGCCAAGGAAGCTTCCGTGGCGGACGCGATCGTCGGCGGTCATCTCGGCGAAGGCGACCTCGGCGATGAGCTTCGGCTCGATCCAGTTCGCGCCGCGTGCCTCGACGCGGGGGACTTCGGCCGGCGCGTTCTTGCGCGCCAGCGGACGCATGACTTTCGCGAGTTCGAAAAGCGCGTTTTCATCGAAGCCGGTGCCGATCTTGCCTTTGTAAATGAGCTTGCGTCCCTCGTGCTGGGCAAGCAGCAGGGAGGCGAAAGGACGCGCTTTCGTACTTGATTTCGTCCAGCCGATGAGCACGAATTCCTGCCTTTGCGTGCACTTCACCTTTACCCAGCTCTTCGTCCGCGTTCCGCGATAAGGCGCGTCGACCCGCTTGGAGATGATGCCCTCCATCCCGGCTTCGCACATTGTCCGGTAGAGCTTTTCGCCTGCGCCTATCACATGAGCGGCTATGCGAACGGGCGGTCTTGCCTTCGTCAGCAGCGCTTCCAGCCGCTCCTTGCGCTCTATGTTGGGAAGAGCGGCCAAGT
The DNA here is from genome assembly GCA_036400975.1 of Novosphingobium sp. Classification (GTDB taxonomy): domain Bacteria; phylum Pseudomonadota; class Alphaproteobacteria; order Sphingomonadales; family Sphingomonadaceae; genus Novosphingobium. Next base: position 10,740 of record DASWWL010000192.1, on the reverse strand, counting down.
CCTGTCCATCGAGCCACAGAAGGTCGAAGGCGTGAAAGTCGAGCCGCGTATTTGCGCTCTGTTCGCCATGTCCGCGTTTCAATTCGGCTTGCAGTGCCGAGAAGGAGGGATTGCCGTCCTTGCCGGGGGCAGTGATCTCACCATCGATCAATGCCGGGGGAAGGTCGAGCGCCGCGATGGACTTGACCAGCGGCGCGAACTTGTCGGTCCAGTCGAGGCCTTTGCGCGTGTAAATGCGGACTTCGCCGCCGCCCGTGGCGATCAGCGCGCGGTAGCCGTCAAACTTGATCTCATGGAACCAGTCATTCCCGCTCGGTACGGCATCGACGAGCGTGGCAAACTGCGGAGTGCGAAAAGGCGGTAGCTTGCGGCTCTTGCGGAATCCTTCCTTTGCCGCCTTTGCATTGTGCCGCTCGGCCTTTTTCATTTCCCCGGCGAAAAGGGCGCCTTTCTTCTCGGCCAGAGAATGCACGGCTTTCCTGTCGGCGGCGATCTCCGCCATGCTCCGTCCGGTGAGCACGCTGGAAAGAGCATGCTCGATCAGGTTCTCGCCGTTGGCATGAGCATCGTCGATCTTGCGGAGAAGCCAGTTCTCGCGCTTCTCGCCGGGGCGGGGTTTCATCCGTACCAGCAGCCACTCTCCCTTCATCCGCTGGCCGTGCAGGATGAAATGCAGGTGCCCTTCGTCGATGTCCTTGGCGCTCTTACCTTTCACCGGTTCCCATGTGCCCTTGTCCCAGAGCATCACTGTCCCGCCGCCATATTCTCCTTTGGGGATCGTGCCCTCGAATTCGGCATAGCTGAGTGGGTGGTCTTCGGTACGTACTGCCAAGCGCTTGTCGCCAGGGTCGAGGCTGGGGCCTTTGGTGACTGCCCATGATTTGAGCACGCCATCGGCTTCGAGGCGGAAATCCCAATGCAGCCGTGTCGCATCGTGCTTCTGCACTATGAAGCGGTCGCCCTGGGCGCCGTGCTGCCGTTCGCCTAGTGGTTCGGCGGTCTTCGCAAAATCGCGCTTGGCGTTGTAAGCGGCCAGCGGATCGGATTTCGTCCGCGTCGCCACGTCAGGCTCGCTTGCGTTTTGGAGAAGTCTTGCCGGCGTGCATCTTTCGAGCTGGCGCGTGCTTGATGTCCGATTTCTTGCCTGCAACCGAAGCTTTCAGTGCAGCCATCAGATCGATGACATTCGACTTTCCCGAAATTTCGCTAGGTTCCTCGACATCTTCCAGCACACGCTTGCCCTTGGCCCTGGCTTTCTTCTGGATCAGCCGGTGTAGCGCATCGATGTAGCGGTTGTGATATTCGCTAGCGTCGAACCTGCCGGATTTCTTCTCGATCAACGTAGAGGCAAGGTCCAGCAAGTCCCCATCGGGTTTAGTGCTGCCGATATCCCGGAAATAGTTCGCCGCCTTGTTGACCTCGTCGGCATAGCGCAGCGTTTCCAGGATCAGGCCGCGTCCGCAAGGTTTCAGGCTGACTAGAAACTCCTGTCCCCGGATCGCGAGCTGTCCGAGACCCACCTTGCGCGATTTTCGCAGCGCTTCGCGCAACACGACATAAGCCTCTTCGGCCAGGTCGTCTGCCGGTACGACATAGTAGGGCGTATCGAAATAGAGCGCGTCGATCTCATCCGTATCGACAAACTGGATCAGTTCCAGCGTGCGCTTGCTCTCCAGCTTCACTGCCTCGATTTCCTCATCGTCAAGCAGCACGAAGTTGCCTTTCGACAATTCGTACCCCTTGATGATTTCATCGCGGTCTACAGGGCCGATGCCGGGAACGATCTTTTCGTATTTTATAGGCTTGCCCGAAGGTTCATGGATCTGGCGGAAACTGATCGATGCGCCGGATTTCGTCGCCCGGTAAAGTTCTACCGGAATGGAAACGAGCGCGAGGCGGATCTGCCCTTTCCAGTATGCGCGAGCGGCCATGCAAATACCTCCAGAGGTAAAGCAGGCGAGCGTTCGTTTGGTTCCCGCTTCGGGCGCTGGGGAACCTCAGTGCTTCATTCGGTTCCACGCATCGAGTGCGGCGATCTTGTAAGCTTCGGCCAGCGTGGGATAATTGAAGGTGTTGTCGATGAAATAATCGATCGTGCCCTTCAGGTTGAGCACGGCTTGCCCGATGTGGATCAACTCGGTCGCGCCCTCGCCAATGATGTGGACGCCCAGCAGGCGGCGGGTCTTGTGCGAGAAGATCATCTTCATGATCCCCTGTTCCAGGCCCATGATATGCCCGCGCGAGGTTTCGCGCAGGCGGGCGATGCCGCATTCGTAGACGATGCCTTTCTCGCGCACTTCCTGCTCGCTCATGCCTACCGTCGAGATTTCGGGCACCGCGTATATCCCATAGGGGAAATACTGCGGCGCATGCGGTGTCGGCAGTCCAAAGGCGTGGCATGCGGCGATGCGGCCCTGCTCCATCGAGGTGGAGGCCAGGCTGGGAAAGCCGATCACGTCGCCCGTGGCGTAGATGTGCGGCACGTCGGTTTGGAAAGTATCGGGATTAACCGTCAGCCTTCCGCGATTGTCGGTCGAGAGGCCACAGTTCTCAAGGCCGAGATGCTGCGTCGCACCCATGCGGCCGGCGCAGTAGAGCAGCATTTCCGTGCGCACCGAGCGGCCGTCCGCCGTGGTGGTGACGATGCGTCCGCCGTCGTCCTTGTTCACCGAAGCAATGGGTGATCCGGTGCGGAAATTGACGCCCCGATCCCGAAGCTGGTGAACGAATTCCTCGATGATCTCGCGGTCGATGAAGTCCAGAAACGTATCCCGGGGCTCGACGACCGTTACCTGCACGTCGAGCGCGCTGAAAATCGTCGCATATTCAATCCCGATGACGCCTGCGCCGATCACGGTGAGGCTGCGCGGCAAGCGGGGAACATCGACGACTTCGTCGCTGTCCATGATCTCCGGGTGGGTGAAATCGACATTGTCCGGGCGGAACGGCACTGTGCCCACGGAAATGAGGATGCGTTCGCCCTCGATCATCAGCTCGCTGCCATCGGGGGAGGTGACGATAACCTGGTTCGGGCCCGCGAAGCGCGCGAACCCCGCCATGGTGTGCACTCCGTTACGAAGGAACTGATGCTCGAGCACATCGACCTCGTGCTCCAGCGTCTTGTTGAGACGGATGCCCAAATCCTCGCTGCCGATCTGCTTCTTTACCCGGTAGGAACGGCCGTAGAAGCCTCGCTCACGCCAGCCCGAAAGATTGAGCGCGGTTTCGCGCAAGGTCTTCGACGGAATCGTCCCTGTATGCACAGAAACGCCACCGACCCTTCGGCGACCTTCCACGACCAGAACCGATTTGCCCAGCTTCGCCGCCTGGATCGCTGCCCGCTTGCCGGAAGGGCCGCTGCCGAGAACAATGAAATCATAGAGCCCCGCCATCTTCACCCCGTGCGTCAGGCCGAATGAAACATCCCGGCAGTCTATCGCAGCCTGCGATTTCAGAAAGGGAAAATGCTGCATCGCACCAAATCCTTGCGGGCGGCAGAATCGCAGCCTGACGATGGATAACGGCAATCGCGCAGATCTTTTCAGTACGATGGAACGTGCCGGATCATCGATACAGCGTCGTTGGGCCGGCTACGACAATGTGGTATAGGCAACTTATCGCCAGTCCTGTCCGGCTTGCTGGTGCCTGAGAGACATTCGTCGCGCTCCCGCCATTTGGTCAGGAGCATGTATGTATCGATTTCGTCTCAGCGCCGTGGACAATTCCTTGGTTTCACTGGAATTCGACGCGGTCGATGCTAGTGCCGCGCTGAATGTTGCGCACCGCCACGGATTCCAGCACGCGCGGCTGGAGCAGGAAGGACGGCATGTCTGTACCATCCGTGCGAGCAATGGTGACGATGGGGGTTTCTGGATCATCGAACAGCCGGACAACGGTTTCTCCAGGGTACGGGGCGCCGGATGTAAGGATGAAACCCTGGTCTGAACCTTGCCTGGAAAGCCAGGCCTCAGGAAGAAACTTTTGATTATTGCGCGAGAGACGGTCCCATCCGCTTTTCAGGAACCGGACCGTAGCCTAACATTGATGCATGACAGCGCCGGATGCACTTAAGATCAAGATCCAGGTCTTCAGCGGCGAAGAGATCGCCATGGGGCCAGGCAAGGCCGATCTGCTTGAGGCGATCCGGGAAAATGGGTCGATTTCGGGCGGCGGTAGGGCGATGGGCATGAGCTATCGACGCGCTTGGCTGCTGGTCGATACGATGAACCGGTGCTGGCAAGGCCCTCTGGTCGAGACTTCACCTGGTAGCGCACGCGGCGGAGGAGCGAGACTCACGATAATGGGGGAACAGGTTCTGGCCCATTACCGTTCATTGCAAAACAGGCTTAATGATATTGCCGAAGCGGGTGACTATGCTGCGTTGGAAGCTGCCCTCTTGCCCGAACCACGCAAATCCCAAAAAGGTTGAGCCGAAGCATCGTGCTGTGATGACTTGAAGATTGCGCGCAATTCATCGATCGAGCGATCAATATACAAGTCCATCTCGTGAAGGGCCCGGGGCGAAAGGTGGAGCCAGAGGCGCCGCCGGTCGCGCTCGTCGGGTAGGCGCTCGGTCAGGCCTTTTGTGCAAAGTGATTTGATATAACGCAGCGCTGTCGTTGATGGCACGCGCGCGGCAAGGCACGCGGAACTCACCGCCGTTCGCTTGCCGCTGTATTCGGCGATGTAGAGGTCGAGCAGGATGTCCCAGGCCGGTTCGCCATAAAGGTCATCGAATTTCGCCGCGGGCCGGTTGTCACGGCTTGCATAGAGCCATCGGGCGACCGCCAGTCGCATGGAACTCGAGGAATTTTCACGTAGAGACATGAGTTCACCTGGTCAGAGAAGCTTGCAGGATCGCGGAAGATGCGGCGGGATGCTCTCCCCCGAAAGGGGGAGTCACAAAAGGTCATTCAGCGATACGAGGCCATCGTGCACGACGCGCAGAACCACCTGGACGCGCTTGCTGACATCGTAGCGCGCACGTGCATCCTTCAGGTGCTGCTTCACCGTTTCTTCCGATATGCCTAGGACGCGGGCAATTTCCCAATCCGTCTTGCCGCGTGCCACAAGGATGATGCATTCGAGTTGGCGCGTCGTTAGCTGCGGTTGGTCAGGCTGCTTGTTGCCGTGTCGCGAAACCATTTCGCGGCCAGCCTGAAAAGCGAAGGAACCAATCAGATGGGCCATCGCCAGGCTGCCGCGCGGTACCTGCCGGCCGGTTCGCATGGTGAAGCTGCAGGATCCGCTAGCCTCGCCCGGAAGATGCGTCCCGACCGTATAGCCATCACCTATCCCGATTTCCGCCCAGGCTGCGACGATGTTCCGATCTTCCTGCGACAGCTTGATGAAATCGCCTATCCTGTCCCAAGCAAAGCCGAGGCTGGTACGGTAGCTGCAGCGGCGGACAGGATTCTGGCTGAAGCGTCCGTCGAACGATCTTTCCATCCATGTCTGCGGATAGTCGCTGAGGGCAACATGTCGCGTCATCGTACTGTCACTGCGTTCCGCAGCGTTGAGATTGAGGTGATGGGCAAGGGTGAAATGATCAAAGCCCATCTCGCGCGTGATCGACTGCATCACGTCGTTTAGATCCTGCGGAGTCGCTGCTTGCCGTGCTCGCGCGATGAACGCATGGACGTCGTTGAGTTGTGCTGTATCGGTCGTGATCAAGCGGTCACCAGAAACTATATGCCGCATCGATACATTGTGGCTCATATTAGGTAAAGCTCTGACTTATAGGCATTTAAATTTATCATCATGATAATTTTTTCTTCTCATTACGCGCTGGTCGATTGATTGACCTTGTGATGAACGGCACCCATCTTCAGCATGTGCAAGGTGCGCTTTTTGAAGGAATGTCCATGACCAGCGATCCCGTTTCCCCAAATGGGCCGATCCGAGAATTTCGCCGGATGCTGAAATGGATTGCTGTGGCCGCGGTGCTGATGGTTGGGGGTGCCTTGTGGTTTCTCGCTTCGATGGGCGAGCTGACCTTGCACATGGTCATCGCCACGATTGCCGGCACTTTCGTTTCCGTTCTCCTGGGATGCGGGCTGTTCGCACTGGCCTTCTTCAGCGACAAGAGCGGTCACGATCAGGAGGTGGCCGATGCCACGCACCGGCAGGACGATGCGCCATAGCGATCATCGCCCGAGCGGCGTGCCCGGCGCTTTTCAGCAGGACGTCATCCACTCATAGTGCCGGCAAGGACCGGGGCCCAGGTGACGCGGTCCAGAATCGGCGAGAGGAAAACGGATGCTTGATCGACTGAGGGACAAGGTAATCGCCATTGCCGGTGGTTGTGGCATCGTTGGTAGTGGTGTTACCAAGCGGTTGGCCGCTGAAGGCGCTACAGTCGTGCTTGGTGATCTCGATATCTCGGCCGCAGAAACGCTCGCGGGCGAGATTGCTGCCACGGGCGGACGAGTAACGCCCCTGAAGCTGGATATCGGCGATGAGGCCAGTGTGAATGCCTTCGTCGAAACCGCCGTGAAGCTGTATGGCGGGCTCGATGGCTTCCATGCCAATGCCGTCGCCCCTTCGCGCGGGCTGGACGACGATATCCTGGCGATCGATATGGCCGAGTACGATCGGCTAATGCACGTCAACCAGCGAGGCTATGTCTTGTGCACGCGCGCCGCCGTGCCGGCTTTGCTGGAACGGGGGAAAGGCTGCATGCTCTATACGAGTTCGGGCGCGGCGCATGGCGCGCTCGCTACGCTGCCGGTCTATTCGATGGCGAAAAGCGGGGTTCATGCCCTGATGCGGCATATCGCCACGCGCTATGGCGAACGGAATATCCGCAGCAACGTGATTGCTCCGGGCCGGATCGTCAGTCCGGATCTCGTAGCCAATACCGATCACACGACGGTGCAGCAGTCGGTTAGCCTCACGCGGCTCAAGACCCACGGTGCGCCAAAGGACATCGCCGCGATGGCCGCGCTCCTCCTTTCTGATGATGGCGAGTTCATCACGGGCCAGGTGATCAGTGTCGATGGCGGCACGACTGTGCGGCCCTAGGAGGATCGGCGCATGAAGGCGGCTATTCTCCACCGCGGCAAGATAGAGGTCGGCGACATCGCCGAGCCGGAACCTGGTCCCGGCCAGGTCCTGGTTCGTACGCATCGCTGCGCATTGTGTGCTTCGGATCAGCATTTTCTTTGCTCGGGCCACGAGATCATCAGTCAGTCGCGGAAGTTCGGCGGGGCTTATTCGAAGATCGACCTCGATCGGCCGATCGTGATGGGCCACGAATTTGTCGGGGAGATCGTCGGGTACGGCAAGGGAAGCCGCAGGCCGCTGAGTATCGGTATGCGCGTCACCTCGATTCCCATCGTCGTCAGTGGTGGCCAGTCGAGCATTATCGGCTACGCAAATGAACTGCCTGGCGGTTTCGGCGAATACATGCTGCTCGACGAGAACCTGATGATGGCGGTGCCCGAGGACATGCCTGACGATCACGCGGCGCTGATCGAGCCGCTTGCAGTCGGCCTGGAGCATGCGCGGGTCGGGGAGCCTGTGCCGGGCGATGTGCCGTTGGTCGTCGGCTGCGGAGCTATCGGCCTTGGCGTGATCGCGGGGCTCAGGCTTGCCGGGGTCGGGCCGATCGTCGCCGCCGATCTCGATCCCGGCCGTCGGGGCCTTGCGCAGGCGATGGGTGCCGATGCTGTTGTCGATCCGCGTGATGTCTCACCTTATGAGCCGCTTGCCGGATTGGGCATAGCCAAGCCCAACCTGGTTTATGAATGCGTCGACAAACCGGGCTTGCTCAATCAGATGATCCTTGGCGTCGGCAACGAGGCGCGGATTGTCATGGGCGGCTATTCGCTCGAACCGGAGCAGTTTTATGTGCCCCCGGCGCAGAACAAGAAGTTGCGCATCTACTTCGCGCGGGGCGAAGAGCCGCGGGACATGCGCCTCGCCATGGAGGTGATCGCCGACGGCCGGGTCGACGTGAGCCCTTGGCTTGGCCCCGGCATCGGTCTGGGCGGTGTGGCCGAGGCGCTTGCTAAGATGTCCGATCCCGTTTCGCCGGTGCGTACCGTGGTCGATCCGCGAATCGCTTGACGCAGCTTGACCCGAATCCTGATTGCTCCTAAGGGGCGCGACTTCCGGGCAAGGTGTGCCGAGTCTGGTCATAGAGCTGAACATTGCCGGTGCGCGAGGTTTCTTCCTTGCAACCGTCAAAGTAACCCGGCGTTTCGTGTCGGGTGGAGCGTTTTCGGCTCACACTGCGCTGGCGGGGCATGGCATCCGCTTCGGCGCCGCGTGAGATATTCCGCAAGCCTTCACTCGGACCGCAGTGCCACAACTGTAGGTGAAGTTTTTTCATGCCCACGATCAACCAGCTGATCCGCAAGGGTCGCGTGCCGCATAAGGCCAAGAGCAAGGTCCCTGCGATGGAGCAGAACCCGCAGAAGCGCGGCGTCTGCACTCGCGTCTATACGACGACCCCGAAGAAGCCGAACTCGGCGCTTCGTAAGGTGGCCAAGATCCGCCTGACCAACCAGCGCGAGGTCATCTCGTATATCCCGGGCGAAGGTCACAACCTGCAGGAGCACTCGGTAGTGCTGATCCGCGGCGGCCGTGTGCGCGACCTTCCTGGCGTGCGCTACCATGTGCTGCGCGGCGTGCTCGACACCCAGGGTGTCAAGGACCGCAAGCAGAGCCGTTCGAAGTACGGCGCCAAGCGTCCGAAGTAAGCCTCAGGCTGGTTTTTCCCGGCCGCGCCTTTGTCGCAGCGGCCTGAGAATAAGGAATTCATCCGATGTCACGTCGTCGTCGTCCCGAGAAGCGGGAAATCCTGCCTGATCCGAAGTTCGGAGATCAGGTGCTGTCGAAGTTCATGAACAACCTGATGCTCGACGGTAAGAAGTCCGTCGCCGAGAGCATCGTCTATGGTGCGCTGGAAACGATGGAAACGCGCGCCAAGGCCGATCCGGTCGGGCTGTTCCACAGTGCGCTCGAGAACGTGAAGCCGCAGATCGAGGTCCGTAGCCGTCGCGTCGGTGGCGCGACCTATCAGGTGCCGGTCGAGGTTCGTCCCGAGCGCGCCCAGGCCCTCGCGATCCGCTGGCTGATCAGCGCCGCGCGCAACCGTTCGGAAACCACGATGTCGGCGCGCCTTTCGGCAGAACTGCTCGATGCCGCGAACAATCGGGGTAACGCCGTGAAGAAGCGCGAAGACACGCATCGCATGGCCGACGCCAACCGCGCGTTCAGCCACTATCGCTGGTAATAGGGGGCTTCCGCTCGCCCTGAGCTTGTCGAAAGGGCCGGACGTCTTTCGGTTGTCATAAAGCACACCATATGAGCGGGAGCCTCAAGCTGGCTCCCCTCATTACATCAAGGAAACCACCATGGCACGCGGCCATCCGCTCGAGAAATACCGCAACATCGGTATCATGGCGCACATCGACGCCGGCAAGACGACGACCACCGAGCGCATCCTTTACTACACCGGCAAGTCCTACAAGATTGGCGAAGTCCACGACGGCGCCGCGACCATGGACTGGATGGAGCAGGAGCAGGAGCGCGGCATTACGATCACGTCGGCCGCGACGACCTGCTTCTGGAAGGCGGACAGCGGCAAGGGCGATGAATACCGCATCAATATCATCGACACCCCCGGCCACGTCGACTTCACGATTGAAGTCGAGCGTTCACTGCGCGTGCTCGACGGTGCGGTCGCCTGCTTCGACGGCGTTGCCGGCGTGGAGCCCCAGTCGGAGACCGTGTGGCGTCAGGCTGACAAGTACGGCGTGCCACGCATGTGCTTCATCAACAAGCTCGATCGTACCGGCGCGAACTTCAAGTACTGCGTGCAGTCGATCATCGACCGCCTCGGTGCCAAACCGGCCGTGCTTTACATTCCGATCGGTCTCGAAAGCGACCTCAGGGGTCTGGTGGATCTCGTCGAGAACCGCGCGATCATCTGGAAGGACGAATCCCTCGGTGCCGAGTTCTTCTATGAGGAAATCCCGGCAGACCTCGCCGATGAAGCCGCGCTCTATCGCAGCGAGCTGATCGAGCTGGCCGTCGAGCAGGACGACGAGGCGATGGAGGCCTATCTCGAAGGCAACGAGCCCGACGTCGCGACGCTGAAGAAGCTGATCCGCAAGGGTACGCTCGGCCACGCCTTCGTGCCGGTCGTGTGCGGTTCGGCGTTCAAGAACAAGGGTGTGCAGCCGCTGCTAGACGCAGTCGTCGATTACCTGCCTTCGCCGCTCGACATCGAGGACGTGCAGGGCGTCAAGATGGACAGCGATGAGCCTGACAGCCGTCCCGCCAAGGACGACGCGCCGTTCAGCGCGCTCGCGTTCAAGGTCATGAACGACCCGTTCGTCGGCAGCCTTACCTTCATCCGCATCTATTCGGGCACGCTCAGCAAGGGCAGCTACCTGAACTCGGTGAAGGATAAGAAGGAGAAAGTCGGCCGCATCCTCGAGATGCACGCCAACGATCGCAAGGACATCGAAGAGGCCTTTGCGGGCGACATCGTCGCACTGGCCGGCATGAAGGAAACCACCACGGGCGACACGCTCTGCGCCGAAAAGTCGCCGATCGTGCTCGAGCGCATGGAATTCCCCGAGCCGGTCATCGAGCTGTCGGTGGAACCCAAGACCAAGGCCGACCAGGAGAAGATGGGCGTCGCGCTCAATCGTCTCTCGGCTGAGGATCCTTCGTTCCGCGTTTCGACTGATCATGAATCGGGCCAGACGATCATCAAGGGGATGG
>DASWWL010000191.1:0-7971 GCA_036400975.1 Novosphingobium sp. | reverse complement strand
GGACCGCGCGGGCGCCGACCGCACTACGGGAGACAAGAGAAGCGAAGGCCTTTCGCGTCTCCCGCACCCGTCGCGGTGTGTCAGTCTGGGGCCTGACACACATGGAACGTATGAAGAACATTCCTACATGTCAAGCGCATGGCGCGGGGTTTTCTTCGCACCAGCTTCAGCGCGTGCCCTTCGACAACTCAAGCCGTGCGGCCATGGGAGACGAGAGAATTAAGAGACAGTCTGATATTTTCTTTTAATTCATACATTTATATAAAATTCAAACCCCCCGCATCGCCGCCGCGGCGAGCGTTTCCGCTTCTTCCAGAAGCACGTCGTCCGCCGCGCCGGCGGGGAGGCGTTCGCGGCCGATCATCGTCAGCACCGGTACGGCCAGCGGAGTCACCCGTTCGAGCCGGACATGATCGACCTCACGCGCAGCGCGGTCGAGGACATCGGCGACGCGCGCAACGTCGGTCATTCGCGCCCGCGCGTCGGCCCATGCCGCCTCGATCAGAAGGTGATCGGGCTCATGCTTGCGCAGGACGTCGTAGATCAGATCGGTAGAGAAGGTGACTTGGCGCCCGCTTTTTCGCGCGCCCGGTTGCTGACGCTCGACCAGGCCCGAGATCACCGCCACTTCGCGGAACGCGCGGCGCAGCAGGTAGCTCTGCTGCACCCAGTCGACAAATTCGTGAGTCAGGATGTCGGGCGAAAGCAGGCCGGCAGGATCCTCGACCGGATTCAGCCCCCAGACGGCAAGCGCATAGTCATTGGCCACGAAGCCCAGCGGGCCAAGGCCGCGATCCTCCATTCGCCGGGTTATCAGCATGCCGAGCGACTGGTTCGCGTTCCAGCCCTCGAACGTGTAATATGTCGCATATTCTAGCCCGCGATGCGGAAAGCTTTCGACCAGCAGCCGCCCCGGCGCGGGCAAGTGCGAACGCCAGTCCTGCATCTCCAGCCATTCGCGCACATCGTCGGGAAATCGCCCCCAGCCGGCGCGATCCGCCAGCATCGCACGCACGCGATCGCCCAGATGCGTGGTCAGCGGCATGCGCGCGCCCATGTAGCTCGGGATCGTCGCCGCGCGCCGTGCCGCGCGCACGATCAGTTCGAGATCGCGCAGCGCCTCGACCTCCAGGTCCATGCCGGCGAAGCGGAAGGTATCGCCGGGCTTCAGGCTCGCGCCGAAATCCTCTTCGACCCGTCCCAACGACCGGCCGTTTCGGAAGCGCACGTCGAGCATCTCGGCATCGACGATGATACCGGCGTTGAGCCGATGCCGCGCAGCATGTTCGGGATGGGTCAGGCGCCATGATCCGTCGCGTTCGCGGACGATGCGGCGGAAACGGTCATAAGCGCGCAGCGCATAACCGCCGGTCGAGACGAAATCGAGCACCCGCGCAAGCACCGTTTCATCGACCCAGGCATAGGCCAGCGACGAACGCACTTCCGCCAGCAGCTCCTCCTCCCGGAACGGGCCGGCGCAGGCGCGGCCCATGACATGCTGCGCAAGGACATCGAGGCCGCCGGGGCGAAAATCCTCTCCATCGCGCTGTCCCTGCCCGACCGCCTCCATCGCCGCCATCGCTTCCAGGAATTCGAAGCGGTTACCCGGTACGAGCAACGCCTTGCTGGGCTGGTCCAGCCGGTGATTAGCGCGGCCGATACGCTGGAGCAGACGCGACGATCCCTTGGGCGCACCCATCTGCACGACGAGATCGATGTCGCCCCAATCGACGCCGAGGTCGAGGCTGGCAGTGCAGACGAGGGCGCGCAACTCCCCGCGCGCCATCGCTCCTTCCACCTTGCGCCGCGCCTCCTTCGACAGCGAGCCATGGTGAATGCCGATCGCCAGCTTGTCTTCGTTCGCATCCCACAGGAGCTGGAAGATATATTCGGCGAGGAAGCGGGTATTGGTGAAGACCAGCGTAGTGCGATGGCCGCGGATCTGCTCGTAAAGCTGCGGGATCGCCCAGGTGGCCGCGTGCCCCGCCCATGGGACGCGCTCTTCCCGAGGCAGCAGGAGGGCGACGTCGGGCGGCGCGCCCTCTTCGCCCTCGACCAGCGCCACGGCGTCGATATCCCCCCATGGCGCCAGCCAGGCGCGATAGGCCTCCGGATCGGCGACCGTCGCCGAAAGGGCTGCGCGCCGGGCCTGCGGGGCGAGCGCCTGAAGCCGCGCAAGCGACAGCGCCAGCAGATCGCCCCGCTTTCCATTGGCGAAGGCGTGGACCTCGTCGATCACCACTCGCCGCAATGTCGAGAACAACTGCGCGCTTTCCGGATACGTCAGCAGGAGGGCGAGGGATTCCGGCGTGGTCAGTAACAGATGCGGCGGACGTGCGCGCTGCCGCGCCTTGCGGTCGGACGGCGTATCGCCGCTGCGCGTCTCGACCCGGATCGGCAGCCCCATCCCGGCGATCGGCGCCATCAGGTTGCGCTGAACGTCATGCGCCAGCGCCTTCAGCGGTGAGACGTAGAGTGTGTGCAGGCCTTCGGGCGCCGGCCCATCGCCGAGACGCGCAGGCGTGAAATCGGCGAGCGTCGGCAGGAAGCCCGCCAGCGTCTTGCCCGCCCCCGTATCCGCGACGAGCAAGGCATGGCGTCCCGCGTCGGCGGCGATGAGCATGTCCCTCTGATGCCGGCGGAGACGCCAGCCCCGCCCTTCGAACCAGGCCGCTATTTCCGGGGGCGGGGCTGCATCATCGATCACCCTGCAGAAATGCGCGAGCACGCGCATGGTGTCGACCTCGATGACGGACGGCGCGGCCTTTCGGAACGCTGCACGGCCCTACAGCGGGAAAATGTTCAGTGCCCGGCCTGCGGCCCCCGCTCCAGCCCCGAAGCTGCAAGCTGGCCGTCGATCTGCTCCATCAGGCGCGCCAGCCCGCTTTCGCTGCCGCTTTCGGCGCGGGCCACGAGGACGTCCTGCGTGTTCGAAGCGCGCAGCAACCACCAGCCGTCTGCGGTGGTGACGCGCACGCCGTCCGTGGCATCGACCATAGCGCCGGATTTACCGAGCCGTTCCTTCACTTCACCAATCACCGCGAACTTGCGGCTTTCATCGACCTGAAAGCGCAGCTCCGGCGTGTTGACCATCGCGGGCATCGCCCCGCGCAGCTCGGTGACCGACTTGCCCAGGCGCTCGGACGCAGCGATCAGCCGGATCGCGGCATAGAGCGCATCGTCGAAACCGTAATACTGGTGCGCGAAAAACACGTGGCCGCTCATCTCGCCGGCCAACGGCGCACCGGTTTCCTTCATCTTGGACTTGATCAGGCTGTGGCCCGTCTTCCACATCAGCGGTTTGCCGCCGAGATCGGAGACGCGCTCAAACAGCGCCTTCGACGCCTTGACGTCGGCAATGATCGTCGCACCCGGCTCCTGAAGCAGCAGATCCTCGGCATAGACCATCAGCAACTGATCGCCCCAGATCACCCGTCCCTCGCCATCGATCGCGCCGATACGATCGCCGTCGCCATCGAACGCGATGCCGAAATCGAGCTTCTTTTCCGCCACCAGCGCCTTCAGATCCGCGAGGTTCTTCTCCTCGGTGGGATCGGGGTGATGGTTGGGGAAATTGCCATCGACTTCGGTGAACAGCAGGAAATGCTCGCCCGGCAATCGCGCGGCGAGCATTTCCAGCGCGGGGCCGGTGGCGCCATTGCCCGCATCCCAGCCGATGCGCAGCCCGGCCAGACGGTCCTTCGAAATGCCCGCCAGACCATCGAGCAGGCGGGAGATATAGGCATCGAGCACATCGCGCCGCTCGCTCGTGCCCGTGCCTTCGTCCCATGCGCCCGCCGCCGCCATGCGGCCCAGTTCCAGGATATCGTCGCCGAAGAACGGACGACCCTGGAACACCATCTTGAAGCCGTTGTAATTCGCCGGGTTATGGCTGCCGGTGATCTGGATCCCGCCATCGACATCGTCCGCCGAGGCTTCGGCATAATAAAGCATCGGCGTCGGCCCCATGCCGACGCGCACCACATCCACGCCGCTGGCGTTCAGGCCTTCGACCAGCGCGGCCTCCAGCTCCGGCGAACTGACGCGGCCGTCATAACCGACCGCGACCTTGCGGCCACCGGCACGGCGCAGCAGGGTGGCGAAACCGCGCCCGATCGCCCGCGCGTCGGCCGTTCCCAGCGTCTCGCCGATAATGCCCCGAATGTCGTATTCGCGAAGGACGGTGGGGTGGAATTGATGTGTCATCGTCTCTCCGTGGTTTCGCCCACCAGCTTTTTCAACAGCAGATCCCTGGCCGCATTGGCTTCATGGACCAGATCGCTGTTGCCGCCACGATCAGGGTGAACCTGCACGATCAGGCGGCGGTGGGCTTCGATAATGGTTTCCCGGCTCGCCCCTTCAGGCACCCCCAGCAAGGTGCGCGCCTGCACCTCTTCGCGGGAACGCGTCAGCCTTTGGCGCGGTTCCCACGGCCAGCGACCGACCAGCAGCCGGAAGCCGACGACGGCCAGGGCAAGAAGCCAGACGAATTTCATGCTTCGCCGGCAAGCTCCAGCTCGCGCTGCGGCGGAGCGGGCATCGGCAGGTTCAGCCCCTGCAGCAACGCGCGCAATTCCTGCCGCGCCACCAGGTGGCTGGTGCCGAGCTCGCCCAGCTGGCCCTTGTCGAGCAGCGTCAGACCCGAAGGGAACAACTCGCGATAGATCACGCGTTCGGACAAGCCGTTGGCTATGCGAAAGCCGACGCGCTTCGACAGCTCGGTCAGCGCTCCGTCGAGGCGGCGCATGTTGCGCGCCTCGACATGCTGGGTGCGATTGCGCACGACGACCCAGTCCATCTCGCGCTTCTGGTCGCGGATGGTGGCCATGGCCCGTTTCTTGCGGGCTTCCCAGATCAGTTCCGCGTAGAACGACAACCGGCGGACCTTGAAGGTTTCGGCATCGACCTGCCCGATGAGGTCGAAATCGACGAAGCTGTCGTTCAGCGGCGTCACCAGCGTATCGGCGGTGGTCGCCGCATGGCGGGCGAAGTCGTCGTCGCGGCCGGGCGTGTCGAAGATCAGGAAATCATGGCCTTCGCCCACTTCCGCCGAAAGCGCGTCGAGTTCCTCCACGGAACCGCCGTTGAACACCGCATAGTTGGCATTGGGCAGGCTGATGTCGCGGCGGCGTTCGGTCTCGCTGCGGTTTTCGAGATAGCGATGCAGCGTGCGCTGGCGCGGATCGAGGTCGATCGCAGCCACTTTCGCGCCCTGATAGGCAAGTGCGACGGCAACGTGGACCGCGGTGGTCGACTTGCCGGTGCCACCCTTTTCATTGGCGAAGACGATGCGATGCGGGCTCACGATATGAAAACGCTTTCTCTCATGTTGCTGGCAGGGCCACGCGGGCGCTAGGGCGGACATGTCCATGCCGGTCGTCCGGTCTTATCGGAAGAGGGGAGCCCCATGCAAACCATCGAGCGACTTGATCCACTGCGAAGTGCGGTCGACACGCTGCGGAAAGACGGCCCGCTCGCGCTGGTGCCGACCATGGGCGCGCTGCACGACGGCCATCTGACGCTGGCGCGCGAGGCGCGAAAGCATGCCGCGCACGTCGCCGTCTCGATCTTCGTCAATCCGCGCCAGTTCGGCGCCGGGGAAGACCTCGACGCCTATCCCCGCCCGCGCGAGCGCGATCTTGCCCTGCTCTCTGCGGAAGGCGTCTCGCTCGTATGGGGCCCCAGCATCGACACCATGTATCCGCAAGGCTACGCCACCAACATCTCCGTAGGCGGCGTCAGCGAGGGCCTGTGCGGCGGTTCACGCCCCGGCCACTTCGACGGCGTCGCGACCGTGGTGTGCAAGCTCTTCAACCAGGTGCGGCCCGATCTCGCTCTCTTCGGCGAGAAGGACTGGCAGCAGCTCGCGGTGATACGCCGCATGGCGCGAGACCTCGACCTCCTCTTCCCCCATGTCGACCGTATTCTCGGCGTGCAGACGGTGCGCGAAGCGGACGGTCTCGCGATGAGTTCGCGCAACGCCTACCTGACTCCGGAAGAACGCACGCAAGCCGCCGCGCTGCCGCGCGCGATGCGGAATGCGGCGGATGCCATCGCCGAGGGTGGCGACGTTGCGAAAGCCCTGTCCGGCATCGGCGAAGTCCTGCTCGCGAGCGGCTTCGTCTCGATCGACTATGTCGAACTGCGCGATGCGGATTCGCTTGCGCCGCTGACTACGCTGGGAGATCGTCCGGCACGCCTGCTCGTGGCCGCGCGCCTCGGCCGTGCCCGGCTCATCGACAACATCCCCGTGACGAAACGCTAGCGACGAACCGTTGCTATTCCTGATTTGCCTGCGATGAATTCGGGTTTATGAGCGACGAACGGGGCAACTTCACCAAAACAGTCAAAATCGCTCCCGCGCGGTCGTTAGGTAATGCGCCATCCAGCGCAAGCAAGGAGTTGGATTGATGAGGAAATTCGTCTGTGGCGTGGCGGCCGTCGCGCTCGCTCTGGGAGGTACGCCGGCGCTGGCCAAGGATACCAAGGGTTCGTCCGCGCGCCAGCAGCAATCGCGTGAAACCCAGGAAATCCCGCGCTGCACCCGCAATCTCGGCGCGCTCGCCATTGTCGAGCCCGACAACCAGTGGTGGCGCGAATACAATCTCGGCAGCCCGGAAGCGATCCTGCGCGTCTTCGTGCAGCAGTCAGGCTGCTTCACGCTCGTCAATCGCGGCCGCTCGATGCAGAGCCGCGCGATGGAGCGCGCGATGGCCGATCAGGGCGAACTGCAGCGCGGCTCCAACCTCGGCCGCGGCCAGGTTCGCGCCGCCGACTATTTCCTTGAACCAAACATCGTATCGGCCAATCGCAACTCAGGCGGCAGCAACGTAGGCGGCATGCTGGGCAGCATCGGCGGGGGCCTGTTCGGCCGCGGCTTCGGCGCGATCGCCGGCGGTATCAGCGTGAAGAAGGGCGAAGCCAACGTCACGCTCTCGATCGTCAACGCCCGTACCACCGAGGAAGAAGCCCTGACGGAAGGCTATGCCCGCAAATCCGACGTCAGCTTCGGCGGCGGCGGCGGTGGCGGCAGCTTCTGGGGCACCTTCGGCGCGGCCGGCGGCGGCGGCTATCAGGACACGGCGATCGGCCAGATCATCGTCCTCGCCTACCTCGACGCCTATACCAAGCTGGTCACCCAGCTCGGCGGCCTGCCCACGAGCGCGGCAGCGGCTGCACCCCGAGCGAACTAAGCGCAGGAAACCCGGCGAACAATCAGGGGCGGGTCCGCGAGGGCCCGCCCTTTTCCATTTTCACCTTGTAGAGGAGCTTGGCTAAGGCCACCGGGCCCGACGGCGCCCACCGGCTTACTGCCAAACCCATCGGAACAACAAATCGAACATACCGTTCACCAAGGCCCGTGTCAGCCGCCACCGTTAATCATTCGCCGCAACCCCATGCTGGCAAAAGTCCTAAAATTGGCTAATCTACGCAAAAGATCAAGGAACCACATGACATCTCATGGAAATCCGGCGCGGGCAGGTGGCCTTTTGCGATCATTACCATGACCGGTGCGTTGTCGTAGACATGACTTATTTCGAGCACATTCTTCTCGCTCTAGCCATCCAGATAGCGGTGGGCCTTATCAACGGCAATTGGTGGGCAGGTGCAGTCTTTGCCACAGCCTATTTTCTGGGGCGTGAGATAGCGCAGGCGGAATATCGCTGGATCGAGCTCTATGGCGAAGGCCTGCGTGCCAACATGCCGTGGTGGGGCCCTCTTGACCTGCGAGTCTGGACCAAGCTCGACCAATGGGTCGATTGCCTCGGACCGTTAGCGACGACTTGCACACTCGCCTGGTTAAAGACACGCCACTGATACTGAAAACGTTGATCGGCCCCCACTGAGTGGTCCGGCTTGATTGTTAGTGCATTGTTGTTTTGAAGGTCCCCCGGATTCGTGTCCAGGCATAATGTCAGCTTCCGGCCTTCATCTCCCGGGGTTAACCCCGGCAGATGAAGCAAATTCGGC
>DASWWL010000190.1:0-4685 GCA_036400975.1 Novosphingobium sp. | reverse complement strand
GCGCGGAGTCACGGCGCGGCGCAAGCGCAATCAGGGCCGCCTCGCCAAGCTGCACGAGATGCGCGCCCAGCGCGCGGCAATGCTGAGCCCTGCCGGCACCGCGAAGCTGGAAATCGCTTCGGACGGATCGAAGACCAAATCCGTGATCGTCGCCGACAAGGTGACGAAGCGCTTCGAAGATCGCGCGATCATCAAGGACTTCAGCCTGCGCATCCAGCGCGGTGATCGAATCGGCATCGTCGGCGCGAACGGGGCAGGCAAAACTACGCTGCTTAAGCTTCTGACCGGCGAACTGGCACCTGACGAAGGCACGGTGACGCTGGCGAAGACGCTGGACGGCGTCATCATAGATCAGCAGCGCAGCCTGCTATCGCCCGAAAAGCGCCTGCGCGACATCTTGGCCGAAGGTGGAGACTGGGTCGATGTTCGCGGCGTGCGTAAGCATGTGCAGGGCTATATGAAGGACTTCCTGTTCGATCCCGGCCTGATCGAGGCACGCGTCGGCACGCTTTCGGGCGGAGAGCGTTCACGATTGCTGCTCGCCCGCGAATTCGCTCGAAAATCGAACCTGCTGGTGCTCGACGAGCCGACCAACGACCTCGATCTCGAAACGCTCGACTTGCTGCAGGAAGTCATCGCCGACTACGACGGCACCGTGCTGATCGTCAGCCACGATCGCGACTTCCTCGACCGGACGGTGACGATAACATTGGGCCTCGATGGTTCGGGCAAGGTCGATGTCGTCGCGGGCGGCTATGCCGATTGGGAAGCAAGGCGCCAGAAGCGGGTAACGGATTCAAGGCCCAAAGCGGCCGCCACGCCGCCTCCCCCTCCTCCTCCGCCGCCAAAGAAAGGCAAGCTCAGCTACAAGGACCAGCGCGACTACGATCTGCTGCCAGCGCGGATCGAGGAACTCTCCGCCGCGATCGCGCGGGACGAAGCCGCCATGGCCGATCCCGACCTCTACACGCGCGATCCCCGGAAATTCTCCGCATTGAGCGACGCCATCGCCAGGGCGCGTACGGAAATGGGTGCCGCGGAAGAACGATGGCTGGAATTGGCGGAACTCGTAGAGGGCTGAAATTCCCGGAAATGCTTGCCAATGGTCTCCGGTTATAGGAATGGATAAACCAATCTGGTTATAGGGGAGAGACATGATCAATCGTATCCGCGACATCCGCCGCGCAAAAAACCTCACCCTAGCCGACGTTGCAGCGCGCTGCGTGCCTGCCACCACCCCGCAAACGATCGGGCGCTTGGAAACCGGAACGCGCAACCTTTCTCTGGGTTGGATGAATCGCATCGGCGCGGCGCTGGAAGTCGACCCCCAATTGCTGGTGCGAAGCGACGCTGTCGAGCAACCTCGCCTGATCGCGCGTCTTGGAGACGGTGGGGCGGAAGCCCTTTCCGTACCGCGCGATGCCATCCTGCCCACGGCGCTGGACATCGAAGGGCGATTGGTCGTCATGGAAGTCGAGGTGAGCATGGGTGAATATCGTGCCGGCGACCAGCTCTGGCTGCGCCAGTCCCAGTCCGGGAACTTCTCCCGCCAGATCAATCGCGATGTGCTGGCCTCGCTATCTGGAGACCGCCTGGTCTTCGGCCGTTTGATAGAACAGAACGGCAAGCGCATTTCGCTGCTGCCTCCCGGCAGCGGACAACCCCAGATCGTTGTCGAGAATCCTGAATGGCTAGCCACGACGGAGATGCTGGTTCGCCGTCTCTAGGATCTACCCGGATGCGCGTCCTGTCGGTCAGCACACTGTTTCCCAGCCCCGCCCGCCCCGCGTTCGGCAAGTTCGTCTCCAGCCAGATGCAGGCGGTCGCAACCCGGGGTGACGTGGATCTCGTCCTTCTGAACCCGCTGGGCATGCCCCCTTGGCCATTGTCCCGCCGCGAGCCGTATCGCGGCCTTGCCGGCAATCCCCAGCGGAGCGAGCTTAACGGCATACCGGTTCATCATCCCCGCTTCACGACGATCCCGCTGATCGGCGGAGACGGCAATGCCGCGCGAATGGCCCGCGCCATCCTGCCGCTCGTCCGCGAACTTCACGCTGAACGCCGCTTCGACCTCGTCGATGCGCAGTTCTTCTTTCCCGATGGTCCAACCGCCGCCATCCTCGCCAGGGCGCTGGAGCTGCCACTGACCATCAAGGCACGCGGTTCGGACGTGCATTACTGGGGCTCGCGACCCGCGGCGCTGGCGGCGATGCGCGATGCGGCAAGCCAATCCGCGTGCCTGCTGGCCGTATCGGAAGCTCTGCGGCGCGACATGATCGGACTGGGCATGCCAGGCGATCGGATCGTGGTCCATTACACTGGCCTGGATCATCGACGCTTCAGGCCCATCCCTCGGGAAGAAGCGCGCACGCGGATCGCCGAACTCGCCGGCTTGCACGAGGAAGAGCGCCTGCTGGTGACGCCCGGAGCACTGATCCCGATCAAGGGACAGCGCATCGCGCTGGCGGCTCTCGCCCAACTGCCGGGCGCTCGCCTGGCGCTGGCGGGCACAGGCGCCGACGAAACTGAATTGCGCAGCCTTGCCGCGAATCTCGGCGTGGCGGAACGCGTCAGTTTCCTGGGCCAAGTCTCGCACGACCTGTTACCCACCCTGTTATCCGCCGCCGACGCGGTAGTGCTGCCTTCGGAGCGCGAAGGACTGGCCAATGCCTGGATCGAGGCGCTTGCCTGCGGGACGCCGCTGGTGATTCCCGATGTCGGCGGCGCGGCCGAGATCGTGCGTGACGCCACCGCCGGCCGGCTGGTCGAGCGAACGCCGCAGGCGATCGCGGCGGCGGTCTGCGACCTGCTGATCGCTTTGCCCGATCAACAAGCGGTAGCCGCCAACGCCGCCCGCTTCAGTTGGGAAGCGAATGCGGCAGGACTGGTCGAGTTATGGCGTCGGGCGGCCGGAACCGCCTGACTTTCACCCCCGTTCGCGCGCCAGACGCTCCTGCCGGTCGGTCTCGCTTTCAGTCGGCACGAAACTGCTGGGATTCACCTTTAGCCAGATCAGGATCGGCGTCGCCATGTAGATCGAACTGTATGTGCCGACGAAGATGCCTAGCGTGATCGCGGCCGTGAAGCCGAAGATGACATCAGGCCCGAGCAGGAGCAGCGCCACCAGCGTGATCAGCATCGACAGTGACGTAACGATCGTGCGTGACAGCGTTTCGTTCACCGAAAGATCGAGCAGTTCGGGCAACGGCATGCGCCGGTACTTCTTCAAGTTCTCGCGTACGCGGTCGTAGACCACGATGTTGTCGTTCAGCGAATAACCGATCAGCGTCAGAAGGGCCGCGACGATATTGAGATCGAACTCCATCTGCGTCAGCGCGAACAGGCCCACTGTCAGCGTCACGTCGTGCACCAGCGCAAACAGCGCGCCGATGCCGAACTGCCACTCGAAACGGATCCAGATGTAGATCGAGATGGCGATCATCGCGAGGACAAGTGCCTGCATGCCGGTCGTGAAAAGTTCGCCCGAAACTTTGCCCGAGACCGAATCCACTCCGTCGATGCGTGCATCGGGATGCTCCGCCTGGATCGTTGCGGTGATCTTGCGCGCCATGGCGTCGGCCAGCTCAGGCTGGTTTTCCGAACCTTCCGGCAGCTTCATCCGGATCGATATCTCGTTCGGCTTGCCGAACTGCTGGATGATCGGTTCGCCGAAGCCCAGCTTGTCCACACTCTCGCGCAGCTCCGCGACCGGCGCCTCCGCAGTCTGGACGAAAGTAACCCGGATCATCTGCCCGCCGACGAAGTCGACGCCAAGATTCAGGCCCTTGGTGAAGACCAGTCCGATCGAGACCGCCATGAGCAACAGGCTGACCGCGTAAAACGGAACTCGCCAGCGCAGGAAGCGGATATTGGTGTTGTCGGGAATGAGCTTGAGAAGTTTCATCGCCAGCCTCCCTTACAGCACGATGTCGGCGGGGCGCGCGCGGCGCAGCCAGTTGGCGACCCACATGCGGGTCAGGGTTACGGCGGTGAACACCGATGTGACGATGCCGATGATCAGCACGACCGCGAAACCCTTGATCGGACCCGAGCCGAACAGGAACATCAGCACCGCCGCGATGACATTGGTGATGTTCGCGTCGAAGATCGCGCGGCTCGCTTCCTTGTAGCCCATTTCCACGGCCTGCACGACACGCCGCCCGCGCGCTCGCTCCTCGCGTATGCGTTCGTTGATCAGCACGTTGGCGTCGACCGCGGCGCCGATCGTAAGCACGAAACCGGCAATGCCCGGCAGGGTCAGCGTCGTATTGGCGGTGGCCATGACGCCCAGGATCATCAGCACGTTCAGGATCAGCGCGCAGCAGGCATAGATGCCGAAGCGGCCATAAGTGACGATGATGAAGGTCATCAGCGCGACCGTGCCGACGAGCATGCCGATCATGCCCTTTTCGATCGAATCCGCGCCGAGGTCAGGCCCGACCGTCCGTTCCTCCACGACCTTGAGATCGACAGGCAACGCGCCCGAACGCAGCGCGATGGCCAGCTGGTTCGCCGTCTCGACGGTGAAACTGCCCGAAATCTGCGCGCTGCCGCCCAGGATCGGCTCATTGATATTGGGAGCCGAAAGCACCTTGCCGTCGAGAATGATGGCGAAAGGCTTGTTGACGTTCTCGGTCGTCAGCTTGGCGAACTTGGCACCGCCCTGCTGGTCGAACTGGATCGAA
>DASWWL010000189.1:0-8276 GCA_036400975.1 Novosphingobium sp. | reverse complement strand
CCAGCTTGAACGGCTTGATGATCGCTTCGATCTTTTTCACGGTCGCTGAAAACCCCTGCGCATTGACCCGGCACCGCCGAGGTGGCCCGGACGTCCAAATGCCCCTTTTACTTTCTATCAAGAATCGTGCCAGAGGCTATAGAATGCCATTAGGCAATGCGGCGGGGCCGGGAAAGAGCGGAATCGCAAGATTCCTGTCGTAACTCTTTTCGCGATGACATTTTCGCATCGCTGCGATGCACAATGACTGATTAAATTTCGGGCAGAGCTGCCTAAAATTTAGGCGTCAGAGCGCCAGTCCTGTAGTTTCAGGCAGTCCGGCCATCAGATTGAGGTTCTGCACCGCTGCGCCGCTCGCACCCTTGCCGAGATTATCGAGCATGGCGACCAGCCGCGCCTGGCTTCCGTCCTGCGATCCGAAGACATGAAGATCCAGGCGGTCGCTGGGCGCCATCGAGCCGCGTAGCAGCAGCTCGTCGGGCCTTTCGCCGTCATGGACGGTGACGACCGCGTTGCCGGCATAGAAATCGGCCAGGGCAAGCCGCAGCACCTCGGGCGATCCGGCCATTGGCATGACGGAAAGCGGCAGGGGCACCTCGACCACCATGCCGCGATGCGCGGGGATTACCGAAGGGGCGAATACCGGTGCGTGGGCAAGGCCGGCGAGCTTCGTCATCTCCGGCACGTGCTTATGCCCCATGCCAAGACCATAGGTCCGGAAAGCGATGTCGCCATCGTCCTCGAAACGTTGGATCAGGGCCTTGCCGCCGCCGGAATAGCCGGAGACGGCGTTGCAGGTGTAGGGCCAGTCGGCGGGCAGGAGCCCGGCCTTCACCAACGGAGCGACAAGCGCGATGAAGCCCGTGGGATAGCAACCCGGATTGCTCACCCGCATGGCAGAGGCGACCGTCTTCTTGCCGACGACCTCGGGAAAGCCATAAGTCCAGCCGTCGGCGACCCGATGCGCGGAGGAGGCGTCGATTACGCGCGTCGTTGCGTTTTCGATCATCGCCACGGCCGCTCTGGCGGCATCGTCGGGAAGGCACAGGATCACGAAGTCGGCGGCATTGAGCGCTTCCGCGCGCGCGCCATCGTCCTTGCGGCGGGCTTCGGGAAGGGTGACGAGGGTGAATTCCCCGCGTCCCGAAAGCCGATCGGCGATTTCCAGCCCGGTCGTGCCGACCGCGCCGTCGATGAAGACTTTCGCGCTCACTGCCCCACTTCCAGCGCGGCGAGCAGGACATAGCCCACCGGCCCGTCCTCGCCATGCTGGCCCCAGGCCCAGTCGCCTGCGATGTCGAGCACGTCGAACTGCGCGCCGCCGGCAAGGTCGCCGACGGCATCCGCATCCGTCTTGTTGCTCTTGTAGAGGATCGCGCCCGCCGCGTTGACGAGGTGCGGCATAGGCACCGCATAGTGCGGCACGAAATAGCGCCCCGCGAGCTTGATGTGGGCCAGATCGCCGCGCACCGGAAGATGGCCCGGTTCCGCCGTCACACTGGGCCCGGAAAGGGACAGCATCCCCGTGCACAGGGCCGGGCGCAGATGGGCGTCGATGTCAGGCAATCTCGTCGAGTCCCCCAGAAAGAAGATCGGCGCGCTTATATCGGTCATGACGGTTAGGCAAGCTGGCCGTTGGTTCTAGCCGTCAGCCCTATCGCGGATCGCCGGGCTTTGCCACAGCTATGACGGCCTCCGTATCGGGGGCGTTGCGCGGCGCAGGGCAAGCGGAACGGCGAGGCCCAGCAGGATGAGCACCATCCCCGCGGCATGATAGGGATGAAGCGCCTCCCCCAGCAACGGCGCAGCCAGCAGGGCGCCGAACAGCGGCTGCAGGCTGATGACCTGGCCGGCATCGGCGGCGCCGATTTCGGCCACGGCCCGGTTGAACAGCAGATAGGCCACGAGCGAAGGCAATAGCGCGACATAGGCGATCGCGCCGATCACGACGGGGGTGGCCCGGATCGTCGCGTGCCGCCATTCCACCGCCGCGCCGGGCAACATCGCCGCGACACCGATCATGAAGGTCAGGGCAAGGAAGCTTAACGGATCGATCGGCGGGCGCAGGCGCAGCAGCGCGGTATAGAGCCCCCAGGCGACGACCGCGGCGAGCACGAGCAGATCGCCCTGTCCGAAGCGCAATGCGAAAACCGCTGAAGGATCGGCCTTGAAGACGATGGTCGCAACGCCCGTCGCGGCAATGGTGACGCCGGCGATCTGGGCGGGGCTCGGCCTGTTTTTGAAGATCGCGAAATCGAAAGCCAGCACCAGCGCCGGAATTCCCGCCTGGATCAGCAGCGCATTGGTTGCCGTCGTATGCCGCAGGCCTGAATAGAGCAGCGCGTTGAACGCGCCGACGCCCAGTGCCCCCAGCATCAGGATCACCGGCCATCGCGCCATGATCGTCTTCCGGTCCCGCAGTATCCTGCGCCAGGCGAAGGGCAACAGGATGGCGAGTGCTCCGGTCCACCGGAACAGGGCGAGGCTGAAGGGCGGGATGTCGTCCCGCACCGCGCGTCCGACGATCGAGTTTCCCGCCCATAACAGCAGTACGACGATCAGCATCGCATAGACGCGCGGTCGGGAAAGGGATTGCATCTGATATTCCAGGCGCGGCTTAGCCGTAGCGTTCTTGCAGCATGCGCCAGGCCGCGCGCAGGCCCAGCGCGTCGCCGCCCTTCGGGCGTCCAGGCTTGGCTACGGGACGCCAGGCGAAAGTGTCGAAATGCGCCCAGTCGGTATCCTTGGGCACGAAGCGGTCGAGGAACAGCGCCGCCGTGCTTGCCCCCGCGAAGCCGCTGCTGCCGGCGTTGTTGATGTCGGCGATGTCGGACTTCAGGTATTCGCGATAGCCCTCGTGCAGCGGTAGGCGCCAGCAGGGGTCGTCCTGCGCCTCGCCCGCGGCGAGCAGTTCCGCCGCCGTCTCGTCGCGCCGGGTGAACAGCGCGGGCAGGTCTGGCCCCAGGGCGGTGCGGGCGGCGCCGGTAAGGGTCGCGAAGTCGATCACCAGTTCGGGATCGTCCTCGCCCGCGCGTGTCAGCGCGTCGCCCAGGATCAGCCGCCCCTCAGCGTCGGTGTTGCCGATCTCGACGGTGATCCCCGCGCGGGAGCGCAGCACGTCGCCGGGGCGGAAGGCGTTTCCGGAGACGGCGTTCTCCGCGATGGGGATCAGCAGGTGCAGGCGGACCTTGAGGTGCCGCTCCATCACGAGCTTGGCCAGCGCCAGGGCATGCGCTGCGCCGCCCATGTCCTTCTTCATCAGCAGCATTGCCGAGGACGGCTTGATGTCGAGCCCGCCTGTGTCGAAGCAGACGCCCTTGCCGACCACGGCGACGCGCGGGTGTGCGGTGTCGCCCCATTCGATCTCGACCAGCCGGGGCGCGCGGGACCGTTCGGCGGCGCGGCCGACCGCGTGGATCATCGGGTAGCCGCGCTCCAGCACATCGCCCCTGGTCACGCGGCAAATCGCCTTGTGCGCCTTGGCGAGCTTTTCGGCTTCGGCCTCGATCTCGGCCGGTCCCATGTCTTCGGCGGGAATGTTGACCATGTCGCGCACCAGCGCCACCGCCGCCGCCTCGGCAAGCGCGGGCGGGATAGCCTTGGCGTCCCTGGTCAGCAGGATGCGGGGGCCTTCGTCTCCGGGTTCGGAGCGGTAGCGGTCGAAGCGGTATTGCCCGGTGATCCAGCCGAGCAGCGCCGGTCCCGGCTCGCCTTCCGCGCGGCGATAAGTGCCGGCGGGCAGCGTTTCGGCCAGCTTCGCCATGCACCAGCTCGAAAGCTTCTGCGCATCGGCGACGCCGGCCACGATCGACCAGTCCTCTCCATCGGGCAGGATGGCGTGGCTGTATTTCTCCGCCTCGAATTTCTGGGCCGCCAGCGCGGCGCGCTGCGCGGCGGGCAGGGTCTTCAGGAAAGCGTCCAGGCCATCCTTGTCGATCAGGTGGATTGCGATCGCCGCCTGGCCGCGATCGGGCTGGATCAATGCGTTCTTGTCAGTCATGCTGGCCGCAAGCTTTGCCGGAGCGGGGCGGCAAGCGCGAGAGGAATTTTGCCATGCGTGCGATACTGCTTGCCCTTGTTCCACTGTTTGCCGTCGGTTGCTCGAAGGGCGCCGGGGACGCGCCGAAGCCCGTTGCCGAAGCTTCTGCGAGCGCGGCGCCATCCTCTGCGCCTTCGGTTTCGGCAAGCGCGGAAGCGGTGGCGGGGGGCGCGCGCAAGGTCGAGGTGTCGAACGATCTCTACGAGTTCGAATATGCCTATCCGGCGGCGGCCGGAGCCGTTCCGGCACTGAAATCGTGGTTCGATTCCGATGTCGAGAAGCAGCGCGGCGATCTGGCGAAGGACGCCCGCGAGCAGCAGGCGGAAAGCAGGAAGGGTGATTTTCCCTATCGCGCGATCGGGCGCTGGATAGACTGGCAGGTAGTGGCCGACCTTCCCGGCTGGCTGAGCCTTTCGGCGAGCGTCAGCACTTATGAAGGCGGGGCGCATCCCAATCATGTCTCCGATGCGCTGGTGTGGGACCGGCAGGCGAACGTCCGCCGCGATCCGCTCGACTTCTTCACTTCGAAAGCGGCGCTGTCCGCAGCGATCCGCAAGGACTTCTGCGCTGCGCTCGACCGGCAGCGGGCGAAGAAGCGCGGCGAACCGGTGAAGCGGGATTCGGACGAGCCCTTCAGCGAATGCATCGATCCGGTCGACAGCACGATCATCCTCGGTTCGAGCAACCGCAAGGCCTTTGATCGGGTCGGCGTGCTGGTCGCCCCTTATGAGGCGGGGCCTTATGCCGAGGGCGGTTACGAAGTGACCCTGCCGGTCACTCCGGCGGTGCTGGCGACGGTCAAGCCGGAGTTCCGCCCGACCTTCGTCGCGGCGCGATAGCCTCGCAACTGGCCAAATGCGCCGCTGCGCCCTATATCGCGCTGCATGACGCAGTATCAGACCGTAGCCGACGATGAGACCCTGCTGAGGGACGGCACCATCAAGCTCCATGGCCCCGGCGCATTCGAAGGCATGCGCCGCGCAGGCCGCCTCGCCGCCGAGATCCTCGACGAGATCGCGCCGATGGTGCGGCCGGGCGTGACGACGGCGGAAATCGACGATGCGGTGCGGCGCATGACGCTGGACGGCGGCGCGGTTCCCGCCACGCTCGGCTATCGCGGCTACGCGCATAGCTGCTGCGTCTCGATCAACCACGTCGTCTGCCATGGAATCCCTTCGGAAAAGACCCTGAAGGACGGCGATATCGTCAATATCGACGTGACCCCGCTGCTCGACGGCTGGCATGGTGATTCGAGCCGGATGTACCTTGTCGGCGACGTGCCGCTGAAGGCGCGACGGCTGGTGGACGTTACGCATGAATGCCTGATGCTCGGCATCGAGCAGGCCCGTCCCGGCAAGCGGCTGGGCGACATCGGCGCGGCGATCCAGCAGCATGCCGAGGCGCACCGCTATGGCGTGGTGCGCGAGTTCTGCGGCCATGGCCTTGGCCGCCTGTTCCACGACGCGCCCGAAGTGATCCATGCCGCGCGCGCAGGCACCGGGCCGGAACTGAAGCCCGGCATGTTCTTCACCATCGAGCCGATGATCAACCTCGGCCGCCCGCCGGTGAAGCTGCTGGACGACGGCTGGACGGCGGTGACGCGCGACCGTTCGCTCTCCGCCCAGTTCGAGCATTCGATCGGCATCACCGAGGACGGCTGCGAGATATTCACGCTGAGCCCCAGGGGGCTGCACAAGCCGCCTTACTGATACCTAACCCCGCAAGCTCCGCACCGCCGCTCCGGCGGCGAACGGAGTGATCGCCAGCAGTACCAGGCTGACCGCCCCGGTCAGGGCCAGCCCGCTTTCGCCGCCGGTCGAAAGGCTGCCCGCTCCGAAGATCAGCAGCGGTACGGCCAGCGGGATCACCAGTAATCCGGCGAGCGCCGCGCCGCCGCGCAGGCCGGCGGTGAGCGCGGCCACAATCACGCCCAGCGCCGCCAGCCCCGGCGTTCCCGCCAGCAGGCCGAGTTCGACCGCGCGCAGCGTCGCGCCGTCGAGGCCGAGCAGCGCCGCCGCGGGCATGGCTGCTATCATCAGCGGCGGGCCGAAGCTCAGCCAATGGGCGAGGACCCGCACGGTGACGACCCATTCCTCGGCGATGCCGCGCAGGGCCCACTGGTCGAAGAAGCCCTGCTCGATGTCGGGTTCGATCAGCCGGTCGAGCGGCAGGATCGCGGCGAGCAGCGCGGCGATCCAGATCACTCCGCCCCCGGCGCGGGCCAGCAGGGTGGCGTCGGGGCCGACGGCGAACGGGAACAGCATCGCCACTGACAGGAAGAACAGCAGGGGCAGTGCCATGCCGCCGCGCCTGCCGCTGAACAACAGGCCAAGATCGCGGCGCAGGAGGGGAGCGAAGCGGGTGGTCACGCGGCGAAATCCACCAGATCCAGCCGGCGCATGGCATCAAGGGCGAAAGGCTGGTGCGAGGCGATCACGCAGATGCCCCCGCCGGCGCAGTGTTCCGCCGCGAGCGCCTCGACCGCCGCCACGCCCTCGCTGTCGAGGCCGTTGAGCGGTTCGTCGAGCAGCCAGACCGGTACGCGTTCGGCGGCGAGGCGGGCGAGCGCGGCGCGTTTGCGCTGCCCGGTCGACAGATAGCGCACCGGCACGTCGAGCAGATCCGCGAGGCCGAGCCGGCCGGCGATGGCGTCGAGCCGCGCGACATTCCCGCCGTCGATCGCGGCCCAGAAGTGCAGCGCCTTCGCGAGCGGTTGATGCGGGTCAAGGGCGGGACGCTCATCGGCGAGGCCGATGCCGCCCTCGCGTTCGACCCGCCCGGCGAATGGGCGCAGCAGACCTGCGAGGATGCGGATCAGGCTGGATTTGCCGATGCCGTTGGCCCCCGCGACGTGCAGCGCTTCGCCGTCGGACAGGGCGAGCGTCAGGCCGCGAAACAGCACGCGGTCGCCGCGCCGGCAGGCGAGATCCATGGCGGCGAGGCGACATGCTTGCATGGGGCGCTGCGATAGGGGAAACCCGGCGAACTGCCAAGGAGACCGCGCATGGCCATTTCCCGATTGACCGATCCGGAGCGCGTGGCCGCGATGGCGACGCTGCCGGGCTGGACGGTGCGTGCCGATGGTCTCGCCATCATGCGCACGTTCCGCTTCGCCGATTTCAGCGAGGCATTCGGCTTCATGACGCGCGTCGCCTTGCTGGCGGAGAAGAGCGATCATCATCCCGAATGGTTCAACGTCTACAATCGCGTCGAGATTACCCTGACCACGCACGACGCAGGCGGGATCAGCCAGCGCGATGTGAAGATGGCGCGGGCGATCGGGGCGATGTTGGGGGATATTCCCGGACGGGCCTGATGCTCAGGCGCGCGCACTGTCCTACATGCCTTTCCTGTGAAACAGTCGGCGAATGGAACTTTTCGCGCCGGCTTCGTTACCTGCGACCTTGCTGCGTCTGATCGCTGGAAGCGATCGAATTGCTCCTGGTGATCGGAAGCGCCTGTTTTTCTGTACACCGTCAACTTGTGTCAACTTGGCGACCGTCGATGGGCGTTGCCGAGCGATTCGCGCAAGCGCTACAGCGCCGGATTGTTATAGCAATGCCAGGTGAAGATCGCCGCCGCGCCGCGATGCGGCCGCCAGCGTTCCGCCAGTTCGCGCGCCGCCTTCTCGCTCGGCCTTCCGTCCAGCCCCAGCAGCTTGTGGAGTCCGGCCTGCACCGCCAGGTCGCCGGCGGGCCAGATGTCGGGGCGGCCTTCCGCGAACAGCAGATAGATTTCCGCCGACCAGCGGCCAATGCCCTTGATCCGGGTGAGGAGGGCGATGGCTTCCTCGTCGTCTTCGGGCAGGGCGTGAAAATCGATCGCGCCGCTCTGCTCTAGCTCGCACAGTGAACGGGCGTAGCCCTGCTTCTGCCGCGAAAGGCCGCAGGCGCGCAGCGCATCGTAATCCGCCGCCAGCAGCGTTGCGGGCGGCAGACCTTCGCCGAGCAGCGCCTCCAGCTTGCTCCAGACGGACGCGGCGGCGGCGACGCTCACCTGCTGGCCGACGATGGTGCGCAGCAGGGTGCCGTACCCACGCGGCCTGATTCGCGGTTCGGGATAGCCGGCTGCCTCCAGCGCCCGCGCGATTCCCGGTTCGCGCTGGGCGATCCAGTCCAGTCCTTCGCGGATTTTATGAGCCTTCAGTCCCATCGCACCCTGCTTGCCAAAGCCATTGCTAGCGGTTAGCAGCCCGCCAAAGCCAGCGATATAGCGTGGATCGAAGGGGATAAAGGCT
>DASWWL010000188.1:0-22257 GCA_036400975.1 Novosphingobium sp. | reverse complement strand
CAGGTGATCCGTTCACCAGCGTCATATGCCGTATCGAGGGCCAGCGTCCTTACATCGTAGTGCCATAACTCATGCCCGCGCGCCTGGGCCGCCAGCATCAGGTGAAAGGACGAATCGCCATTGATGTTGATCGTTTCCAGCGGGTCCATCTGGACCGCAACGCGCAGGGTCATGGGGATTGAGGCTCCAGTCAGGCCAACGAGGCGTTGACGATGTGGCGTGGGAAGCGCCCCGGCGCAAGGAGCAGTACGTCAATACGCTGGATGTCTCCGGATCGGACATGGCGCGGTGCCAGGGCTTCGGCCGCCGCGATCACGCGGCGGAGTCGGTAGGGATCGATTGCGAGCGCCAGTTCTTCAGCACTTGCGCGCCACTTAACCTCGACAAAAGCCACCGTTCGCCACCGCCGCACGATCAGGTCGACCTCGCCGCGTGGTGTCTTCACCCGACGCGCCAGCACCCGCCAGCCCTTCAGGCGCAAGTACCAGGCAGCCAGCGTTTCTGCCCGGCGCCCCCGGCTTTCTGCGCGAGACCGCTTCACTTGAGTTCCATGGCGCGGGCATAGAGCGCCTTGCGGTCGAATCCGGTGGCCTTCGCCACTTTGGCTGCCGCTTGCGATGGCTTGGTGGTTGCGAGTTCGATCCGCAGCAGCGCATCCACGTCTACTTCCGCTGGAACTATCGCGACGGGCGGTCCGATCACCAGCGCGATCTCACCTTTCGGTGTATGCTTCTCGTAATGCGCGGCCAATTCCATGGGCGCCCCGGTGCGACATTCCTCGAACCGCTTGGTCAGCTCACGTGCAACTGCCACTTCACGGCCCGGCAATACAGCGTTGATCGCAGCCAGCGTATCGGCAAGCCGCGGTGCCGTTTCGTAGAACACCAGGGTCGCGGGCACGGAAGAAAGCTCGGCCAGCACATCGCGTCGTGCCTTGTCCTTGTTCGGCAGGAAACCAGCGAAAAGGAAACGATCGCTCGGCAGCCCCGTCATCGTCAGTGCCACCACCACGGCACTGGGACCGGGAAGGCTCGTCACCGTAATGCCACGCTCTCGCGCCGTACGGACGAGCCGATAGCCCGGATCGGAAATCAAGGGCGTGCCGGCATCGCTGACAAGCGCGACAGGTTGTTCCGCCATCAGGGCCAGCAACCTTTCTCGATCCCCTTCGCTAGCGTGATCGTCGTAGCGGATCAGACGCTGCTTAAAACCAAGGTGATGCAACAGCTTCCCAGTCACCCGCGTGTCTTCACAAGCTATCGCAGCCACGCCACGCAATACCTCCACGGCGCGATGGGTAATATCGCCGAGATTGCCAATCGGCGTGGCGACAATATAGAGTCCGGGTGAAAGAGGTGCGTCCATCGATATCGACATGGACCGCGCGATGGGGAGCGGCAAGCTATGTTCGATTGGGCGATGGATCGACGCAAGGTCGCGACGCTTGTGGCGCTGGCCCTTCTGGCGGGCTGCAAGGTCATTCCGAAAGGAGCGCCCGATACTACTCCACCTCCTGAACGGCCTGACGCAAACGCCCTGCCGGCCGATCGTGAGCGTCACCGCGTAGCTTTGCTGGTGCCGATGAGCGGTGCCAATGGCCCCGTCGGACAATCTATCGCCAATGCCGCGACGATGGCGTTGCTCGACACGAATGCGCAGAACCTGCGCATCACCACCTACGATACTTCGACCGGAGCCGCTGCAGCCGCGGCAAAGGCGGTGGCTGACGGAAACAAACTGATTCTCGGCCCATTGATGTCGGATGATATTCAGGCTGTCGCCGCTGCCGCTCGCTCCGCACGTGTGCCGGTAATCTCGTTCTCGAACGACGAAACGGCTGCCCAACGTGACATCTTCATTATGGGCAGCCTGCCCAGCCAGTCTGTCGCGCGCGTTGTCGGCTACGCCCGCGCGCAAGGCTCAAAGAGCTTCGCCGCGCTCGTCCCGGCAGGCGAATATGGCCAGCGGGCTTCAGCCGCGCTTTTCGCGGAAACACGTGCGCAGGGCGGTTCGGTCGCGGCGACAGAGTCCTACGACCGGGGCAACACCTCCGTCGCGAGCGCTGCACGGCGCCTCAAGGCCAAGGGCGGCTACGATACGGTATTGATCGCCGATGGAGGACGTATCGCAGCCCAGGCCGCGCCCGGCCTCAAGGTGGCCACCGGTCCCCGCGTTCTGGGCACCGAACTGTGGAGCGGGGAAAGCGTGGTCGCTTCGACGCCCGCTCTGCGCGGCGCGTGGTTCGCTGCCGTGCCGGACGCCCGCTTCCGCCAGTTCGCCACATCCTATCGCTCGCGTTTCGGCGCACAACCCTATCGCATCGCGACGCTCGGTTATGACGGCGTTCTTTTGACCCTGCGAGTGGCTCGGGAATGGCGGCCGGGAACGACCTTTCCCACTGGACGTCTATCCGACAAGGGCGGCTTCCTTGGCCTCGACGGTGCGTTTCGCTTCCAGCCCAATGGGGTGGTCGAACGCGCGCTGGAAGTACGAGAGGTCCGCGCGACGGGCGTGACCGTCGTCAGTCCCGCGCCATCACGCTTCGAGGACTGAGGATAAGGCGAATAGCGCCGCTTGCACGAGAATCCGCGCGCATTCTATAGCTGTCAGCGATGTCCGACGATCTCTTCGACAAGCTCCCTGCGTCTACCGGCGAAAGCTATGACGGTTCCGCGATCGAGGTACTCGAAGGGCTCGAACCGGTTCGCCGCCGCCCCGGCATGTACATTGGCGGCACCGATGAGCGCGCGCTGCATCACCTTGCCGCCGAAGTGCTCGACAATGCCATGGACGAGGCCGTGGCCGGCCACGCCAACCGCATCGAGGTCACACTGGAGGAGGGAAATCGCCTTACCATCATCGATAACGGTCGCGGCATCCCGGTCGATGAGCATCCCAAGTTTCCCGGCAAATCCGCGCTCGAAGTGATCCTCACCACGCTGCACTCGGGCGGCAAGTTCTCCGGCAAGGCTTATGCTACTTCAGGTGGTCTGCACGGCGTCGGCGTTTCCGTGGTCAACGCCTTGTCGAGCAACACGCGGATCGAAGTGGCCCGCAACAAGGAGCTTTTCGCGCAGGAATTCTCTCGCGGGCTTCCGATCGGCAACCTCCAGCGCCTCGGCGGCACCCCGAACCGGCGCGGCACTTCGGTGGCGTTCACGCCCGATCCGGATATCTTCGGCGCGGATGCGAAGTTCAAGCCGGTGCGGCTGTTTCGCCTCGTCCGCTCGAAAGCCTATCTCTTCGCCGGCGTTGAAATCCGCTGGAAATGCGCGGCCTCGCTTGCCGGCGAGGATGTGCCCGCAGAGGCAACCTTCCAGTTCCCCGGCGGCCTTGCCGACCATCTGACCGAACAGGTTGGAGATCGCGAATGCGTGACCGCCAGGTTCTTTTCCGGTTCGCAGGATTTTCCCGGCGAACAGCAAGGGCGCGTCGAATGGGCGATCGCCTGGCCGCTATGGTCGGACGGCGCCTATAGCTGGTACTGCAATACTATTCCGACACCGGACGGCGGCACGCACGAACAGGGCCTGCGCGCCGCGCTGACGAAGGGTATCCGCGCCTTCGGCGAACTGATCGGCCAGAAGAAGGCCAAAGACATCGCACCGGAGGATATCGTCACCGGCAGCGAGATCATGCTTTCGGTCTTCGTCCGCGACCCGCAGTTCCAGAGCCAGACCAAGGATCGTCTAACCAGCCCGGAAGCCGCGCGCATGGTCGAAAACGCGGTGCGCGACCACTTCGACCATTTCCTCACCGACAACATGGATCGCGGCAAAGCTCTGCTCGGCCATGTCATGGAACGCATGGACGAGCGCCTGCGCCGCAAGGCCGAGCGCGAGGTCAAGCGCAAGACCGCCACCAACGCGCGGAAACTGCGCCTGCCAGGTAAGCTCACCGACTGTTCGGGCGAAGGCGACGGAGAAACCGAGCTGTTCATCGTCGAAGGCGATTCGGCCGGAGGCAGCGCCAAGCAGGCACGCGACCGCAAGATACAGGCTATCCTGCCCATACGAGGCAAGATACTGAACGTCGCCAGCGCCACTACCGACAAGATCCGCGCCAACAGCGAAATCGCCGATCTGATTCTGGCCATGGGCTGTGGCAGCCGCAAGGACTGCAATCCCGACAACCTGCGCTATGACCGCATCATCATCATGACCGACGCAGACGTTGATGGCGCGCATATCGCCACGTTGCTGATGACCTTCTTCTTTCAGGAGATGCCCGAGGTGGTGCGTCGCGGGCACCTCTATCTCGCGCAACCGCCGCTCTATCGCCTGACCGTTGGCTCGACTTCGGCCTATGCGCGCGACGATGCCCATCGCGCCGAACTGGAGCAGACGAAATTCAAGGGCAAGAAGGTCGAAGTCTCGCGCTTCAAGGGCCTGGGCGAAATGAACCCCCAGCAATTGCGCGAAACGACGATGAGCCCGGCCAGCCGCGGCCTTATCCGCATCACCCTGCCGCCGGAGTATGAGGACCGCGCGCAAGTGAAGGATCTCGTGGATCGTCTGATGGGGCGTAATCCCGAACACCGCTTCCAGTTCATCCAGAACCGTGCGGGCGAAATAGATCCCGAGCTTATCGACGCTTGAAGAAGCCTTTCCTCAGAACCTGGCTGCCTCGTGGAAATCCATCTGCAGATAGCTTAGCCGCAATGCGGCGATACGCCATTCTCCGTCCTCGCACTTCACGTATTTCTCATGATAGTGGCCATATCCGGTATGCCCGGCATTGCCCATGCGCAAGCGGCGCGCCTCGTCAGAGCGAACGCGGTCCTGCATCGCCCATATGACATCGGCGCTTTTGCCATCATCGGCGAACTGGATCTCCGGATTATGAACCTGATGCGTGGTTACGCACTTTCCCACCGCCCCGATCACCATTTCCATCG
The DNA here is from genome assembly GCA_036400975.1 of Novosphingobium sp. Classification (GTDB taxonomy): domain Bacteria; phylum Pseudomonadota; class Alphaproteobacteria; order Sphingomonadales; family Sphingomonadaceae; genus Novosphingobium. The sequence continues at coordinate 17,360 of DASWWL010000188.1, read as the reverse complement.
CCTTGGTCCGGCCGACGATTGGCGACGCACCCTGTTGGGAATCAAAGACGACGTCTTGGGTGAAGCAGTCGGTATAGCCGTCCCAGTCCTTCGTATCGAGGCAGCGGCAATAGCGGGCCTTGCGCTCGACGATGGCCAGCCAATCGGTGAAGTTCGCTTCCATTGATCTCTCCCGTCACCTTGGTGCCCGCAACGTTCTGGTGAAGCGGGAGAAATGCAAGCCTGCCCGCCGATCATCGCCGCCGCGATCAGAGCGGATGCATCTCGGTATGCAGCTTGGCCACCCTTTGATACGCGATACGCCACTTCCCATCCGGGCACTTGCGATAACGCTCATGATAGTGGCCGTAGCCGGTCATCGCTTTTGATTTCATGGCCTCGCGTCGTTCTTCGGGCCAGATTATGTGATCCTGAAGGGCCCAGACGACTTCAGCTTCGTCCCCCTGAAAACGCACTTCCGGCGTATGCACCTGATGCACTGTCACCATGCCGCCGAGCGAGCCCTGCAGGTTCGCCACGACCGCATCCCGCCCTTCGATAACCGCATCCCGGATCGGCCGCGAGTCCAGCACGAGATCCTGAGTGTAGCAATCGGACAGGCCATCCCAGTCCTTGGTATCGAGACAGCGGCAATATTGGGCCTTCGTCTCGCAAATCGACAGCCAATCTTCAAAAGTCGCCATTCAGTTTCTCCCAGTTCGTAACAAGAATGGCAGTGCCTTGGACCGCCTGACAAGCGCGGCATTTGCGCTTGCGGCACCTTGGTGCACGACCTAACGCCGGAGGCAACGCAGATTTCACGGGATTCGTAAGCATGCAGCGTTTCGAGGGCACGCAGAACTATGTCGCGACCGACGACCTGAAGGTCGCCGTCAACGCCGCGGTTATGCTCCGCCGGCCGCTGCTGGTGAAGGGCGAGCCCGGCACCGGAAAGACCGTACTGGCTCAGGAAATCGCCAAGGCGACAGGCGCTCCGCTCATCGAATGGAATGTGAAATCCACCACCAAGGCGCAGCAGGGCCTCTACGAATACGACGCGGTCGCCCGTCTGCGTGACGGCCAGCTTGGCGATGAACGCGTCCACGACATCCGCAATTACATCAAGCGCGGAAAGCTGTGGGACGCCTTCACCTCGCCCAAGCTTCCAGTCCTGCTGATCGACGAGATCGACAAGGCCGACATCGAGTTTCCGAACGATCTCCTGCAGGAGCTCGATCGCATGAGCTTCGACGTCTATGAAACGGGAGAGCGCATCGCCGCGCAGGAGCGACCGATCGTCGTCATCACCTCGAACAACGAGAAGGAACTGCCCGACGCCTTCCTGCGCCGTTGTTTCTTCCACTACATCAAGTTCCCCGATCGCGATACGATGCAGGCGATCATCGATGTCCACTTTCCGGGTATCCAGAAGGCGCTTGTCACCAAGGCGATGGAAATCTTCTACGAGGTACGCGAGGTGCCGGGCCTCAAGAAGAAACCCTCCACCAGCGAGTTGCTCGACTGGCTGAAGCTGCTGCTGAATGAAGACATGCCGCTCGACATCCTCCAGAACCGCGATCCTACCAAGGCGATCCCCCCGCTGCACGGTGCACTGTTGAAGAACGAACAGGACATAATGCTGTTCGAACGTCTGGCGTTCATGACGCGCCGGGGTAGCTAGGCCGAAGCCTTGCCGCGCCCCGGCAAAGCGCTATCATCGCATAGCGACCGTTTTCTCGGAAAGGGGCAGAATGAAGGGGCAGATCCTCACTTACGACCCGCTGAAGGCCGAAGGCATTATCAGCGGCGAGGACGGCAACCGCTACGCCTTCGCAGGCAGCGACTGGCGCGCGACCGCGCAGCAGCTTCGCAGTGGTGCGCGAGTCGATTTTTCCCCGAACGAGACGCGGGCGGCCGAGGTCTATCTGATACCGGGCCAGGCTCCGGCCCCCTACATCGCCAATCCTGACGACAAGTCGCCCATAGCGGCCGGGCTTCTCGCGATCTTCCTTGGCGGGATCGGCATTCACAAGTTCTACCTCGGCTACAATAACGAGGGGATCATTCTGATCGTCGCTACGGTGCTTTCCTGGATTACGGTCCTGATTGGCATTGGCCTCCTCGGCCTGATGGCGATCTGGGTGATCTGCCTGATCGAAGGGATCATTTACCTGACCAAGAATCCCGACGAATTCCGCGCGACTTATGTCGAACACAAGAAGCCGTGGTTCTAGCATGACCCACAGCGGCGGCTGCCTTTGCGGACAAGTCCGCTACACGATCGAGGCCGAACCAAGCGCCGCGCGGATGTGCTGGTGTCGCGATTGCCAGCGCATCGCCAGCGGCTCCGCGACGGTGAATGTGCTCTTTCCGGAGGACGCGGTAAGCATAACCGGCGATCTCGGCACGTTCCGCATGGTCGCCGATAGCGGCAATACGGTCGAGCGCGGCTTCTGCACCGGCTGCGGCGCACAGATATACAGTCGCACGATCGAGCCTGCCGGACTGCCCATGCGCATCCGCGCGGGCACCCTCGACGATCCCGAACTGAAAGCGCCGGAAACCGTTATATGGACATCCAGCGCCCCAAGCTGGGCGATCTTCGATCCGGCTCTGCCACAATTCCCCAAGGCGCCACAGTGACCTACACCGGCCGCTGCGCCTGCGGCGACGTCACACTGGCGATCAGGGGTGCTCCCATTCAGACGCGTCAGTGCTGGTGCCGCCAGTGTCAGCAGATCGCGGCCGGCGGCCCCACGCACAACGCCATGTTCCATGGCACTGACGTAACGATTTCCGGCACGCTCGCATCGCGCGGCTACGTCGCCGCCAGCGGCAATACGCTGACTTTCTGGTTCTGCCCTTCCTGCGGATGCCAGATTTACGCGCAAAGTTCGGCGCGCCCACATCTCAAGACGGTACGGCTCGGAATGCTCGACGAACCGCACGGCCTCAGACCGCAGATGGCGATCTGGACAGACGAGGCCCCCGAGTGGGCTCTGATCGATCCCGCTCTCGAACGCCACCCTCGCCAACCTCCGCCGCCGGCCACAGGCTGAGCCAATCGCATTTCCTAATTCGCGGATTCTGCTACATTAGAGCGAGTAGATACCCGCCATCCGGAAACATGCCGCAAAAGCCTATGGATTATTCCAAAAGTCACACTGCTCGAGATAGAATTTCGTTTAATCATATGAAAAATAAATCTTTTTCTTCAATTTTGCACATGGCTTCGATGCGCATTCTGCATCAACTTCCTGCATGCCCGTCGAGGATCCAGGCCTGATGTTCTTCAACTTCGTCGATGAACTTCGCGCCGCCGGAATCCCGGCCTCGTTCAAGGAGCACCTCGTGCTGTTGGAAGCGCTCGACCGCGATGTGATCGAGCATACACCCGAGGCGTTCTACTATCTGTCGCGCGCGACTTTCGTGAAGGACGAAGGCCTTCTCGATCGCTTCGACCAGGTGTTCAACAAGGTCTTCAAGGGCGTGCTGACCGACTATGGCCAGCAACCAGTCGAAATTCCCGAGGATTGGTTGAAAGCCGTCGCCGAACGTTTCTTCACACCTGAAGAAATGGAGAAAGTGAAGTCTCTCGGTTCGTGGGACGAAATCATGGAGACGCTGAAAAAACGCCTCGAAGAGCAGGAGAAGCGCCACAACGGCGGGCCCAAGTGGGTCGGGGCCAACGGCACTTCACCTTTCGGCAACTCCGGCTACAACCCTGAAGGCATCCGCATCGGAGGCGAAGGCAGGCACGGGCGCGCCATCAAAGTATGGGAGAAACGCGAGTTCGCCAATCTCGACGCGACCAAGGAACTCGGCACTCGCAATATCAAGGTGGCGCTACGCCGCCTGCGGCGTTTCGCCCGCGAAGGCGCTGCAAGCGAACTCGACCTTGACGCCACGATCCAGGGCACGGCCCGGCAAGGCTGGCTCGACATTCACATGCGGCCCGAACGACACAATGCGGTGAAAGTACTGTTGTTCCTGGATGTCGGAGGCTCGATGGACCCGCATATCAAGCTGGTCGAAGAGTTGTTCAGCGCAGCCAATGCCGAGTTCAAGAATCTGGAATTCTTCTACTTCCACAACTGCCTTTACGAAGATGTGTGGAAGGACAACCGCCGCCGCCGGAACGAGCGGACTTCGACCTGGGATATCCTCCACAAGTACGGCCATGACTATAAGGTGATCTTCGTCGGAGACGCGGCGATGAGTCCCTATGAAGTGAGCCATGCCGGCGGCTCGGTGGAACACTACAATGCGGAATCCGGCGCCAAATGGCTCGGCCGCGTGACCAATACCTATCCCGCTACCGTCTGGCTCAATCCGGTTGGCGAAGTGCACTGGCAATATACCCAAGCGACCAAGCTGATCCGCGACCTGATGGGAGGATGCATGTATCCGCTGACACTGGCCGGGCTTGACGACGCCATGCGCGAACTTACCCGCAAGAAGAACTGACGGACGTGCGCCAGCCTGTCCTTTTCCTCGGCCATGGCTCACCGATGACGGTGATCAGCGACGTGCCCGAACGCCGCGCCTGGGTGGCCCTTGGCAAAGCCTTGCCTCGTCTCCGCACGATCCTCGTCATAACCGCGCATTGGGAAACCCACGGAAAGACCCACGTCACGGCCGATGCCCATCCGCGCACCATTCACGATTTTCGTGGATTTCCCCAAGCCCTCTACGACATCCAGTATCCCGCGCCGGGGTCCGCCGAACTAATCGATCGCATCGCCGCACTGCTCGGCGAGGATCGCATGGCGCGCGATACATTATGGGGGTTCGATCACGGGGCCTGGGGCGTCGTGCAGCCGATGTTTCCCGCGGCAGACATCCCCATGGTGGCGATGAGTCTGGATCGGAGCCTCGACGCCGATGGTCACCTCGCTATCGGACAAGCGCTCGCACCGCTTCGCGACGAAGGCGTGCTGATCATCGGAAGCGGCAATATCGTTCACAACATTGCGATCCGCGATTATCCGCCGGGCACCATATTCGACTGGGCAGCCCAATTTCGTGACCGCATCGTGCGAGCCACGGTCGACGACGATCACGCCGCCCTTACCCGATTCCGCGCGGACGATCGCGATGTGACCCTGGCGGTTAACTCCGCCGAACATTACCTGCCGCTGCTCTATGCAATCGGCGCGCGGCTACCAGACGATGGCGTCGGCGTATTCAACGACACTCTGGACCGAGGCCTCGCAATGACATCCTTACTGATCGGCGACGTCGCCCTGCTTGGCGGCATCGTTTGATGGATACTCAATTGCTGGTCATCTGCCTGCTCACCGCCGGCATCAATCTTATCGGCACGCTTGCCTATGCCGCGCGTATCGCCGGGGTGCGGACGCGGCGCATCGCAATGAGCTTCGCGCTGTTCAACATCCTCGTTCTCGTCTCCCGGACATCGAACAGCTTTCTCGGTCCTTTCCTTGCCAAGCGTATCGAGACCCGGCTGTCCGCCGGGGGAGGCGAAGCGCTGCTTGACGATTTCCGGATCGTGCTATTTTCCGCCACGATCGCCGTCGCGGTGGGCATCGTGCTGGTACCGACCGGACAGCGCCTGTTCGCCAGCGCCATCGGTTATTTCCAGCGGCATCGCTCCACGACGCGGATGATCCTGCGCTCGGCAAGCCCTGCCGGACTTCTCACCATTCGTCAGGCCATAGCCATGCCGAAGCTGGCTCATCTGCGCGAGCTTGGCCAGACGCGCGGCGTAGGCTGGGGCGTGCTGGTCGCCAATTGCCTGGCGCAGGCGCTGATCACGGTAGGGGTTCTCGCGTCGCTCTACGCCGGTTATTTGAATCCCGAATTCCGCGTCACCGCCTCACAGCTTTCCGCCGTGATCAACGGCTTCGCCACGATCCTGCTTTTCGCTCTGATCGATCCGCAACTCTCGGTCATGACCGACGATGTAGTGGAAGGCAGAGTCAGCGAACCGCTGTTCCGTCGCACAATCGTATGGATTTCGTTCAGTCGCCTCGCCGGAACCCTGCTTGCACAAGTGTTCTTCGTGCCGTCCGCACAGGCGATCGCCTGGATCGCGAACTACGTATAGAGCAGGAAGGGACGGCTTTCCTCCCGCCACAAACCCTCGTCCGCCGACGCCAACGCATCGAGATCGCGCGGTAGCGCGGACGGATCGTCCACCCACTCCCGCAGGCTGGGACCGCCATTGATCACATCGATCGCAAGCCGCTCGAACTCGTATTCGTAAGGGAAGTCACGCCAGATCGGATAATCCTGCTGAAGCTTGCGGATCGCCTTGAACGCCAGCGCCTGCAACCTCCAGGGTCGAAATGCGGCGTGATCGTAGAACCCGCCCTCGGCATGGATCATCAGCCCATTGCACAGCGACTTCGCGTGCTTGTGAAAGGTCGGCTCGAACCAACACTCCCGGATTGCGCAGCCTACAAGCCACTCCGGGGCCAGACGGTGCATCTCCGCAAGGACCGCCCGGGCATCGATGTCGGGCGCGCCGAACAGAACTTCCAGTGGACGTGTCGTCCCACGGCCCTCGGAAAGGGTAGTGCCTTCGAGCATGACAGTACCGGCATAAGCGCGCGCCATATTGAGATTCGCGGCATTCGGACTCGGGTTGATCCAGATGCGCTCCTCGGGCCAACCAAAGCCCGGCGCCCTATCCGGCCGCCAGCCCTCCATCGTGATAACACGATAATCGATATCGAGCTTGAAGCGATCGACGAACCACTGCCCCATCTCGCCCAGCGTCAATCCGTGCCGCATCGGCATGGGACCGGCGCCCACGAAGCTTTCCTGGCCCGGCAAAAGCAGCGTGCCCTCAACAGGCCGCCCGGCTGGATTAGGCCGATCCAGTACCCACACCGACTTGCCCTGCGCAGCTGCGGCTTCGAGCATATAGAGCAGTGTGGTGACGAAGGTGTAGATACGGCACCCCAGATCCTGCAGGTCGAACAGGAAAACGTCGGCGGTTTCGATCATCGCCGCCGTCGGACGCCGCACTTCGCCATAGAGGCTGAAGATGGGAATGCTGTAAGCCGCATCGATCTCGTCCGCAGTCTCGACCATATTGTCCTGCTTGTCGCCCTTCAGCCCATGCTGGGGGCCGAATGCGGCGGTGAGCGTGATATCCGGGCATGCGGCCAGTGCATCGAGCGAATGGACGAGGTTCTCCGTCACCGAAGCCGGATGGGCGACGAGCGCGACGCTCCTTCCCTTGAGGGGAGCGCGCAATTCTGGGTCCGCCAGCAGGCGATCGATACCGAATTTCATGACGCGCTCGCTGCCGGAAGCGAAAGCGTGAAGCAAGCGGGATGGTGGAAATCGGGTTTGCCCGGCGGGTGTGCCAGAGCCCAGTATGACTTTGTCCCATCCGTCTCTTCGATCACCATCGAAAGCGCCGCTCCCGCCGCTTCTTCGAGAAGGGAGCCGTCGAGGCTGGCGGTAAGAACATAAAGATACTCGCCACTTGAACCGCTGATTTCCGGCGGATCCATGACCAGCGCATTGATCATGCCCTCACGGTAGTCGGTGAAGCGATAGGCCGCCCATTGCCCGGAGGGAGAAAAATTCAGCTCACGATAACCATTTCCCTGCGTGTCCTTGAGGAAAAGCTCGGCGCAAGTGGTCTGCCACAAACCATCGGCCCTGCCCCTGCCAGCGAAGGCCGGAATCTGGATCGCATCGACATTCTTGACCTGCCAGCGCAGAATAAGCCGCCCGTCCTTCGCCTCGAACCAGCGAACCTCTACGCCATGTATGGCCTTGGGCGGCGTATCGGGATGCGGTTTCAGCGTGAACGTTCCCAAACGATTGTCTCCGTGCTAGCGCCCGCCCCGAAATGAGCGATGCCATGACCTATCAATCTTCCCTGCTCCGCCTGCTCGATGCGCGCGGTTACATTCATCAATTGACTGACGCTGCCAGCCTCGATGCTCTGGCGGCAGGGCAGATCGTGCCGGGTTATATCGGCTTCGACCCTACCGCGCCATCGCTGCACGTCGGCCATCTGGTCTCGATCATGATGCTTCGTCAGCTTCAACGGGCCGGGCACAAGCCAATCGTCGTGATGGGCGGCGGCACCGGCAAGATCGGCGATCCAAGCTTCAAGGACGAGGCGCGCAAACTGCTGACCGAGGATCTGATCGCCGAGAATGTAGCGTCGATCCGCCGGGTGTTCGAACGTTTCCTGACTTTCGGCGACGGGCCTTCCGATGCGATTATGGTGGATAACGCCGAATGGCTCGACCGGCTCGAGTACATTCCCTTTCTGCGCGACATCGGCCAGCATTTTTCAGTCAACCGCATGCTGAGCTTCGATTCGGTCAAGCTCCGGCTGGACCGCGAGCAGTCGCTGAGCTTCCTCGAATTCAACTACATGATCCTCCAGGCATACGATTTCCTGGAGCTGTCGCGTCGCGTCGGATGCCGCCTGCAGATGGGCGGTTCGGATCAGTGGGGCAATATCGTCAACGGCGTGGAGCTTGCCCGCCGCGTCGATGGCACGCAGGTTTTCGGTCTCACCACCCCGTTGCTGACGAATGCCGACGGCACCAAGATGGGAAAGACCGTAGGCGGCGCGGTCTGGCTCAACGAGGATCAGCTACCCCACTTCGATTACTGGCAGTTCTGGCGGAACACCGATGATCGCGATGTCGGAAAACGACTGCGGCTTTTCACCGATCTTCCCATCGAGGAGATCGAAAGGCTTGAACGGCTCGACGGCAGTGAGATCAACGCCGCCAAGATCGTCCTGGCCAATGAGGCGACGAAACTCTGCCGTGGCGAAGCAGCGGCCCGAACCGCAGAGGCAACCGCCACCGCCACTTTCGCGGATGGTGGAGTAGGTTCGGATTTGCCGCAGTTGACCGTTCCTGCAGGCGGTATGTCGATCATAGATGCGTTGGTCGGGATTGGCTTCGCAGCGAGCCGCGGCGAAGCCAAGCGTCTCATCGCCGGCGGTGGAGCCCGGATAGATGGGGTATCGATAATCGACGAATCCCACACAATTTCGGGTAATTGTGGCGAGCTGCGCATTTCCTCGGGCAAGAAAAAGCACGGGGTATTACGTTCTGCCTGAGGCGGACCGGCAATATCTTTCCGGCAAACTCCTGCCGGTTTACCCATTTTTTGCCATTGGCGTGGCATTACCCTGTCTGGATTTCAGACGAGGGCACCATAGACGATGGGCGCAGGAGCACAGCTTTCCGTAACCGACATGCGTCGGGCGATACGGCATCCGGTAGATTATCCGGTCATCGGTGAGCATCGCCATCTGGGGGATCTGCATCTCCATATCGTCAATATTTCCGCGCATGGCTTCATGGTTCATGGCGAGCACGGGATGAGCCGGGGAGAGCGCGTGACAATTCGCCTGCCCCAGATCGGCCGGATCGAGGCGCACGTGATCTGGCAGGCCGACGACCGTTCCGGCTTCCAGTTCGAGCGTATCATCAGAATGGACGAGTTCATCAACCTGATCGATTCGTTGCAACCGAACCCCCGCCTGCGACGCCACCGCTGACCGGCAGTCCATGGCTGGCGGGCTGACAAAACTTTCTTTCCAAGGATAAAACTTACCGGCGCTTGGCAAGTCCGCGCAGCGCTGTCATTCGCTGCATTGTGACCGAGCCGACCTCGCCCCTGCAGATCCCGGACTACCGTTTGTTCTGGTTGGCGCGATTCGCATCCGTTGTCGCGACTACCGGCATGGTCGTCGCGCTGGGCTATCAATTGTACGATCTTGCGCGAACGGCTTATGGCATGAGCATTCCCGGGGCGGCATTCCAGCTCGGCCTGCTTGGCTTGGCGCAGTTTCTGCCGCTCATGCTGCTTACCCCGATCGCCGGTGTCGTTGCCGACCGCTATGACAGACGTTTTGTCGCCGGCTTGGCCATAAGCCTCGATATAGGCGTCGCGGCCACTCTTGGCGCCGTGACGACATTCGGGGGTTTAAGCCTGCCCTTGCTTTTCCTGCTGGCGGCGCTGCATGGTGCGGCGCGCGTCTTCGTTGGTCCGGCGATGGGGGCAATCGCCCCGAACATTGTACCGGCGCAGTTGATCCCTCGTGCAATAGCCTTCAATTCGATCGCCATGCAGGCGGGCATCGTGACGGGCCCGGCGGCCGCGGGTTTCCTTTTTGCCAGCCATCCAGCCCTTCCCTACTGGAGCGGCATGGCTTCGCTTGCGCTTTCGTGCACGTGCGTCCTGCTCATTCGCCGCATGCCGCCCTTGATAAAAAGCCGCGAAACACGTCCGCTGCGACAGATCATCGACGGGTTTCGTTTCGTCTGGAACGATCGCTTTCTGCTTGGTTGCATCACGCTCGACCTCTTTGCCGTCCTGCTCGGCGGAGCTACTGCGCTGCTGCCTGTTTTCGCCCGTGACATCCTGCATGTTGGTCCTGAAGGACTTGGGCAGATGCGCGCCGCTCCTGCAGTGGGAGCCGGGATCGTGGCGCTGTGGCTTTCGTGGCGCCCGCTCGCCACCAATGTCGGCGCCAAAATGTTATGGGCGGTCGCCGCTTATGGGACGGCGACCGCGATTTTCGGACTATCCCGCGAATTCCTTTTCTCGCTGGGTCTCCTCGCATTGCTGGGCGCAGCCGACATGGTATCGGTATTCGTCCGAACCAGCCTAGTCCAACTCAATACGCCTGACGAAGTACGTGGGCGGGTGTCCGCCATTTCGGGCCTCGCGATTTCCGCCTCGAACGAACTTGGCGAGATGCAGTCAGGACTTGCAGCCGCGTTTCTCGGCGCAACAGGAGCGGTTGTCTTCGGCGGAGCGGGTGCCATAGTCATCACAGTATTGTGGGCCTGGATGTTTCCCGAAATCCGCCGCGCCCGCACGTTCGCACCACAGTATCGCCAGACGGAGACCACACCATGAAGGCAGACAATATCCTCGGAACGATCGGCAACACGCCGCATATCCGCCTTTCACGTCTGTTCCCGAACCACGAAGTATGGGTAAAATGCGAGCGTGCTAACCCCGGGGGCTCGATCAAGGATCGTATCGGCCTGGCCATGATCGAAGCGGCCGAAGCGGACGGCAGCCTGAAAGCGGGGGGCACGATCATCGAACCGACTTCGGGCAACACCGGTATCGGTCTAGCCATGGTCGCGGCGGTCAAAGGCTACAAGCTAATCCTGGTCATGCCCGAATCGATGTCGGTGGAGCGGCGGCGCCTGATGCTGGCCTACGGCGCGACTTTTGACCTTACTCCACGTGAGAAAGGCATGAAGGGGGCAATCGAGCGCGCCAAGGAACTGGTGGAACAGACTCCTGGCGCGTGGATGCCCCAGCAGTTCGACAACCCGGCGAACATTGCCGTACACGTAAGCAAGACGGCGCAAGAAATCCTCGCCGATTTCGCCGACGCACCGATAGATGTTCTGATAACCGGAGTGGGCACCGGTGGCCACCTGACAGGCTGCGCCGAGGTGCTGAAGAAGGCTTGGCCGGGCCTCAAAGCCTATGCGGTCGAACCCACACTTTCTCCGGTAATATCGGGTGGCCAGCCCGGACCTCATCCGATCCAGGGCATTGGCGCCGGTTTCATACCCGCCAACCTGCACACGCAATCGATAGACGGCGCGATCCAGGTCGAACCCGATCTCGCAAAGGAATTTGCCCGCCGCAGCGCGCGTGAGGAAGGGCTATTGGTCGGCATCAGCTCTGGCGCGACACTCGCTGCGATCGATGCGAAACTGAAGGACCTGCCGACCGGCTCGCGCATACTGGGTTTCAACTATGATACCGGCGAGCGGTATCTCTCAGTGCCGGACTTCCTGCCCGAATGAGCTCACTGGAGCGCATTCCCTATGACGATATGGGGACGTCACTGGTCGGATGGCTCGCTCGACCGGTGGTGTCCGCACGCGGGGCAGTGCTCGTGTGTCCCACTATCGTCAATGCAAGCCCTCCGATCGAACGTCGGGCGCAAATGCTTGCGGATATGGGCTATATCGCGCTGATCGCCGACTTCTATGGCGAGCCAGTCCCAAGCTTCGAGGCGGCGGGAGCGCTTTCACAGACCCTGCGCGCAGACCCTCACGCCTATCGTCGACGGTTGCGTGCGGGGCTCTCCGCTTTGCGTGAGACAGCCGGCAAGATACCGATTGCCGTCATAGGCTACTGCATGGGCGGTGGTGCCGCACTCGAGCTTGCGCGGGATAGCGCCAACATCGTTGCAGCCGTCAGCTTTCACGGATTGCTCGAGACTTCGCTTCCGGCCCAGCCCGGCGCGATCAAGGCACGGCTTCTGGTATGTCATGGAGATGCGGACCCGATGGTTCCGCGCGATCACGTGCTGGCTTTCTGGAACGAAATGGACACTGCCGGGGCGCAGTGGCATTTTCACGCCTACAGTGGCGTGAAGCATGGATTTACCGATCCGGGAAGCGATGCACGCGGGCTGCCGGCAATAGCCTATGACGCAAGCGCCGATCGTCAAAGCTGGGCCGCAATGCTGGAACTTTTCGAAGAGCTATTTCAGGCCTGAAAGGAAGGCGGTTCTCGCTTGTGGAGAACCGCCTTCCATACTTGCGGGATCAGCGTCGCGGTTCGGCAGGAGCCTGGTCAGGCTTGCCATCGCCATCCACATCATAGGCATCCGGCTTGCCATCGGCATTGGTATCCCAGGCGTCCGCTGCGCCATTGCCATCCCGATCCCATGCATCGGGTTTTCCGTCAGCATTGGTATCGATTGTGGGGGCGGTGACCGAACTTGCAGCGCCTCCGGCCGATGCCGGAGCGGCGCCGCCACCTTGGGCATGAGCCACGCCGAAAGCGAAGGGAACAAGCGCCAGAGCGGCGATCTTGGTGGCGAAACGAAGAGTCATCATTTGCTCCTTGCATCCATTTTCACGTCCCCCTTGAACGCGACGATGCCGGAACTCCTGATCAAATCGCCACTCTGATTCGATAGTTGGGTCATCAGAGCAGGCGAACCGTATGCCGCGCTCATCCCATCGATCCGGCGCCACGGTTCAACTAGGCAGTCAGAAAATGCTCCGGCTGCAGTGCCATCATTGTCGCTGCGCCGCTTTCGATTTTGCGGCGAAGAGCGCCCGCATCGGGAATCACGCGCTCAGCGAAATAGCGTGCTGTCACGAGCTTGGTTTCGTAGAACGCCTTGTCATCGCTCCCGGCGGCAAGCGCGGCCGATGCCGCCTTTGCCATGCGCAGCCACATGAAACCAAGCGCTACGATACCCATCACATGCATGTACGAGTGCGCACTCGCTCCAGCGTTTTCGGGATTGGCCAACCCGTTCTGGACAAACCACATCGTCGCGGCTTTAAGTTCGCCATTCGCCTTCTCCAACCGGATCGCCAAATCGGCCAGCGCCGGGTCCGATCCGGCGGTCGCGCACTCTTCATCGACTAATGCAAAAAAGGCCTGGATCGCACGACCTCCGTTCAGGGCAAGTTTGCGTCCGACAAGATCCATCGCCTGTACGCCATTGGCGCCCTCGTAGATCATGGTGATGCGGGCATCGCGAACGAACTGGTCCATCCCGTTTTCAGCGATGTATCCGTGTCCACCCCAGATCTGCTGCATATTGACCGTGGTCTCGAAACCCTTGTCGGTCCCATAACCCTTGATCACCGGAGTCAGCAGGCCAACCAGATCATCGGCAGCTTGGCGTTCCTCTAAAGTCGCCGCTTTATGAGCAAGATCAACCTGCAGTCCAACCCACAGGGCCAGCGCTCGCATACCTTCGATGAATGATTTCGCATCCATCAGCATGCGGCGGACGTCCGGATGGACGAAAAGCATGTCGGCTTTCTCACCAGGCTCGGCAGGCCCCGTCAGCGCCCTGCCCTGCCGCCGTTCCTGAGCATATGTGACAGCGTTCTGATAAGCGGCTTCGGCTTGCGATAGTCCCTGGATACCGACACCTAGCCGTGCGGCATTCATCATGATGAACATCGCTGCCAGCCCCTTATTCTCCTCACCGACGATCCAGCCCTTTGCTCCATCGTAGTTCATGACGCAGGTCGCATTGGCATGAATGCCCATCTTGTGCTCGATCGCCCCGCAATTGACGGCGTTGCGTTCGCCCAGCGCACCGTCTGCTTCGACAAGGAACTTGGGCACTACGAACAAGGAGATGCCTTTTGTACCCTCCGGAGCGCCAGCCATCCGTGCGAGTACGAGATGAATGATATTATCCGTCAGGTCGTGCTCGCCGGCGGAAATGAAAATCTTCGTGCCGGTGATGGCATAGGCTCCGTCCGCCTGCGGCTCCGCACGTGTCCGGATAAGGCCAAGGTCCGTACCGCATTGAGGCTCGGTAAGGTTCATCGTGCCGAGCCATTCGTTGGTGACCATCTTCGGCAGGTATTTTTGCTGCAATTCGGGAGAGCCTTTGGCCAGGATCGCAGAGACGGCGCCATTGGTCAGGCCTGGATACATCGCGAAAGCCTGGTTAGCGGCCGACATGAACTCTTCGACCGCGAAGCCCAGCACGTGTGGCATCCCCTGCCCGCCGAATTCTTCCGGCGCCGCAAGCGTGCCCCAACCCGCATCGCGAAAGGCCTGATGCGCTTCCTTGAAGCCGGCAGGAGTCGTGACTGCGCCATCGGCATGCCGGATACACCCAGCCTGATCGCCCGAAAGATTAAGGGGCGCCAGCACTTCCGCGGCGAAACGTCCCGCTTCCTCGATCACCGCATCGATGATGTCACTGCCCGCATTTTCGAAACCCGGCAAATTACCGAAGCTTTCCAGATTGAGAACTTCTCCAATTATGAAACGGACATCGCGCGTCGGGGCCTTATAGCTTGGCATCCTGGTTCCTCTCCTCGACAGCGGATATTCCGCCGTTATTCCTTCACTCGGCAGGCTCGAGATGATCGCCTGCAAGCCGTCGGTAGAAACAACTCGTCGCGCCGGTATGGCAGGCCGGTCCTTCGGGCTGCACGATCAGGACGAGCGCATCCTGATCGCAGTCTACCCTGATTTCCTGAATGCGAAGGAAATGTCCGGAGGTTTCACCCTTCAGCCAGAGACGTCCCCGCGAGCGAGAATGAAAATGCGCTAGTCCCGTTTCACGAGTCTTGGTGAGCGCCTCCTCATCCATGAATGCTACCATTAGTATCTCACGGGTGGACTGATCGACCGCGACAGTGGTGATAAGCCCTTTCGAATCGAACCGGGGCAGGAACTGCCCTCCCTGTTCCAGATCCGCATTGGACGGGTTCGACATGGGCTTAATTTTCCTCTTCGACAGCCGTTAAAGCCGATGTTTGTTGCACGATAACCACATGCGGAGTCCAAAATCCACCGCCACTGGTGAAGTCCCTTTCATTTCGGGGCTTTTCGGAGAAACAAGGCGATGCAGAACGCAAGGACTGCACCACGGGCACATAGGTGCTGTTGTAAAAGCGCCATGGTTCAGGGGAAAGGCTAACGCCCGCGAAAGCATGGGCGAGCCGCAATGAGGGATCGGGCGAGACAGCCGTAGGGGGCGGTTGTCGTACTGCTTCGGCAGCGTTCAACAGTTTCGTCACGAGGGCGCCCGGGATTTCGATCCCGGGCGTTTCCTTTTGGCATTTTCAGACTTCATCGAGAACGCGTGTGAAGCAGGCGATCACCACCTTGCTGGCGCCGGCCCTTTTCAACGCGGAGATGCAGGCGTCGCTTGTCGCGCCGCTCGTCAGCACATCATCCACCAGCACTATACGCGCGCCCTTGAGCCGGTCACGCCAGCCTGAATGCGCCGTAATTGCGCCCGTCAGCGCGCGAGCGCGCGCCTTGCGCCCGAGACCGCCCAGGCTTGGAGTAGACTTGCGGCGTTGCAGTGCATCCACGGCCAGCGTTGCCCCCCGCTCACGCGCGACCCCATGTGCGATCAGCGCCGCCTGATTGAAGCCACGTCGCCACAGACGCCAGCGGTGCAATGGGACCGGCACAATCAGCCAGTCCTCTCCGACTTGCGACAAGCGCGCCGACAGCAGTCGAGCCATGAACGGCGCCAGCGCGATCCTGCCGCCATGCTTGAACGCCAGCACGAGACGGCGCGAAGGCTCGTTGTACAGCGTCGCCGCGACCACGCCGTCATGACGCGGCGGGCTGGCCATGCACGGGGCGCAGATCATGCCATCGGGAGCGGTATCGGGGAACGGGCGCTGGCACAGAGTACAGGCAGGCTCTCCAGGCAGGATAAGCCCGTTCCAGCAGGTTCCGCAAACGCCCGTTTGCGCGGCGATCCCTTCACCACAGAGCGGACAACGCGGCGGAAAAACCAGATCCATGACGGGCGCGAGAGCTTGTAAGAGCGGCACGATGCCAGTTTAACCGACACCTTCCGCGCGGCAAGCGCTTGCGCCAAAGTCAGGCGCACGGCAGGGCGAGTCGATGAGCGCCAGTGTACCGCCGACGATCTTTTCTCCCCATCGCCGCCTTGCCGCGCGGCGACGCATGCTGTGTCTGCAAGGGACACCTGACGCACCGCGCTATCTGATCGACGACATGGTCGAAGACACCATCGACCGGATCGACTTCCTGCGGATCGAACCGCGCCGCGCGCTGGTGATTGGCGACTGGACCGGCGAGCTGGCCAACGCGCTGATCCGGCAAGGCGCCGATGTGACCTGCGCGGAGCCTGCCAACAACTTCGATGAGCAGGCGCCTTTCCCATGGAGCGGGTTTGATTTCATCGCCACCCTGGGTACGCTTGATACGGTGAACGACCTTCCCGGTGCTCTGATTCATTTGCGTAACGCTCTCTCCCTCGGTGGGCTGATGATCGCGAGCCTGACAGGAGCGGGCAGCCTGCCAGTTCTACGCGCCGCCATGCTGGCCGCAGATGGCGAGCGCCCTGCCCCACGTATCCATCCTCAAGTCGATGTGCGGGCTGGCGGCCAGCTTCTCCAGCGCGCAGGCTTCACCGATCCGGTGATCGATGGCCGATCGCTGGAGGTACGCTTCGGCTCGCTCGACCGGCTGGTAGCCGACCTGCGTGCACAGGCGCTGGGCGGAGTGCTGGCGCACGGCGGACCGCCACTGACCCGCATTGCATTGGATCGAGCGCGAGAAGCCTTCACCGCCGCGGGAGAGAACGGTCGAACCGTCGAGCGGTTCGAGATCCTCACCCTGAGCGGATGGCGCAAATAGCTCAGTCCAGGGCGGCCTGTGCCGCCGCCAGCCTGGCGATAGGCACGCGGTAGGGCGATGCGCTGACGTAATCGAGACCCTGGCTCTCGCAGAAGGCGATGCTGGCCGGGTCGCCACCATGCTCCCCGCAGATGCCGAGCTTGATCGCCGGACGCGTCGCACGGCCGCGTTCCGCCGCCAGCATCACAAGCTGGCCGACGCCGTCGATGTCGAGGCTGACGAACGGATCGCGCGGATATATGCCCTGTTCCACATAAGGA